>JAZSOW010000023.1:0-2439 GCA_045537135.1 Acutalibacteraceae bacterium
GGGAGTGTACTATCAAAAAGCAAGACGCAGCAACATACTTTCTACACTCCCTCCGACTTGCCTTGCGGCAAGCCACCTCCCTCAAAGAGGGAGGTATGGGTGCGCAGCACCATTCCAAACAGCTCGATAAATCAGAATTTATCGTTGACATCCCCTGTTTGCTGTGCTATGATACAGGAAATTTATCAAACCGTTGATGCGGGGATAAGGGCAGAAACGCCTCCACAGAGAGCCTGGGGTGCTGGGAGCCGGGCGGGAAACGAACTGTCAAATGGGCCGCGGAGGGCGCAGCGAACAGGTTTTCTTAGTAGTATGCGACGCAGAGGGCTTGCGTTAGTAGCCGGGGATCTGTTAGGATCCCGCAAGGTGCGCTTTTTGCGAAACAAGGTGGTACCGCGGATATTTACGTATTCGTCCTTGACAGTGTATCTGTCACGGGCGATTTTTTGTATTTTAGGAGGTTTTCTTATGAAACCCGGCAAACGATGGCGACCTTATACCACGATTATTATGTAAACCAACCGATCGTTTAGGAGGATTATAAAATGACTTTGGAAAATGTGAATTTTGATACGTATTTTGAAAACTACCCTGATAAGGACGGCTTTTTCGGTCCTTACGGCGGCGTGTATATTGACGACAATCTGAAGACCGCCATGGCGGAGATCACCGAGGCCTACTACACCATCTGCCAGAGCCGCCGGTTCATTGCCGAACTGCGGCGGATCCGCAAGGAATTCCAGGGTCGTCCCACCCCGGTGACCCACTTGGAGCGGCTCAGTAACGCCATGGGCGGACGGGTGCAGCTGTATGCCAAGCGGGAAGACCTGAACCACACCGGCGCCCACAAGCTCAACCACTGCATGGGTGAGGCGCTTTTGGCAAAGTACATGGGCAAGAAGAAGATCATTGCTGAGACCGGTGCCGGTCAGCACGGCGTGGCATTGGCTACCGCTGCTGCTTATTTTGGTCTGGAATGTGACATCTACATGGGCACTGTGGACATTAAGAAGCAGGCACCCAATGTGGCTCGAATGAAGATCCTGGGCGCCAATGTGGTGGAGGTGACCCACGGCCTGCAGACATTGAAGGAAGCGGTGGACGCTGCCTTTGACGCGTACCGCAAGGAGTACAAGGACGCGATCTACTGCATCGGCTCTGTGCTGGGTCCCCATCCTTTCCCCATGATGGTCAGAGATTTCCAGAGCGTGGTGGGCATCGAGGCAAGAGAGCAGTTTATTGACATGACCGGTCATCTGCCCAGTGCCATCGTAGCCTGCGTAGGCGGCGGCTCCAACGCAGCCGGCCTGTTCTCCGGCTTCCTGAACGACCCGGTGAAGGTCTACGGCGTAGGGCCTTTGGGCAGAGGCCCCAAGCTGGGCGACCATGCCGCCAGCCTGAAATACGGCACCGAGGGCATTATGCACGGCTTCAACTCCGTGATGCTCAAGGACGCAAACGGCGAGCCCGCCCCGGTCTACTCTGTGGCCAGCGGTCTGGACTACCCCTCCTCCGGCCCGGAGCATGCCTTCTGGCAGAAGATCGGCAGAGTGGAGTATGATGTGATCGACGACGAGCAGTCCATCGACGCCTTCTTCAAGCTGGCACGGCTGGAGGGTATTATCCCCGCCATCGAAAGCTCCCATGCTGTGGCTTACGGCATGCAGCTGGCCAAGACCATGGAGCACGGCTCTGTGCTTATTAACCTGTCCGGCCGTGGCGACAAGGATATGGACTATGTGCTGGAGAACTTCGGCCTGCGTTGACTTTTTCCAGATTTCTGTTACAATGAAGCCAGAGAGGAGTGGTTTGCGTGCGTAAAACCGCCATGTATCCCGGATCCTTTGATCCTTTTACCAACGGTCATTTGGATATTGTAAAAAAGGCATCTGAATTGTTTGAGGTGGTATACATCGTCATCGGTGTCAACTCCAGCAAGCGCCGTTCCTTCCCGGCGGATGTTATGAAGACCGCCATCGAACAGGCGTTGCAGGAAAATCGCATCACCAACTGCGTGGTAGATGTGTACGACGGCCTGACGGCTGCCTACTCCAAAAATAACGGTATCCATTACATGATCCGCGGTCTGCGGAACAACATGGACTACAATTATGAGGAAAATATCGCCGAGGTCAACAAGCTGATCGACCCCAACCTGGAATATATCTATTTCCGGGCTGAAAATGTGGCGGTGTCCTCCTCTATGGTCAAAGAGCTGCACCTGTACCGCCAGGACATCTCCAAATATGTGCCGAAGGCAGTCCTTAACGTGATGGAATAAGAAAAAAGCCCCGCCTAAGGCGGGGCTTTTTTCGTCGATATAAATCCCTTGCGGGATTTTCGATATGCGCAAATGCGCACGATATATGCTGCGCACTCGATATGTTTGCTCCGCAAACGAGAGGGATTTATAGCGTACTCGCCGCCAACAGCGGCATA
>JAZSOW010000074.1:0-24894 GCA_045537135.1 Acutalibacteraceae bacterium
CCAGCCCCCTTTACACAAGGGGGCCTTTTGAGGGTTTGCACAGACCTCACAAGCCTTCTCCCAGTGTAAGGGAAGGTGGATGCCCGGAGGGCAGACGGATGAGGGGGTGTGGAGTACAGCAGTAAATGAGGGCAGGAAAACAATCCCCCATTCATTTGCTTCGCAAATGCCAGCCCCTTTTACACAAGAGGGCCTTTACAAGGCCCGCACACACCCTATAAAAAAGAGCCGCTGTGCAATGCACAGCGGCCTTTTTTCGCGTTTCTTACAGACCCGCGGTGGGATCCAGATCGATCTCGCCGTCGTCGGTACCGGAGGCGGAGATGAACTCCGTCACCTCGTACTTGCGCACATCGATCTCAGGAGTGGTATACTGCTTTTTCATATTATTCACTCACCTTTCTTCAATGTACGCTATCAGGAGAACCACGTTGCCGTGGAACCGGAGGCGGTGTAGATGCTCTGGGCGGAGAAGGTGGCGCTCATATCGCTGTAGACCACGGTCTCCTTGCCGTTCACCAGGATGACCATGTAGGCACGGGAGACGAACTCCACGTCCTTAAGCTCATAGGTCACGCCGCGCACCAGGATGGTGTAGGTGACGCGGTTGGTGCCGGAGTTTTCATCCCAGTAGTTCTTGGGAGTGACGGTGGACGCCTTACCCGCCAGACCCTCCGCCTTGGTGGTCTCCAGGGTCAGATCCGCACCGTTCAGGGTGTTGGCATAGCCCAGCAGCATGCCGCGCTCCACGATCTCATAGGACTGGCCGTTGATGATCACCTTGTTGATGGCATCACCGGCGGTGTACTTAGCCGCCACACGGAAGGCGGTCTTCTGCACACCGTCCTGCACATAGATGGCAGAGCCGGGAGTGGTCTCACCCACCACGTTGCCGTCCTGATCGCCGCCAGCCACGTACTGATAAGCGGAGGTGATGTTATCCAGCATCTCGTCGCCATCGGTGATGTTGCCGTCGTAGATCTCGATATCGTCAACGTACAGGTCAATGATCTTGTTATTATCATCAAAGTAGCCGCAGGTGTAGCCCAGAGCCAGGTGGTTAACCACGTCCGCCTCATCCAGGACAACAGCGGGGATGGTGGCAACGATCTGGGTCCAGCGGTTGGCGGTTAACTGAATGTTACCGGCCTCAACGGCGGTGCCCCAGGCGCTGTTGCCACCGTCCTTCTTGGGCTGGCCGGCGCTGGAGTAGCTCAGGGGCTGCAGGGTGTGACAGCCGCTGGCGTCAGTGGCGATCATCGAGCTCAGGTCGGTGCTGCCCATGGTGGCGAAGTAGTAGGTGAATACGCCGGTGTCGATGGAGGACTTCACCCAGAAGGACACGGTGTAGCTCTTACCCTCTTCCACCACGAAGTTGGTGGCGGTGGTGGCGTCGCCGTTCTTCAGAACCAGACGGGGACGGGGACGCTGACCGCCGCAGTTGCCGGAGAGGGTGGCCTTCAGGGACGCGCTGCCGGTGTGGGCGGTATCGGTGCTCACCTGCATGCTGTACCGGGCGGAATCATCGAAGTTGTCGATGGTACCGGTCTCGAAGCTCTGGGAGCCCAGAGAGGTGCCCTTCACATCGATGTCGCCGTACACCGCCACGTCGTCGATGTACACGTTGCAGTTGGGAGCGTTATCGCCGGGGGTGAAATCGGAGAACGTGTAGCCGATGGTCAGGTAGTTGACATCGTTGGCGTCATCCAGCACGATGGAGGGGATGTGCATGACCACCCGGGTCCACTGCTCGGCCTGCAGCACCAGCTCGGAAGGCTCCTTGGCGGAGAAGCTGGCGTTGATCTTGTCGCTGCCCACCGCATAGTAATCCAGATTCTGCAGGGTGTGCACGTCGCCACCACTGCTGGTGGTCTTATCGATCATGGTGCCAAAATCGGAAGCACCCATGGTGGCCGCGTAGAAGGTGAACTTGTTCAGCTGCCGGTCAGAGCGGATCCAGAAGGAGATGGTGTAGTTCTCCCCGGCCTTCACCTGGAGAGCATCCTTCTTGGTGGCGTCGCCCAGGGTCAGGGCGATACGGGGACGGCCGCGCTGGGCGTTGTCACCGCTCTTGAACACGTGCAGGAAGGATTTCTTACCGGTGTGAGTCTGGACGTCGCTGATCTCCATCTTACCGGTGCTGACGGTCTGGCACATGTAGTCGGCCGCCTCGCCGGTCTCGAAATCCATGGTGCCGATCAGGCCGGAGGGATAGAAGTAGGCACTGCTGGGATCGGGCTCGTTCCACTTAGCGTACAGGGTCAGCGTGCCCTCCTCGGGGAAGGTCACGTTGGTAGCCTTGGTCTCGAAGTTCTCGTCCAGGTACCAGCCGCCGAACTTGTAGACACCCTTTATGGGGGTGGGCAGGGTGACAGCCGTACCGGCGACACCGGCCACGTCGGTGATGACGTTACCGCCGTTGGTCTCAAAGGAGACGCTGGTGACGGAAGCGTCCGGCGTCCACTGGGCATACAGGGTAGTGTCGTTCACGGGAACGGTGGTCACCGGGTTGCCATTCTCAGCGGCGTCAGCCCAGCCGACGTGACGAGCGCCGAGGATGTAGGGGAGGGTCTTCAGCGGGTCATCGGTGACCAGCTTGACGGTCTCGGTGGTGCCGGTGCCGTCGTTGTGATCGTAGGTTACATTGGTGTAGCGGGCATCGGGCATCCACTGGATGACGATATCGTCAACGAGGATCTCGATACCGGTGGTGGACTTGTTACCGCCGGGGTTGACACCCACACGGAAGGCGGCGGTGTCCAGGGCGGTGAAGGCGGCCCACTCAAAGGTGGCCCACTCATCGGAAACGTCTGCGGGAGTCAGCGCCTTGCTGGCCACCAGCAGGGCTTCATTCGCCTCGGCGTAAATGTCGGAATTCAGAGCGCCGTCGGCGGTGTGCACGTTGAGGGAAACGTTCACGTCCAGCGCCACTACCTTGTACTTAAAGGTGATGCGGTAGGGCAGGCCCTTGAGAGCGCGGGAGTTGTCGGTGTCACCCAGCACCTGGGTGCCGTTGATGATGGTATGCCACTCGTTACCGAACACACGGAAGCCGGAGGTGCGCACCTCGTCACCCTGGGGGGTGAGCTTCATGTAGCCCTCGCCACCCTCCAGCACGTAGTTGACGTCCTTGTTGGCATCGTTGTTGTCATTACCGGTGTTGGTGGGGGTGTAGCCGGCGTTCCCGCCGCTGCTGTTTTTGGGCTGGGTATCGAAGTCGCACTTGATCGTCAGATAGTCGATCTTGGTCCACTTGGCGTACAGGGTCTTCACCTCGCCCACAGCGGGGTACAGACCGTCGGTAGCCTGGGTCAGCCCTGCATCCTCATACCAGCCGCCGAAGGCGTAGGTGTCGTAGGTGGGAGTGGGCAGAGTGGCCGCAACGCCCGCCTCGCCCTCAATGGGATCGATGGCAGGGGCGGCACCCATGTCAAACTGGATGGTGGACTTGGTCTCGCTCTCGGTCCAGTAGGCGTAGTAGGTGGCGTTGTTGTTGGCCGCACTGTAGACGGTGCCGGCAGCATTGTCACCCCCGCCGTTGGCGGCGGTGAACCAGCCCTGGAACACGTAGCCGTCACGCACCGGGGTGGGGAAGGGGATGGCATTGCCCTCCGCACCGGGCACGTTCTCGGTCTTGCTGCCGTAGCCATAGTCGAGAGTCACGGAGAGGGGGGTGTAATCCTTGATGACCCGCACGTTGTCCACCAGGACAGCCGTGCCGGCAGCGTCGCCAGGAGCCGCACTTTGCAGGAAGATGTGCACAGCAGAGTTAGAAGCGGTATTGCTCTGTACAACGGCGCGGGCGGTCTTCCACTCGGTGGCGCCGCTCAAGGTCTCGATGACCTCCTGGCTGCCCACAGCGTTGAAGGCATCGCCGGTCCAAGCAAAGGAGCCGCACGCGGCGATCAGGTCCACATTGCCGGCTACGGTTAGCACCTTGTAGTCGAACTCCACGTAGAAGTAGCCCATGGCGGAGCCGCTGTTGTACTGCACCTTGCCGTTGCTGGAGGTGACGTCGCTACCGCTGCTGTTACCAAAGAAGCGGAAGCCGGCCTTGGTGCCGGTAGCACCGGTATTGTACTCCAAGCGTATAGCGGAGCCGTAGTCCGCCTCACCGGTGTCCACCACGGTAGCGGTGGAACCGTGGGCTTTGTCAATGTCGGTATTAGCGGTAATGCCGTAGTTTGTGAAATTGCAGAAGTATTCGGTCGCGGCGGATACGCCGGACCAGACCATGCAGGACATGAGCATGGCCAGGGTCATGAAGATCGCTAAGGTCTTTTTGCTGAAAATGCGCATGTTCATAATGCTATTTCCTCCTTCTGGAAATATTTTTTGTTGCTTGCGTTACGGGGCATTTGACCCATATCGCCCGACGGTTACGACTATGCGCCATAGCGTATGGGAGACACTCGCCCTTTATAGGCGCTTTGCATTATAGCACAAGCTTCTTGATAATGCAAGTGTTTTCTTGGAACAAATTGTAATAAAAATTAATAAATAATTACATATATAGCGTCATGATGCAGAAAAGCGTCAAAAGAATGTGGTGATTGCGCAGGGAAACCCGGCGATTTTGTATCGAAATGCCAAAAAACAGTTGCAAACTCCGAGCGGGTGTGGTAGGATGACCTCGTGGAGAGATACGCTCCGCGAGGAAGCCGATACGCGCCATCGGCTTGTTTGCATTTATCGAGCTTTCTTCTTTATAGCAAGCAACAGCACAGGCTTCAAAAGCCTTCCCCAAAGGGAAGGCGGCGCGGCGAAGCCGTGACGGAGAGGGGAGACAGTGGACACCCCTCATCAGTCGCGCCTGCGGCGCGACAGCTTCCCCCCTAGGGGGAAGCCTTTTGAGGGCCCGCACAGACCCATTAAGCCTTCCCCTTGAGGGGAAGGTGGCTGCCCGAAGGGCAGACGGATGAGGTGTAGCCGCCGCAAGGCGTTACGCCCCACATTTTACGAAGGAGGAGACCCTTATGCGTAATTTCAGCAAAAAGACCCTCGCGCTTTTCCTGTCTTTGGCCATGCTGATGTCCTGCATGGTTTGGTCCGGTGTCAGCGCCGACGACACCAATTGGAACGTCTTCACCTGTAACTTCGATACCCAGCCGGTGAAGAACGCTTCCGGCGGCAACAGCACCGCCGCCGGCTACAAGCCGGATTTCTCGGAGGATAACACCTCCGGCGACGGTGACGGTCAGAACGGCCCCGGCTCCGGTGACAACTCCGTCACCGGCAACGGTGAGGCCCGCTACATTCTCAACGACGGCGAGGGCTATATGAAGCTCACCAAGACCGGCGCTGCAGAAAAGAACATTGGTTTCCGTCTGTACGGTGACCTGAACTCCTGGCAGACCACCATTAACGGCACCACCGTGGTGTCCAACTCCGATAAGTCTCGTGCTGCCAAAGGTGTGCGTTACCTGCTCACCTTTGACTACAAGGTCGTCACCTGTGAGACAGAGGCAAAGATCGACGTGTCCGTTCTGACCGGTTCCGTCGGCTCCGGCTACGCCACCACCGGCAATTGCGGCACCAAGACCATCACCGCCGCCGACGTGTCCGACGAGTGGGTCACCCACAGCGTGCTGTTCACCGCCCCCTCCGACAACGCCTGGCTGATGGGCCTGTACAGCGGCACCGCCGGCAACGTGGAGGTGCACATCGACAACATCGTGATGGAGTACATGCCCGATTCCCGCGTGGTGACCAACACCTTCCACAACAATGACGGCATCAACTTCTACCGCCAGGCTTCCTCCATCCCCGGTGCCCCCATGGAGCTGCCGGAGGAGCCCACTCGTGAGGGCTTCACCTTCGTGGGCTGGTTTGATGCCGACGGTGTGCAGTACACCGCCGACACCCTGTGCCCCGACACCGCGCTGACCCTCAATGCCAAGTGGCGGCTGAATGGGGGCGAGACCCACGAGACCGAGGTGTACAAGACCTTCTGGAACACCTACGCCAACAACAACGGCACCGGCTACGCCAAGGGTGCCGTCGGCAACCTGCTCAACGGTAACGGCTCCGGCCGTATCCTCTCCTACCTGCACAACTACGATGCTACCACTGGCAAGGACGCGCCCGGCACCGCCACCGGCGGCTATTCCGTGGCCATCTCCCTGGGCGGCGGCACCGGTAGCACCTCTCCCAAGCATCAACTGATGCAGAATGGTGCCAAGACCGTTGTCAAGCGCGGTAACGACTACGTGGTGTCCTTTATGGCCTACACCGAGACCGCCAAGAGCGTGCCCTTCCAGTTGGGTACCACCTACTCCAACAACGGCAACCTCAGCGATCAGCCGGCTTACAAGATCGAGGACGAGAGCCAGGTGATCGTGTCCCTGCCTGCTAACGAGTGGACCATGATCACCCTGACAGTGACCGACCTGGTAGGCTACACCAACAGCACCGTGGGCGACACCCTGGATCTGACCCTGTTCCTCAACGTGGTGCTGTCCGACGGCGACTACCTGTACATCGATAATGTCTATGTGCAGGAGTATGACGAGGCGAACCACAAGGCCACCGGCATGGACTTCGAGGAACTGAATCATCTCAAGCCCCTGAACATGGTCAGCACCAACACCGCCTACGTGACCACCTCCGGCAACCACACCGCCGGTGCGGGTGCCAACCGCTCTCTGTATGTGGTGAGCAACCACGGCGGTGCCACCCGTGCCCAGTGGATGGTCACCGACCACGATGGCAACTATATCCAGATTCAGGAAGGCTATGATTACCGCGTTTCCTTCTGGATTATGCGCCCCAACTACAACGCCGCCGAGCAATACCACACCATTAACTGGTGGCTGATCGCTTCTAACGATACCTCCACCTGGTCCGCCGGTGGCGACAAGTCTCTGCGCTGTATGACCTACGGCGCCAGCGGCAAGGACACCGAGTGGTCCAACCAGGAAATCGGCGCTGGCTTTGTATGGAGCAAGGTCACCGTGATGCTGGAGGATGTGAAGCTCAAGGATGCCTCCAAGACCGAGGGCGCTTACCTGCGTATGGGTCTCGGTAGTAACAAGGCGGAGACCGGCACCTTCTTCATCGATGACATCGTGGTGGAGAAGCTGTCCGCCTCCGCGGATACCATGACCATGGAGTACACCGACGTGGGCACCAATCTGGATATCCGCAACGCCGGCTTCACCGGTGTTGTGTCGGACGACATCGCCCACACCGGTAACCGTTCCCTGATGGTGTCTGCCCCTGCCGGCACCGCCCGCACCGGTAACCTCCGCGCCCAGTTCCTGCTGAAGAACGACCTGGGTGCTAACCAGACGGTGGAGCTGGGTACGAGCTACCTGCTCACCTTCTGGGTGTATATGGACACCTACACCACGAAGGGCACCCCGGCTCTTGATTTCTGGCTGACCGCCGCCGAGGGCACGTCTTCCTTCAGCGATTCCACGCTCAAGGATAAGGCTAAGATCTATGAGGCCGTTTCCACAGGCTATGTAGTGCCTCGCGGCCAGTGGACCCGCGTGCGTATCATGCTGCTCAACGTCAGCAACACAAATGCCGTGGGCGGCAACCTGATCCTCGGTATCAACGCCACTCCTCGTGGTGCCGGTGGTTATTCCGCTGAGTTCCAGAAGTTCTACATCGACGACATCTCCGTCGTTCCGCTGGACGGCTCCTCTATGCTCAATGACATTACCTCCGGCTATCAGTATGTGGCCGGCGGCGACCAGGACGGCAACGTGGAGGGCGAGACCACTCCCGGCTCTGCCATCTATGTGCAGGACGGCGTGGAAAAGACCGCTCTGCGTGTGGCGGCCACCTACACCGCCGATCAGGACGGCGTGACCACCAGCAAGATTCGCTTCGATGGTCTCCACTACGAGATCCGTGAGCGCGGTCTGCTGCTGGGCTACGCCAATGTGCTTGGCCCCAACAAGCTGACGGTGGACACCACCAAGGCGGAGGGTCTGGCGGGCGTCACCTCCGTTTCCGGCGAGAAGCTGGACAACTATTGGGAGTATGATCAGGAGACCCAGGAGGTCACCTACACCATGCTGGTTCGCGGCATCACCAAGGGGCTGAAGGATACCAAGCTGGTGGCGCGCTCCTACATGCGTGTTTATCGCGATGGCGTGGGCGAGATCCTGGTCTACAGCGATATGAGCGTGGCGTTTACCGCCCAGGGCATCTACAACGGTACCGACGGCACTGCTACCTGGTTTACCGCTGAATAAGCGTACATTGAAGAAAGGTGAGTGAATGAAATGAAGAAACAGTATACCACTCCTGAGATCGATGTGCGCAAGTACGAGGTGACGGAGCTCATCTCCGCCTCTCGTACCGACGACGGCGAGATCGATCTGGATCCCACCAACGGCATCTGATCCCAAGTGAAACGCCCCCGGCAGGCTACTGCCGGGGGCGTTTTTCGCACAGACCCATTAAGCCTTCCCCTGTGTAAGGGGAGGTGGCCGCGCGTTAGCGAGGTCGGAGGGGTTGCAGGGTAAAGCCGTGACGGATGAGGGCTCCCGGACTTCTCCCGAAAACCGCCTCTTGCGCTTTGGGACGAACTGTGCTATGATAAGCGCAGACCATTAGCACATAGTGATAAAAAGGAGCGATATATATGAAACGTAAGATCACGCTGGCGTTGTTGCTGGCACTGATGCTGGCGCTGGCCGGCTGCAACGGCTGCACCGGGGGCGATACCTCCTCGGACACCGGCACTTCCGCCCCTGTGGATAAGGGGGATACCACTACCTCGGGCACCAATAACACCGATGATGGCGTGATCGACCTGGACGCGCCGCAGGGGGATACCACCACGCCCACCACAACCAAGAAGCCGGACACCAATACCTCTCAAAGCGATGATGGAAGCATCGACCTGGGGGATACCGACGCCAACACCAACTCGAACGTGGATGCTGACGAGAACACCAGCACCGTTCCCACCGCCGGCGATTTCAACGATCCCGACAATTTCATCGAAGTGCCGTTAGGCTGATTACGCTCACAGCGGGGATATGGTCATCATGCCCCCGCTGTTTTTATGTGGTTATTAAGGTTAGCACACTCCCTTGTAGGGTGCGGCGTTCACGACGCACCGCTCAGATTCGCACAGACCATGCGGCCAGATCGTAGGGCGGAGGAGTGCACAAGGCCCCCTCTTTGAGGGGGCTCCGCCCGCATGGGCGGTGGGGGAGTTTAAATTCGCACAAACCAACGCGGGACGTTGCAAGCACCGTCCCCTACGGTGAAGGGGAGATGTCGGCGGACTTCGCCGTAGGCGAACGTCACGACGACAGAGGGGTACGGCCTCTGTGGAGGTGCTCCCGCCGTCAAGCTTCACCCCCCGCAAACAACCTCTTGCACTTTTCAGTGAACTATGCTATGATATTCACAGCCCATCTCCTGCCATCGGGCAGATCCTATATAACTCATAAGGAGTGACCATCCATGAAATGTAAGGCGATGTTGGCGTTGCTGCTGGCGCTACTGCTGTTGCTGACCGGCTGTAACGGCGGCGACAAGGATAAAGACAAAGACAAGGATAGGGACAAGGATACCGACAGCAGCGAGGTCGGCGGCTTTTTTGGCGATCCCGATGAGGATGACGAAGGCGGGGAGACCTCCGGCGACGGCTTGGAGCATCAGCCGGAGAACAGCAACCCCTCCTCTGACGATGACACGCCCTCTCAGCCGGAGAACAGCGATCCGGTAGGCCGCCCTTCTAATGGGACGACCACCACCCGCCAAAACATCGACACCGGCAATGCACAAAAGCCGACCACCACGACCACCACTACCCGCCGTCCCTCCGCCGGCAGCGGCAACGACGATGGGGAGATCGACCTGAACGACGAGAACACCACCACGACCAAGAGGACGACCACAACCACCACGACCAAGAGGACGACTACCAAGAGGACGACTACCACTACTACAACAACTAAGCCGACGACCACCACGACTACGCGAAAGACCACCACCATTCCCACCTCGGGGAACATGGATGACCCAGACAACTTTGTAGAAGTTCCTTTGCACTGACCGAGCAAAGCGGTATGGCAGAAATGCCATACCGCTTTTTTCCATTCTCCCTGGCTTTGCCTGCTGGCGCACCCCGCAAAATGTCCATATTTTTCCAGCTGAATTATCCATGTTGCACAAATTCATCCCCCAATGACGAAAAAATTCACAAATTTTATGTCTTTTTATGGAACTTATCGCCAAAACCCTCTTGCAGTTTGCACAAAACTGTGCTACAATAGGGTAACTGAATTGTATAGGGGTAGTTGCGCCCTTTTTATGGAAGCAAAACAAACCCCTATTCATTCGATCGTATCCCCAAAACGGCGCGGCCGTTTTAATCCCTCTCCCCGGTGGGAGAACGTCAGCCTTTCGTTTCCGATTAGTTTTTAAGGTGGTAGAAGTTATGAAAGTTGTCACAAGAGGTTTAGCACTTGTCGCAGCACTGTTCGTCATGCTGTCGGCTTTGCCCTTTGTTGCTTCTGCGGAGCCTACGGATGCGCCTGATACGCAGGCCGAGGGTACCACGGACGTAACGGAGGGGGCCGTAGCAGACACCCCTGCGACAGAGGTCATGACGTACGCTGAGTACGCCGCGGCGGGCAGTATGCCCATCGCGACAGATTCGGTGAAGGTCACCTCCGCCGGTTATATGGCTGAGCAGTCCTCTGGCGTCACCGTGAAGGAAGACGCCGGCCTGGGCACGCTGTATCATGTGGAGGATAAAAGCGTCATCAGCTTTGCTGTGGAAGTGCCCGCAGATGGCGCGTATAACGTCTCGCTGCTATTTACCAACGCGTTGGATACAGCAGAGACGTATGCGTTTGATCTGAAGATCGATGGCGCCTATCCCTTCCAGGAGTGCGATGGGCTGACGGCGTATGCCCTATGGACGGACAGCGGCGACATTCGCGAGCTTTCCAACGGCGACCAAGTCAACGCCGCGCAGAAGCAGGTGGACGGCGTGGTCGCGCAGATCCTGCGTGACGCCATGGGCGTTGTGCGTGCCCCCTACGAGTTCCATCTGACGGCGGGCACCCACGTGTTCACCGTGCAGGTCGAGGGTCGCGCGTTCTACGTGGCCGGTCTGCAGCTGGATCCTCCGGAGGTCCTCCACAGCTTTGAGGAGGTCTCTGCCGGCTACGGTAGCTATGAAAACTATACCGGCCCGCAGATCATCATCGAGGCGGAGGATACCCTCTACCGCAACGCCTACTCTTTGGCCGCTAAGTCCGATGCCGGCAGTGCCAGCATTTCTCCCAGCAGTGCGGAGAAGTCCCTCATCAACCATGTGGGTGGCACCAGCTGGAAGGCAGCCAACCAGGAGATCACCTGGGAGTTTGAGGTGAAGGAATCCGGTCTGTACAAGATCGGTTTTGCCTACAAGCAGGCCACGGTTACCAACGGTCAGACCTATCGCTGGCTGAAGATCGATGGTAAGACTCCCTTCGCGGAGGCTTCCGAGATCGCCTTCCCCTACGGCTCCGGCTGGAGCTTCAAGGAGCTGGGCTCCGAGGGCGAGGATGCCAAGCCCTACACGGTCTATCTGGAGGCCGGTAAGCACACCATGTCCATGGCCGTTACCCTGGGCGATGTTGCTGAGGTGTTCGACCGCTTGGAGGCCATTGTAAACTCCCTGGGCGATCTGTACCTGGATATGGTTATGATCACCGGCGAATCCCCCGACCCCAACCGTGACTACGAGCTTCATAAGCAGATCCCCGGCTTCGAGGAGACGCTGGCGACTAACTATGAGCTGTTGGTCAAGCTGGGTGAGGAGATCGGTACTACTCTGCAGGTTAACGGCGAGCTTAAGGGTGCCGTTAACAATATGGCTCGTATTGTCGATGCCATGAAGTCCAGCCTGTACGAGGCGCATCTGCAGATTACCTCTTATTACGGTGCACACCAGACCCTCAGTGCCTGGTTGTACGATATCACTACCATGGATCTGTCTTTGGATCAGATCGTTTTGGCCGCTCCCGAGCAGGATTTCGAGACCCCGGAGGCCACCTTCTGGGAGAGCTTGATGTTCGGCATCCGCCGTTTTATCAACTCCTTCGTGGATGGCTCCTCCACCATGATCAGCGGCGATGGCTCCAACATGCCGGTTGTCAAGATCTGGGTTAACTGGGGTCGCGACCAGGTGAAGGTGCTCAACACCCTCATCCAGGATAGCTTCACCCCGCAGAAGAATATCGCGGTGAAGGTGGAGCAGGTCAACGCCAGCGTGGTACAGGGTATTATATCAAACAACTCACCAGACCTATATCTACATATGGCACGAAGTGAGACGGTTAACCTGGCTATGCGAAGCGTCTTGTATAACTTGACAAACTTTGACGACTTTGAAGAGACATTAGGGCAATTCCACGACGGTGCGGATGTGCCGTACTGGTACCGCGATGGGTGCTATGGTCTGCCGGATACCCAAAGCTTTGAAGTGATGTTCTACCGCACCGATATTCTCGAGGAGCTGGAGATTGAGGTACCCAAGACCTGGGAAGAGTTTAAGACCGCCATGGGCATCCTGCAGCGTAACAACATGAGTGTGTACCTGCCCTATGCCAAGAACTCCGCTTCCTTCCTGCCCACCCTGATCCTGCAGAAGGGCGGCAAGATGTATCTGGACGATAAGAGCGCTACTAACCTGCGCGCCCCCGAGTCCATCCAGGCCTTCACCGAGTGGACGGAGTACTACACCAAGTACAGCCTGCCCCAGGATTCCAACTTCACCCAGAAGTTCCGTGTGGGTACCATGCCCATCGGTATTGCCGCTTATACTAACTACCTGACCTATAAGGTGGCCGCCCCCGAGATCGAGGGCAAGTGGGCCATCGCTCCTATCCCCGGCACCGTGCAAGCGGATGGTACCATCAACAATGTGTCTGCCGGCTCCGGCACCGCCTGCACCATCATGAAGTCCAGCAAGGATAAGAATGCCGCTTGGGAGTTTATCAAGTGGTGGGTATCCGCTGAGACCCAGTATCGCTATTCTGCCGAGTGCGAGGCTGTTTTGGGTGAGACCGGCCGTGTAGGCTCCGCCAACATGGAGGGCGTGAACCGTATGTCCTGGGACAACGAGGCTCTGGACGTGATCAACGAACAGTGGAAGCACGTGGACGAGATTCCCGAGGTGCCCGGTAGCTACTACGTGGGCCGTTCCATTGACCAGGCGTTCTGGGCGACCAAGGATGGCAAGTCCTCCAGTAAGGAAGCCATCATTGACTGGGCGGAGATCTGCGACAAGGAGATCGAGCGCAAGACCCAGGAGTACATCAACGTGGATCCGGACGCGTAAGAGGGGTGTAAATTATGAAACATACATTTCTTGACATCGTAAAAGAACGGTGGCAGCTGTGGGCACTCCTAGCACCGTTCTTGGTGTTGTTTGTCATCATGACGGTGTTGCCGGTGCTGTCCTCCATCGTGTTGAGCTTCTTTAACTTCGACATGGTGAACCTGCCCAGTTTCGCCGGCCTGGATAACTACCTGCGTATGTTCATCCAGGATGACATTTTTCCCATTGTTCTCAAGAACACCATTGTTTTGGCTGTTCTGACCGGCCCTGCCGGCTTCCTGCTGTCCTTCGTGCTGGCGTGGATGATCAATGAGTTCCGTCCTGGCATGCGCACGTTCCTGTCCTTCATGTTCTACACCCCCTCCCTGGTGGGTGGTGCCATGACCATCTGGAACCTGTTGTTTGCATCGGACAGCTACGGCTATATCAACAACATTTTGCTGTCCTCCGGCTTGATCACCTCACCCATCACGTGGCTGTCCACCGAGGAGTACATCGTGCCCATCGTGGTGATGGTACAGCTGTGGATGAGTATGGGTACCTCCTTCCTGGCCAACATTTCCGGTCTGCAGAACATCAACCCGGAGCTGTTTGAAGCCGGTGCCGTGGACGGTATCCGCAACCGTTGGCAGGAGCTGTGGTACATCACCCTGCCTGGTATGTCCAGTATGCTGCTGTTCAGTGCGGTCATGCAGATCGCCAGCGCGTTCTCTATTAGCAGCACCATTACCACACTGGCGGGCTATCCCACCGTTGGTTACGTAGCCGATACCATTGTCTCTTATCTGAGCGACGTTGGCGGCGTTAGGTATGAAATGGGCTATGCTTCCGCGTTGTCCGTTGTGTTGTTCCTGATGATGGTCGGTACTAGATCGGTCATCGCGAAAATGCTGAAGAAGGTGGGTTCTTAACATGTGGAAAACAATTAAAGCAGTCTTTACTCCGCAGGATAAGAACACCCGCGTGCAGGTGCGTAAGTATACGCGCTCCAAGTTTGGTAACTTCATGTTCTTCCTGTTCCTGTTCGCCTTTGGTGCCTTCTCCGTGTTGCCTTTGGTGTACAGTGTGGTCACCTCTTTTAAACCCTTGGATGAGCTGCTGATCTTCCCTCCTAAGCTCATCACGGTAGAGCGTCCTACCATTGGCAACTACACCATTCTGCCGGAGCTGATCTCCGGATTGTCCATCCCGCTGTCCCGCTACCTGGGCAACAGCATTATGCTGGCTATCGTGGGTACCGTCCTGCACGTGCTGGCTTCCGGTATGGCCTCCTTCGTGCTGGCTAAGTCGGATATCAAGCACGGCAAGATCATCTTCATGATCATCCAGTACTCCCTGCTGTTTAACGCCTATACCCTGGGTATTCCCCGTTACCTCATCTACACTGGGATGGGAATCATCGACACCTACTGGGTGTACATACTTCCGCACATCCCATCTGCCATGGGTGTGTTCCTGATGAAGCAGTATATGGACGGCTACGTCCCCAACGCCATCATCGAAGCGGCGCGTATCGACGGCGCCAGCTGGAACAGCACCTTCTGGAAGATCGTTTTCCCCATGGTGCGCCCCTGCGTGCTGACGCTGGTGCTGTTCGCCTTCCGTGACATGTGGGCTCTGACCGCGGGTGGTACCATCTTCACCGAAGCACTCAAAACGCTGCCTACGGTTTTGGGCACCATCGCCGCCGGTGGTATCGCCCGTACCGGCGCTTCGATGGCTGCCAACGTCATTATGATGATCCCGCCCATCCTGGTCTACCTCATTTCTCAGAGCAGTATCAAAGAGACCATGGGTAGCGCCGGTATTAAGGGTTAAAGGAGGGGTAGAGCTTGAAAAAATCTATGTTTAACTGGAAAAAGCTGGCGATCAAGTACCTGTTACTGCCGGTTATGCTCCTGACGCTCTTTGCCTCGCCTGTATTTGCGATCCCTCCCCGGGGATCCTCTGCCGGCACTAACGAGAACGTCTATGAATCCTACAACTACTGGGTCGACGGTGCTGCGAAGGGCCCCGGTATGACCTACACCAAGCCGGTGTATGTGCCGGCAAAGGCAATCACTGTTGATTCGCTGGGTCTGCCGGAGCTCTTTGAGGAGATTACCGACATCTGCACGGATGAGCAGGGGCGTCTGTTCATCCTGGACGGTGTTGCCGGTAAGGTGCACATCACCGATTCCTCCTACAAGTTGATCAAGACCCTGCCGGATCTCGTCTACACCGGTGAGCCTGTTTCCATGAAGGATGCCTCTGAGACAGAGATCACGCTGAAGGCCGGTGACATCATCGAGTACAAGGATGCCCTGGGTATCTTTGTTAAGAATGACGTCATTTATATCGCGGATACCAAGAACCACCGCGTACTGGTCTCTGACATGGACGGCAAGGTGTCCTACTGCTTGGGCAAGCCGGTGTCCCATCTAATCGATGAGGACTTTGACTATAAGCCGCAGAAGGTGGCTGTCGATTCCAAGGATTACACCTACGTTTCCTGCGACGGCTCCTACTATGGTGCCTTGGTGTATTCCCCTGAGATGGAGTTCCTGGGCTTCTACGGCGCCAACACCGTGCCTGCTACCGTGTTGGATGTGCTGTCCAATCTGATGGATCGTCTGTTCTCCAACGACGTAAAGAAGGCGCAGCAGGCGTTGAGTTTGCCGTACCAGTTCGTGGACATGGTGGTCGGTCCCGAGGATTTCATCTACACCGCCACCAGCCGTATTAAGGAAGGCACCACCCAGACCGGTCAGATCAGTATCATGAACCCCGGCGGTGCTGATATTTCCGGCAAGGATGCCTACAACTTCGCAGATACCGTCACCGGTGAATACTTAAACGCCCCCGTGACTCCCAGTGTTGTGGGTGTGGATGTGGATGATGACGGCTTCTTCTTCATCGTGGATTCCGGTTTTGGCCGCATATTCATGTACGATGAGGAGTGCAACCTGATCTCTGCCTTTGGTGGTGCTCTGGGCGAGCATGTTCAGCAGGGTACCAACCGGTATGCCCGCGCTATTGCCGTTAACGGCACGGATGTGCTGGTGGCCGATAGCCAGAAGAATGTGGTCAACCGCTATGTGATTACTGACTATGGTATGCTGGTGCGCTCCGCACAGATGAAGACCCTGGAGGATGACTTCGACCGCGCCATTGAGGAGTGGGAGCTCGTCATTGGCCAGGATCAGAACAATCAGCTTGCCTATGCGGGCCTTGCCAAGGCGTATTACACCCTGGGCGACAACGAGAAGGCCGCGCATTACGCGGAGCTCGCTTTGGATCGCGAGACCTATGCCAACGCTTTCGTTAAGCTTCGTCAAGACTTCCTGGAGGAGAACTTCACCTGGATCTTCATCGTTGCTGTGTTACTGATTGCCGGCCTGATCGTTTTCAGCGTCATCAAGAAAAAGAAGGGCTGGAAGTTCGTCAAGAACGAAAAGCTGCAGGTGCTGCTGGGGAGTGTGGCTCACCCGGTGGATTCCTTCCGACTGGTGAAGGAAAAGAAACAGGGTTCGTTGCGGCTGGCCTTTATGGTGCTGGCAATATTCTACATCCTGTCTGCCGTTTCCGATACAGCGACAGGCTTTGCGTACAATTACTTTGACGCTTCTACGTACAACTCCTTCTACCTGCTTCTCAGCACGGTGGGTCTGGTGATCCTGTGGGTCTGCGCCAACTGGATGGTCTGCGTGCTGTTAGGCGGCATTGGTCGGTTGAAAGAGATTTTCATCGTCACCTGCTATTGCTTGATCCCGCTGATCTTCTCCTCGACCATTTCCCTGGTGCTCACCCATGTTTTGGTACCGGAAGAATTTGTTTTCGTTAGTCTGTTACAGTCGGCGTGCGTGCTATACGCAGCATTTATGCTGATCGTTGGTATCATGAGGATTCACGACTTTGAGTTCGGACGCTTCCTCGGCACGACAATACTGACAGTGGTTGCTATGGTAATCATCGTATTCCTGATTTTCCTGGTCTTCCTGCTGGCACAGCAGGTATGGAGCTGGGTAGCGACACTGTTTATCGAAATCAAGTATCGATAACGGAAGGAGAGGAGCGCAAATGAAAAAGACTATGCGTGTTGCAGCAGCAATTATTTGTCTGCTGTTCTGCATCAGTGTCGCGGGCTGTGGGTCAAACGCTGACGAAGACGTCACCGTTAACACCAAGCTCTATGAAGACATGAAATACACCGACGACGACATGCTCCCAACCGGTATCGTGGCTGAGAATGATACATGGGAGTTGCATTGGCACAAAGGCTTCAAGCGTGTAGAGTTCTATGAAAAAGGGCCCGATGGGCAAGTGATTGCCAAATGGGGCACCGTTCCCTTTGAGGCAGCTTACCGTGAGGATGGCGGCTTAAAGAGAAGCAACGTACAGATGGAATCCGCCATCAAGGTGCTCTATCACAACCCCACCAACATGGCGGAGGAAGGCTCTTTGTCCCGTGTTGATGCGGATCAGGAAGGCAACATCTACGCCCTGAAGATCGAAAATGGTCTGCGCGTGGTGTACGATTTTGTCGGTTACGGCATCATGGTGCCGGTGGATTATGTCATTGAAGAAGACCGCTTCACCGTCTCGGTGGATCCCACCCAGATCGCTGACAGAGGTAAATCCGGTAACTCCTACCAGGAGGTGCGGTACACCGTTTCCGGTGTGGAATTAGCCCCCTTTATGTGCGGCGTACAGAACGCTGCCGAGGATAGCTGGCTGTTCCTGCCGGATGGCGCAGGCGCCATTGTGAAGCCCAATGACATGGCCACAGTGGGTGACATGGGCTCGGCGCATGTGTACGGTGAGGATCTGTCGGTGCAGAACTACTACTACACCTCCAAGACCCAGCAGAATCTGATGCCGGTCTTTGGTGCCAAAAAGGGCGATAAGGCCATTGTGGGTATCATCGATTCCGGTGTGGAGGCGGCCTCCATCAACTGGAACATCGGCTCGGAGAATATTGGCTATTCCACCGTGTACGCCTCCTTCTCCTTCCGCGGCTATCGCCTGACTACACCGCCCCGCGGCTATTCCGGCGCGCAGAAGTACATCAAGCTGATGACGGATTACATTGATCCCACACCGGCGCGGGTGGCCTACTACACCTTACAGGGTGAGAAAGCCTCCATCTCCGGTATGGCAGAGGTGTACCGCAATTATCTTATCAAGAACGGCGATCTCAAGAAGTCCACGGCAGAAGAAAAGTCTGTGGCCTTCAAGTACATGGGTGGTACGGAGCAGCCTGATTTCGTTCTGGGTCTGCCCAGCACCAAGCTGTTCCCCCTGACCACCACAGAGCAGGCGGAGAAGATGACCACCGAGCTGGCTGAAAAGCTGGGCAAGGACTTCTATGTGGATATGTTCGGCTATGGCACCTCCGGTGTGGATACCGGCGAGTATGCCGGCGGCTTTAAGACAGCCGGCGAGCTTGGTGGAGACAGCGGTATGGCACAGTTGTCGGCTACCATGGATAAGCTGGGAATCCCCTGGTATATGGATTTCGACCTGATCACCATGCGGAAAGGCTCCAATGGCTACTCCGCTGATAACGACACCGTACGCTGGAACAACCAGCAGGTAGCGTATTTCCATGGCTTCAACGCACTGAACCGGCGGGCCGAGACCGATGACCGCACCTACATCCTGGGTCGCGATCAGCTGGTAGGGGCGGCACAGAAGCTACTGGATGAGACAGAGGATCTGAAGCTCAAGGGCATCTCCCTGGATACCCTGTCCCACGTTATTTACTCCGACTATTGCACCAGCAAGTACTCCTTGAGCAGTGAGATGGCCAATGATGCACAGACCATCATCAACAACATCAAGGCAAAGGGCTACACCTTCCTGGCGGATGCCGCCAACGACTACGCGGCCGGTGTGGCGGATGCGATCATCGATGCGCCGCTGTACTCCTCGCTGTACGACTTCACCGATTACGATGTGCCCTTCTATCAGATGGTGCTGCGTGGGTATGTACCCATGAGCTCGGTGTCCATCAACCTGTGCGGTGATGAGACCGACGCGTTGCTGCGCTGTGTCAGAGCGGGTATTTCGCCGTCCTACACACTGACCTATAACTACGATAACGAGCTTATTTCCTCGGATCACTCCTTCATCTTTGGTAGTAGCTATGAGGGCAATAAAGAGCGCATCGTTGAAACAGTCAACGGCGTGAAGGAGTATCTGCAGAGCATCGAGGGTGCCACCATTACGGAATACGTCAACCTGACGGATGATGTGACTGTGACCACCTTCAGCAATGGCGTGTACGCGGTGGTCAACACCGGCGAGACCGATGCCTCTACTGCTTACGGCGATGTGGCTGCCGGCACTTGGATTACAGGGGGGGTTGCACAGTGAAAAATCGTAGGCCTATCGGCTTAGAGACTAAAAAAGCCCGCTATGGGTACATTTTCTTGGCTCCCTGGATCATAGGTGTGATTCTGTTATTCATCTATCCGATTATCCAGTCAGTCATCTTTAGCTTTTCCAAGGTGCGCTTTGTAATGGACGGTGTGGACACCGAGTTCATCGGCACGGAAAACTATGACTACATCATCAATACGGATCCCAGCTACATGACCAAGCTCACCAGCGCTCTGTCCAGCTTCGCGGTATCCCTGCCGTTTATCCTGGTTATCAGCTTGATCCTGGCGCTGTTGCTGAACAACAACTTCCGTGGCCGCCTGCTGTTCCGCGCTCTGTACTTTGTGCCGGTTATCCTGGCCAGCGGTCCGGCGCTGACCATGTTCCTGTCGGCGGCTTCCAGCAATGCCACCGACGTGGCTGTGGCCGACTCGGTGTCCTTCAGCATGATGGATTTCAACGAGGTGCTGACAGGTCTGAACCTACCGCCCACGGTGCAGGACTACTTGACAGATGCCTTGGATAACCTGTTTATGATGGTGTGGCAGAGCGGTATTCAGATCGTCCTGTTTATCGCCGGTTTGCAGTCCATCCCGGATCTGCTGTATGAAGTGGCCAAGGTAGAAGGCGCCACCAAGTGGGAGGAGTTTTGGTTTGTTACTCTGCCCATGCTGCTGCGCCCCATGCTGCTGGTGATCATATTCACCATGGTGGAGACCATCATCGCCAAGACAAACCCGATTATTCAGGCAGCGTACAGCTGCTTCAACAACAGTGAGCAGGGTCGTGGCGCGGCGATGCTGTGGCTGTACTTCGCCATTGTGGGCTTGATTATCGCTCTGATTCTGTTCATCTATAACAAACTATTCTTGAGGAAGTGGGGTTGAGCCGAATGATGGATATTAAAAAGATCGCATCTAGCCGCGCCGCCGACAAGCTGCGCAAAAAATCTGGCAACCTCCTTTTCTCTCTCCTTCGTTTGGCGTTCCTGCTGATCGTGGGCTACATCGTACTGTACCCATTGCTGTACATGATCGTTGCCGCTATCAAGACGCAGACGGCGCACATGGATGTCACTCACCAGTGGGTACCCACCGAAACGACCACAGAGCACTTTGAGAAGATGTGGGAGGTTATGACCTTCCCGGTTGCTCTGGAGCAGACGGCGTTGCTGCAGATGGTCAGTGCGGCGATGGAAATTGTGGTATGCTCCTTCATCGCCTATGGCTTTGCCCGCTTCAAGTTTAGGGGCAAAGGCATCGCTACCTTCCTGCTGATCCTGTCTCTGCTGGTTCCGGTGGAAATGTACAGCTTGGGTCTGGCGGTTAACTACCGTATACTGGGCATCTTCGATACGCCCTTTGCCTACTGGCTGCCGGCTGTGTTCGGCGTGGGTATCCGCTCCGGTATGCTCATCTACATCTACCAGCAGTTCTTCATCGGCTTACCGCATGAGCTGGAAGACGCGGCATACGTGGATGGTGCCGGCCCCATCCGCACCTATCTTAGTATTGCCCTGCCTTCCTCCAGCGTGGTTATCGTCACCGTTTCCGTTCTGGCCATCATTTGGTACTGGAATGAAAACTACCTGGCGGAGCTGTGCTTCATGAACGAAAACCGTCCTTTGGCGGTTATTGCCGGCAACATGGAGCAGCAAATGAAGATATTCAATGTGGCCTTCGGCCCGTTGCAACCCGCTCGTCTATCCGCTGGTTGCTTGCTCTTCATGGCGATTCCGCTGATCTTCTATATGATCATCCAGCGTAAGTTCGTGAAGTCCATCGACCGTGTGGGTATCACCGGCTAATTAAAACAAAAAAGAACCGTTTTCCTTATTGGGAAACGGTTCTTTTTTGTTTCGAAAAACGGAAGTAAAATATCGTTTATTTGGTTTACTATGGGGTTTTATACCGGTATAATGGTGCTGAAAATCAATAGAAGGAGTGTTGACAATGTCCGTACAGGAAAATCGCCAAAAATGGTTGCGTTTTGCCGAGGAGCACCGTGACCTGATGGAAGGGCGGGTGCAACGGGATATCGAAACCTACCGCAAGGGGAATTGCCGCCTGCGGATTACCGACAAAGGGGGCAAGCCCTTGGCCGGCAAGCAGGTGCAAGTGACCCAGCGCACCCACGATTTCGGTGTGGGCGCCAACATTTTCATGCTGGATGAATTCCCGGAAGAAGAACACAACGCCCTCTATCGGGAAGCGTTCAAGGAATACTTTAACCTGGCGACGGTTCCCTTCTACTGGGACACACTGGAGCCGGAGCAGGGGAAACCTCGCTACGACAAGGACAGTCCCAAGGTATATCGCCGCCCCGCGCCCGATCGGTGTGTGGAATACTGCCAGCAGAACGGTGTTGCCCCTAAGCTCCACTGCCTGGTATACGAGCAGTTCACCCCCGACTGGCTGCCCAAGGGCGATATGGCGGCTATGGAAGCCCTGTACGAGGAGCGTGTGCGACAGATTGCCCAGCGCTACGCCGGGCGGATGCTGGAATTTGAGGTTGTCAACGAGCTGCTGTGTGAGGCGGGCTGGACCAACCAGACGGTCATAAGCGACAAGCGGGATATCGTGGAATGGGCTTTTGCTCTTGCCCGCAAGTACCTGCCGGAGGCATGTCTGGTGTTCAACGAGGGCAACCCAATTTTAGGCTTGGCTCGGGACGATTATCGCAACGCCTACTATATGCTGGTGGAGAACGCTCTGCTCAAGGGTGCCTCCATCGACAAGATCGGCCTGCAGCACCACGCCTTCACCGGCGCCACAGCACAGACCCCGGAGGCGTACGAGAAGGCCGTGGCCGATGCGTGGGATAGCCCTATGTTCGATCCCAAGCGTCTACTGGAGGGCTTGGACGTGATAGCCACCCTGGGCAAGCCCCTGGAGATCACCGAGATTACGATCCCTACCTTTGGGGATACCCCGGAGGATGAGGAGCTACAGGCCGATCTGCTGGAGGTGCTGTACACCGTATGCTTCAGCCACCCGGCTATGGAAGGGCTGGTGTACTGGAACCTGCCGGATGGTTATGCTTTTAATCCCGGCAACCGCAACTGGAATGAGAACCAGTGTCGCGGAGGCCTGTTCCACCACGATATGACCCCAAAGGCATCCGCCCGCCGCCTGCACGACCTGTTCCATAAAACGTGGCATACGGAGCTGACCCTCACCACCGATGAGGAGGGCTGGGTGGATCTGCGGGGCTTCTACGGCGATTACATCGCCCAGGTGGACGGCGAGGAACGCGCCTTTGGCATCCATAAAAGCGGTTGCAACCGCGCCGAGATCGTAGTATGATGAATGTAAAAAGAGAAGACCGATAAGGAGAGCATCTTATGCACCATCTGTATATCGCCTGCTGTACCCCCACCGGCGGGGTGGCTCATTGCCTGCTGGATGATACCGGTTCCTTGAACTTGCACGATTGGGTCAAGCTGCCGGAGCCTATGTACCTGGCGCTGGAGGGGAGCACCCTGCACACCATCCTGCGCCTATCCTCCCCGGAGGATGAAAACAGCGGCTACACCACCCTGCCGCTGACCGCCGATGGGGTACTGGGCGACCCCGGTACGGCACAGACCCTGGGCGGCAAGGTGGCCTGCCACCTGTGCCTGCTGGATGGAGCGGTGTACACCGCCAACTACGTGTCTGGTAGCCTGTCCCGGCTGACCGCCGACGGCCGGCTGACGGTGGTGACCCACACCGGCCACGGCCCCCATCCTATCCGACAGACCGCCCCCCACACCCATTACATTGCCCCTTCTCCCGATGGGAGATACCTGCTGGCTACCGACCTGGGGTTAGACACGGTTTTCACCTATGATAAGGAGCTGAAAGCGCTTACATCTGCTAAAGTGCCGGAGGGGCATGGGGTGCGGCATCTCGTTGCCTCCCCGGACGGTCACTGGGTATACGCCGCCAACGAGCTGACCGGCACCGTCACCGCCTTCGCTTATGCCGATGGGCGGCTGGCCCCCTGCAACACGGTGCCCACCTTGCCTGCGGATTTCACCGGTAAGAACACCGCCGCCGCTATTCGTTATGCGGATGGGCTTCTGTACGTGTCCCATAGAGGACACGACAGCATCGCTGTGCTGGCGGTGGAGGGGGAGCGTATGGAACTTCGCCGCCACGTGTCCTGCGGTGGCAAGGGTCCCCGGGATTTTGATGTGTTCGGCAACTATATTGTGTGTACCAATGAGGATAGCGACACGGTGACGGTCCTGCGCCGGCAGGGGGATGACCTGCTCCCTGTGCCCGGTGGCCTGTCGTTGCCCCATCCTCTGTGTGTGGTAGGAAGGGAAATGGAGAATGTTTGAGAGCATACGCGGGAAACGCGCCTTCGTCACCGGCGGGAGCCGGGGTATCGGCCGGGCCATTGCCCTGGGCCTTGCCCGGGCAGGAGCGGATATTGTTCTGCTGTACGCCGGTAACACAGCGATGGCGGAGGAGACTGCAGATGAGATCCGGGGGCTGGGACGTGTTTGTACCCCCATCAAGGTAGATCTGACCCATCCCCAGGCAGTGGATGCGATCTCTGCTGAACTGTTGGAGGTGGATATCCTGGTGCTCAACGCCTCCTTGCAATACCGTACCCCTTGGCGGGAGATCACGTTGGAGGCGGCACAGGAGCAGATAAACTGCAATTTCCTGTCCTCTATGCGGCTTATCCAGCGAGCAGTGTCGTATATGCGGCAAAAGGGCTGGGGGCGCATCGTCACCGTGGGCAGCGTGCAGGAGGCAAAGCCCCACCCGGATATGCTGGTGTACTCCGCCACCAAGGCGGCACAGACCAATATGATGCAGTCCCTGTCCCTCCAGTTAGCACCGGCGGGCATCACGGTGAACAACCTGGCCCCCGGCGTTATTTATACCGACCGCAACCGGGAGGCGCTGGCTGACCCGGTGTACGCTCAAAAGGTGCGGGATCAGATCCCGGTGGGCTTTTATGGCCAGCCGGAGGATTGTGTAGCCGCCGCCCTGCTGTTGTGCAGCGACGAGGGGCGGTATATCACCGGACAGAGCCTGTATGTGGATGGCGGTAAATCGTTGTAAAAAAGAAGCCTGACAGACGTCAGTGAAGTAGTCAATAGTTAGTAGACACAAAAAAGGAAAGAATTAAGCTGCCAGTTCAAGCCTGTATTGGACTGGCGGTTTTCTTTTAAGTTTTCGAACGGGACGTATGTAATTAAAGTAGTAAACGGTATCAGCAACGGT
>JAZSOW010000027.1:0-14094 GCA_045537135.1 Acutalibacteraceae bacterium
GGCCACCTGTCTCGCTGCGGCTCGGTCCACCCGCAACTAAAGACTTTCGGTTACTCATCACCGGCGAATTTCGCCGGTGGGGCACATCGCAACGCGTATTACAATAGCCACCGTTCTACGGCGATGTGCGACGTCCACTGGACGGTCATTCATTGCCGCTCGTGTCGCTTCGCTACCTCATAGAGGGAGGCTTTCACCTCCCAGCAATCTGTACAAAACACAAGGCACTATGCATCACTCAAGATACATAGTGCCTATTTTCATCCCCATCCTAACCCGCCTTATGGGCGGCTTTTTCTTATATCTCCAAATTGGGAGTAGCGATGCGGGCAAAGCGGTTAAACCCGCTGGTGCTGCTGGGCAGGCGGGGCTCCGCGAGACCGAGGATAGCAGGAATCTCCCCCTTGAGATAGCGATGCAACAGCAGCCGGGCGGTATCGCACCGGGCGGCCACGCCGCCGTAGCGGTAATCCATGTTACACCAGCCGATATCCTTGTTCCGGTCAAACCACAGCGCCGCGTGGGCGGTGCGCACCGCCTCCACCGCCTCTTTCAGCCGAGGGAGCAGCTCATCGGCGATCTGTGTCAGGGTCTCCCTTTCCCCTGCCTGGTAGGCGGGAACCAGACGCTCGGCGATCTGCGTTTTCACCGCCAGGTAGTCAAACACCTTAGCGGCATAAGCATACAGGTCGTTCCAGCAATCCGCGGGGGCGCCCTTCATGGTTTTCGCCGCAGTAGCGTAGTGAGACGACATGGGCTTCTTGAACAGATTGGCGTCGTACATCCCCTCTAGGATATCCTGCCAAAACAGAGGCTTGCCGTAGAAGCGATCGTGGAAACGGGAATAGGTCTCCCCCTCCCCGAAGGTGTTGTGGTAGGCGCTCATGGCGTAGAAGGTATCGTAGCTGCCGCCGGTCACCGCCTCAAAGCGCGCCCGCCGCTTGTCCTCGGTGGCGGTCTCGTCGTAGCATAGCTCCGCAAAGAAGGATAGACCGAACAGGTTGGTGAACAGGTCGCACTCGGCGTTGTCGTTGAGCCACAGGGTCATCATCACCTGCCGCACCCCATTATTGCGGCAGGCGGTCAGGGAAAACCGGCTGGTCTCCATCATATAGTTGTGCTCCGGGAAATGCCCGATCCAGCTCCACAGCCCTCCGGCATAGAGGATCCGGCGCCCCAGGGCCATGTGCTTTTTCAGCATATAGTCGTCGCAGTAGGGCTTTTCGCCATAGTGCCAGAACACCAGCTCCATCTCCGGGGGGATCTTCTCTGCCACCTCAGGAGGGATCTGGGTATCCTCCTCGTAATATTCCATACCATTGGAGGAGCAATTACGGAAATACATATCGCTCCACATCATGGGCTTGAGGTCGTAACGGTGCAGGATCTCCATCAGCCGTTCCATATACTCATTGAAGATCTGAAAGGGCGGCACATAGCCGTGCTTGTCCAGGAACTTGCCGCGCCCCATATCCCACGCCTCGTCCATGCCTACATGGATGCGTCGAGAGCGGAAGCAGGAGGACACCTGCCCGATGAGCTCCTCCAGGAATTGGAAGGTCTTTTCCTCCCGGGCCAGCAGGACGCTGTCTGTATCCCGGATGGAGGAGGCCTCCCCCCAGAACAGGTATTTTTCCATATGCCCATAGCATTCCAGGCAGGGGATCATCTCGATGCCGTAGGCGAAGGCGTAGTCATCCATCGCCCGCAGCTCCCCGCCGGTGTACCGCCCCCGCATATAGCCAAAGCGGGGGCGCTCCGGAAGGACGATGGTATCCTCGGTGTACAGCATGGCCATGCTATAGCCCATCAGCGCCATGTAATCCAGCATCCGCTCCACCGTACGCACGGTGGGCACCGCGATGCGGGAGGTGTCGATCATGATGGACAGCTCCTCAAAATAGGCGTCCTCAAACACCTCAAAGCTATCCCTCTGCCGGGCGTGCTGTACCAGCAGCCCCAGGGCGCGGAAGAAATAGGACTTGCGGTGATAGTAGAGGACGGCGCGGCCGTCCTGCAGGGTCACACCGGCCCGATCCCCCGCCACAGCAGTAACGGTGATGCCGCTCCCCCACTGGAAACCCAACAGCGGTTGCAAACGGCGGATACCCGCCTGAAGGTCGGCATCTACCTGAAAATCAAACGTCAGCGTTCCCATAAGAAAAACCCTCCTTTTGCCTCCAGTATACCAGCCCACCACCCGTAAAGCAAGGGAATTTTGGGCAAAAAACCGTCCTTTTGTTTTTGCACCGGCGGGGCAATCAAGGATTGACAATTGCCGGATAACCTTATATAATCTGTGTTATATAGCTCCACCCTTTGGGCGGTAAAGGAAAAAGGCATCGCCAGCGGGCGATGCCTTTTGGATTTGCTTGCGGCGGGGGTAGAAAACCCTGCGCAACGCATCGTAGCACGGCAAAAATTCGTGCTACTTAAAGTAGCACGAAAAAACGCGTAGTTTCTTGCACTTATGCCGCCGATTTCGTATAATGAAACAAACGAAACGGCCCGGCTTCGCACGGCATGCTCGCGACCGTTTATATTGAGGAGTGAAGAAATGACAACAGGAGAAAAGATCAGAAATGCACGGCGGCAGGCAGGGTATACCCAGGAACAGCTAGCAGAAAAGCTGATGGTCTCCCGCCAGGCGATCGCCAAATGGGAGGCAGACCGCGGTGCACCGGATATTGAAAATCTGAAAGCCATATCCCGCCATTTTAATATGAGCGTGGACGACCTGCTAAATACGGACGTGGAGCTCCCGGCTGAGGACAACGCCGCTCCCGCTCCCCTCACTGCCCCTGTTATAGTGGCGCAGGATGCCCCTCAGGACGACCCACCCGCCGATGCCGGCGACGGTGCGCCTGTGGCGGACGATGGAGCGACCACACCCCCCTCCGCACCCAAGAGATCCGGCAAAAAGGCGGGGCTCATCGCGGTAGCGGTGGTGGCCGCGGTGGCGGTGCTCGTCGGGCTGTTGGGCTGGGCGATTCCCACCATACAGAGAAGCCAGACCCTGCGGAAGGCCGAGACCCTGATGGAGGAGGGGGACTACTGGGGTGCCCGGGAACTGCTGGAGAGCCTCCCCGGAAACGAGGAGCTCACCTCCCTCAAACAGTCCTGGACGTACGAGTACGCCATGAGCTGTGTAAAGAATGGGGACTATGCCGCCGCTTTAGGGCGGTTGCAGGAGTTGGGCACCTATGAGGACAGCGACAAGAAGCTACAGGAGCTGTACGGCTACTACGCCGTGGTCTTATATAATGAAAAAGACTTTGCCGGTGCCGCCAACTATTTCAGCCTGGCGTCCGGTGAGGAGGATGAAAACTGGGCCAAGGCCACCTATGAGCGGGCGGCACAGCTATACGGAGAGAAATCCTACGGTCTGGCCTATAACGCCCTCAATAGCCTGGTAAAAAAAGGCTGGGAGAGCTACAACCACGCCGGCGAAAAAGCGGTTGATCTACTCCAGATGATCCTGTTGTCCGGTGTGGGCTGGAATACGACGTACACCCATGAAGACGGCGGGAACTTCAAGCTCCTAATGGTCATCACCAGCAAGGATATACAGATAGGTCTTAGTTCTATAGACACCGGCAAGCACATCAACACCTATCGCTACGAATCGGAATTTATCATACCCAATCAGACCTTTCGCGATGCCGGGGTCAACGAGGTCTGTCTAGGTTCCGATGCGGGCAGCATCTTCACCTTCTCCTTTTCAAACAATACCAACGTACAGGTTCACTATAACGATCATAAGAATCCGGAGCACAACGAGCTGTTCTGTACCGTCTTTACCGTGGATGAGGAGATCGCGGACACCGCAGAGTCCCTGATTGAAATATTGGTGTCCAAAAACGTATCCTTGCCCTCTTATTACACCCCCATGGCCCTCCCCGCCCTGTCCTTTGCGGATGACTTCCCGGAGGATAAGCCGGTGGTAAAGGAGGAAACAGCCACGGACAAGCCGGTGGGAGATAAAGAGACCCCGGCAGGAGAGGGTACGCCCTCTGCCGAGGGGAAGAACACCACCACCGGCAACAGCGGGAATACCACCAACGCCCCGGGTAGCGGCAATACCACCAACGCCCCCGGCGGCGGGAATACTACTAAAGCCCCCGGCGGCGGCAATACTACCACGAAAGCCCCGGGCGGCGGGAATACCACCAAAGCCCCGGGTAGCGGGAATACTACTAAAGCCCCCGGCGGCGGGAATACTACCAAAGCCCCCACCACGACCAAGCCTACCACCAAGGCACCGTCCGCCAACAGCAACACCTCCCCTTGTGCCGCCGGCCATAGCTGGCAGAACATCACCCAGACGATCCACCACGACGAGGTGGGGCACTACGAGCAGGTGGTGACCGGGTATAATACGGTGACCAAGTATAAATGCGCCGTTTGCTACCAGAAGTTTGATAGCCTGAGCAGCTATTACACCCATTTTGATGAGCACATCGCTACCTCCGACAACCTGGTGTCCATTTTCCGTGAACGGTACGAGACCCCCACGGAAAAACAGCCCATTTACGGCAAAAAGTGGGTGGTGGATAAACCCGCCTACGATGAACAGCGGGTCATCGGGCGCAAATGTAGCGTCTGTGGCACCGAGGGCTGAGGATCCCTCGCACCAAACAGAGCCACCTCCTCGCCGGGGGCGGCAAAATAGGCTCCCCATTGATTTGTACAAAACATAAGGCACTATGTATCCCTCAAGATACATAGTGCCTGTTTTCATCCCTATCCCCACCCATGGCTTTTGCTCGTCGCTTATTGACCATCTGTGAGACGGCCAAGGAGGGCGTAATGCAGTGGCTTAAAGATCTGCTCCGGGTTGACGCCGTATTTTGTGTAGATTGCCGTCAGGGTGCGCAGCGGAATGACCGCACCGGGTGCCCCCGCCTCCAGGGCTTTGAGTTCCTCCACGGACAGATGCAGCTTGTCCGCCATGGCCTCGATGCTTAGTCCGTCACATTCCCGGAAATAGCGCAGGTTGATCCCCACCTGTTCCTCTCGCAGTAGCATGGTTAGCCCTCCTTGTGGTTGTTTTCTTGGGGCTTTAGGTGTTGCATGGCAAACAAAAAGCATTGATTAAGGAACTCGTTGCGTGAGATGCCAACCTCTGCGGCGGCATCCATATTCTCCAGTAAGGCGCGGGACAACCGCACAGAAATAACCTCTTTATCTTCTTTTCTTGGTACAAATTGCGCCATGCTGTCGCCCCCTCGACAATATTTTACAAAATGTACACCGGGATTAATATATTTAATTGAGTATTCGACTGGCGATATCGTTATTGTATTCATGGGCGGCGCGAACCATTCCATACCGCGGCCCGCATTGGTTTGTGCGAAACCAAAAACTCCCCCACCGCCCATACGGGCCGTGCCCCCTCAAGGAGGGGGCCTTGCACCCACCCCCGGCAGGCCGTAGGGCACATAAGGCTTTTTAGGCTCTCCCTGGGGGAGAGCTGTCACGGCTTTGCCGTGACTGAGAGGGGTCGAGACCGTAGGGGCATCGCACAGGTCGCCACCCACAAAAAAGGGCTTCGGTCACACGACCGAAGCCTTTTTTATCCTCATCACACGTCTAATCGCACCATGTCCTCAAAGCTCTCCCGGCGCACGACCACCCGGTCGCCGCCGCCACCCACCATCACCACCGGCAGGCGGGGGATGCGGTTGTAGTTGGAGGCCATGGAATAGTTATAGGCACCGGTGGTGAGCACCGCCACCAGATCCCCCCGCCCAACGGAGGAGGGCAGACATACCCGAGGCTGGAGGACATCGCCGCTTTCACAGCACTTACCCACCAGGTCACACACCATATCGGCGGGCTCGTCCAGCTTTTCCGGGCACAGAACGGTGTAGGGAGCCTCATACAGGGCGTACCGGGGATTATCCCCCATGCCGCCGTCCACCGACACGTAGTTCTTGTACCCGGGGATGCGCTTAACGCTCCCCACGGTATACAGGGTGATGCCCGCGTCGGCCACGATGCTCCGTCCCGGCTCCATGCGGATGGCGGGCAGGGGTAGCCCCAGCCGGTCACAGGCGGCGCGCACGTGGACGCCCACCTCACGGATGTTCTCTGCAATGTCGATGGTGGGGTCGGTGTCCAAATACCGCACCCCATAGCCGCCGCCCAGATCCAGCTCCCCGGCCACGTAGCCGTACTGCTCCCGCATGGCGGCAATGAACTCTAACATGATATCCGCCGAGCGGAAGAAGGTATCGGAATCAAACACCTGGGAGCCCACGTGGCAATGGAACCCGCAGAGGGTGAGGTTTTGGTACCCCAGCGCCTCCCCGGTGATAGCGGCGGCCTGCCCGGTCTCGATGGCGGAGCCGAACTTGGAATCCACCTGCCCGGTGGCCACCGCCTCATAGGTATGGGTGTCGATGCCGGGGGTGATGCGCAGCATCACCCGCTGGGTGACCCCCCGGCGGGCGGCCTCGGCGTTGATCACCGCCAGCTCCTCGGCACTGTCCACTACAAAGGTACCCACGCCCCAGTCTAAAGCCCGGGCGATCTCCTCGTCGGTCTTATTGTTGCCGTGGAAGTACACCCGCTCCATGGGGAAGCCCGCCTTGAGGGCGGTGTAGGCCTCCCCGGCAGACACCACGTCCACACCGGCCTGCTCGTCGGCGGCCAGGCGGTACATCTCCTTAAAGGAGCAGGCCTTGCTGGCGTACAGCACCATGGCAGTCTCGCCAAAAGCCTCCCGCATAGCGGATACATACACCCGCAGGTTGTGCCGGATGCGCTCCTCGTCCATGACGTACAGGGGGGAACCGTAAGCGGCGATCAGCTCCCGGGCATCCCGCCCGGCAAACCGCAGCCGTCCGTTCTCCACCGTCAGATTCTCGCAGATCATGGCTTACACGTTCACTCCCTGGGCGCGCATTTCGTTAAGCAGAACCTCCCGGTGAGCATCCTCCATGGGGGTCAGGGGCAGGCGCAGATAATCCTCGCAGAAGCCCATAGCCGCCATCGCCGCCTTGACCGGGATGGGGTTGACCTCGCTGAACAGGGCGTGGATGAGGGGCAGAAGCTCCAACTGCATCGCGCAGCTCCCCGCCACGTCCCCCGCAAAGAACTTGCGGCACATCTGCACCGTCTTGGCGGGCAGGACGTTGCTCAGCACGGAAATGACACCCTTACCGCCCAGGGACAGGATGGGGAGCACCTGGTCGTCGTTGCCGGAGTAGAGATCCATCTTACCCTGCGTAAGCCGGGCGGTCTCCGCGATCTGGGACAGATCGCCGCAGGCCTCCTTGATGGCCACGATGTTGGGGTGCTCCGCCAGCGCCGCACAGGTGGCGGGCAGGATGTTGCACCCGGTGCGGGAGGGCACGTTATACAGCATCACCGGCTTGTCGGAAGCATCCGCAATGGCGGTGAAGTTGGCGATAAGCCCCTTCTGGGTAGCTTTGTTGTAGTAAGGGGAGATCACCAGCATGGCATCCGCCCCCGCCTCGCAAGCAAAGCGGGTCAGCTCCACCGCATAGGCGGTGTCGTTGGAGCCGGTGCCGGCAATGACCGGGCAACGCCCCGCCACCTGCTTGACCGCAAAGGCAATGGCGTCCCGATGCTCCTCGTCGGTAAGGGTGGAGGCTTCGCCGGTGGTGCCGGCCACCACCAGGGCGTCAATGCCCTCGTCGATCTGCCAATGGAAAAGCGGGGCAAAGGCCTTGTAGTCGATGCCGACGGGGGTCAGGGGGGTGATGAGAGCGGTAGCCGCGCCTTGGAAGATAGGATTCATGATTGATACACTCCTTTTTAAATTGACACACAAAAAAGTAGCTGCCCCGCAGAGCAGCTACCGGAACGTCCCCTAAAACGAGCGAGGAGGAAACACCCCGCGCGTGATACGATCATTTCCCGATAGCTCTCCGCATCGCTGCGACAACACCGGAGATGTTATTCCCCGCTGCCAGCACGGCCTTTTGCCACAGACCGGCTTCGGCACCCATCCCTTTCCTCCTCCCCGGCCTTGGCTGACCTCATCGGGGAGGGCTACTGATGATGCAGTGCGCCTCTATCTTGGTTAGAAAAATACCATACTTGACCGTATTTGTCAAGCCTTTTGCCAAAAAATTCTCAGAAGCACTTGTGACACCGCTCTTTTTTGCAGGTCTCCACCCGCCCACAGCGGTAGCACAGCTCGTTTTTACAGCACCCAGTGGCAAAGAACTCCCGGATGTTGTCCATGGTGGTCTCGGCGATGTTGTCCAGCGCCTCCTCCGTGAGGAATGCCTGATGGGAGGTCACCAGCACGTTTGGCATGGTAATGAGCCGGGCCAGGGTATCGTCCTCCACGATGTGGCCGGAGAAATCCTCAAAGAAGATGTCCCCTTCCTCCTCGTACACGTCCAGGCACGCCGCCCCCACCTTGCGGGACTTGATACCCTCCAGCAGTGCCGCCGCGTCGATAAGGGCGCCCCGGGAGGTGTTGAGCAGGACAACCCCCTTCTTCATCTGCCCGATGGCCTCCTCGTTGATGAGATGATGGGTGTCGGCGGTCAGGGGGCAGTGCAGGGAGATGATGTCGCTCTCGTCAAAGAGGGTGGGCAGGTCCACATAGTCAAGCCCCGCCTCGGGATTGGGAAACTTATCATACGCTAGCACCCGCATGCCAAAGCCCCGGCAGATGTCGATGAACACCCGCCCGATGCGCCCGGTGCCCACCACACCCACCGTCTTGCCGTGCAGATCAAAGCCGGTGAGACCGTTTAAGCTGAAATTAAACTCCCGGGTGCGGTTGTAGGCCTTGTGGATGCGGCGGATGGAGGTGAGCAACAACGCCATGGTGTGCTCCGCTACCGCATAAGGAGAATACGCGGGCACGTGCACCACGTGAATCTTCCCGAAAGCGTAGGAGAGATCCACGTTGTTGTAGCCGGCACACCGCAGGGCGATGAGCTTCACCCCCGCCTCCGCCAGCCGGTCAATGGTAGCGGCATCGGCCACGTCGTTGACGAAGATGCAGGCTACGTCACAGCCCGCCGCCAGGGAGGCGGTGTTTACGTTCAGCTTGGTGTCGAAAAAGCGCAGCTCCACCCCGGCCTTTTCCCCATAGGGGCGAAAGGCCTCCTCGGTGTAGGCCTTGGTATCAAATACGGCGATCTTCATAGGATGTTTCCTCCTTTGTTCCTATACGATAGGGGGGTGACCCCGGTGCGTTTCTTGAAATAGCGGGAAAAATAGTTGGCGTCGGTGAAGCCCACCGCCCGGGCCACCTCGGCCACCGACAGGCTCCCTTCCTCCAGCAGGGGGATGGCATGCTGGATGCGTAGCTCCAGCAAATAGCGGTGCAGGGGGCGTCCGGTGTACCGGCGGATGGCGGCGCTGATGTAGTTCTTGTGGAAATGGAACTGCCGGGCAAGGCTCTCGCCGGTCAGCTCCTCCCGGTAATGGCGGTGGATGTAGTCCAGCACCGTTTGGGGGCTGAAGCCTGTCTCCCCGGTGTGCTGTTGGCGAAGCACCTGCACCAGTAGCCCGGTAAGCAGGGCGGTCATGGCGGGGTCACTGCCGGGGAGCTGCTGCTCGTATTCCCGCAACAGGGCGGTCAGGGTCTCCTCCGCGCCGGGACAGGTGGGGAGATACAGGCATCGGTCAAGCTCAGGCGCGTCGGTGAAGGTCACCTGCTCCAAGGGAGCAAAGGGCACCTGCTGTGCCCGGTTGAGCGGGGGAATCGGTACAGTGCGATGGCTGTGGCGGTGGGTCAGATCAAAGTTCACCGCCAAAAACTCCCCCTCCAGCAGGTGGTAGGGCACCCCCGCATTGATATACAGAAGGCTACCGGGGGTCATGGCATAGGCCAGCCCCTCCACCTCCACCGCTCCCGGGCCGGTGAACAGGAACAGCCGGGCATCGTAGGGCAGGCAAGGAGCAAAGCCCCCGCCGGACAGCCGCCGCACATACCGCACAAAGGGGTGAAGCTGTGACAGGGTCATCATGCCGCCTCCCATCTTTATTTTGTGCTATTTCTTCTTCATTATGTGAATTGATTATACCCAATTTCCCCGCTAAAATCAAGATGAAAGCAAAAAATACAGGAGGTACCAACCATGATTACACGCAAAAAGCCTTTGACCGCTCGTGTGGCCTTCTTCTCGGTGGTGCACGCCACCTATTTCGACCAGTTTGAGGGATTGCGGGAATCCCTGACCCACTACCATCAGGACACCGTCGCTCTCATTGAAAAGAACGGCGTCACCGTGGTGGACTACGGCTTTGTGGAGGACAACACCACCGCCTTTGAGGTGGCAGACAAGATCGCCGGAGACCGAATCGACCTGATCTTCTGCAATATGATCACCTACGCCACCTCCTCGGTGTTCGCCCCCATCCTGCAGAACACCAAGGCTCCCATTGTGCTGGTGGCTCTCCAGCCCCGCATGAGCTTAGATTACACCAAGGCCTCCACCTTTATGCAGTTGGAGAACGATAATATCTGCTCGGTGCCGGAGTTCACCGGGGTGGCCATCCGCATGGGACGTCCGGTGACCGACGTGGTCATCGGCTGTCTGTACGACGACCCCGCCGCCGAAGCGGAGCTCGCAGAGTGGTGTGCCATCGCCCGGGTGCTCCACGACCTCAAGGGCGCCCGCATCGGGCTGATGGGACATGTGCTGGAGGCCATGTATGATATGCACGCCGACCCCACCGCCGTATCTGCCGCCTTTGGGGTGCACGTGCCGCTTTTGGAGATCGACGACGCGGTGCGGGCGTATCAGCAGGTCACCGAGGAGGAGATCGCCGCCAAGCGAGAGCTCATCCTCGCTCAGTTTGAGACCCCCGATCCCAAGTCCGACCCGGTGACCCGTAAGCTCACCGAGGAGGATCTCACCCGCGCCGCCCACGGCGCCGCCGCCCTGGATCGGCTGGTGGATACCTTTAAGCTGGACGGCCTTGCCTACTACTACGAGGGGCAGGAGGACACCATCCAACGTCAGGTGGCCACCTCCTTTATCGTGGGAAACTCCATTCTCAATGCGCAAGGCACCCCCATGTGCGGGGAGTTTGATCTCAAGACCTGCCTTGCCATGCTCATTATGGACCGGCTGAACATCGGCGGCAGCTTTGCGGAGTTCCACCCCTTTGATTTCACCGAGGACTTTATCTTAGTGGGGCACGACGGCCCCCATCACATCGCCATTGCCGAGGGCAAGCCCATCCTGCGGAGTCTCACGAAATTCCACGGCAAGCCCGGTGCCGGTGCGTCGGTGGAGTTTAAGATCAAAGAGGGGCCCATCACCATGCTGGGCATCACCCAGAACGCCAGCGGCGGCTTTAAGTTCGTCATCGGGGAGGGGGAGTCCAAAAAGGGCCCCATCCCCCCCACCGGCAACACCAACACCCGGGGCTTCTTTGCCCCTACCACCCGGGAATTTGTGAAAAAATGGGTGATGGAGGGGCCCACCCACCACTACGCGCTGGGCGTGGGGCATCATGCCGCCACCATTGAGAAGATCGCCAAGGTGCTGGGCATCGAGGCGGTTGTTGTGAAGTAAGAGGTGACACGTATGTTTAAAAACATCACCCTGGAAATAAGTGCCAAGCCCTTTAAAAAAGCCGACCGCGCCTACATGGAATCGGTGGTGGAGCGGCTGTTCGACCTGTACAAGCCGCTGTTGAAGGACGCGGAAACGGTATCGGTGATGCTGTGGCTCTCCGACGGCAGTGAGATCCTGGACTACCGAGGCAATATGGACGACGAGGTGGAATGGGCCCGCTACGTGGGCTGTGCCAACCGCCCCCCGTGGATGACCGAGGCCTGGCTTGACCGGGAGGATCCCAACCGGGAGAACGTCCATGCCTCCCCCACCCTGTATCACGCAAACCCACCCACCTTCACCTATGCCCACGTGCGGCAGATGGTGGAGGTCATCAAGGGGGTGGGGAGCGCCCTATTCCCGGATAAGACCATCCGTGCCGGTGCCACCTTTGACCCCGGCCCGGAGTTTGCGCTGTCCGACTTTAAGTACAAGCGTCACCCGGAGATCTGCCTGGGTAACGATATGGGCGCCGCCACCATGGTTTGCTCCTATGCCACCCTCCACGGGGACGACGTCGCCTACGCCGCTTACCCGGACGGCATCCCGGAGGGCACCTCCTTTGGCACCTTCTTCGGCAAGCAGTCGAAGGCCTTCTTGACGGCTATGGGCTTTGACTACATCTGGTTCTCCAACGGCCTGGGCTTTGGCAAGGATGCCTGGTCCACTGTGGGTGCCGTGTTTGACGGCCAAGGCTTCCATGCAGACCATTTAGCCCACGTGCGACAGCTCGCCATGGGCTTTTGGCGGGATTTTCGGGCGGAATGTCCCGATTTTCCCATTGAGGTGCGGGGCACCAATATGTCCATGGGCATCGACATGGCCTCCGATGGGGTGCCGCTGGCGGATATCTACCGGGACGTGCCCGGGCTTCTGCCGCCCCCCAACTCCCCCTGGGCGGCCCTCAACGGCGATTTCGGCCTGGAGCTGATGGGGCACATGTCCCGCATTGCCGAGCTTCCCGGAGAGGCGTATATGTTCCGCTTCTACATCCACGACCCATGGTATGCCAACTCGCCGTGGGTAGATCGCTACAACCGCCAGCCCCACGACATCTATATGCCCATGGCGGTAGCCCGCATCGACAAGGAGGGGCGGGTACAAGCCCCCACCCATCTGAATCTCCTGTCGGTGGACACCACCTTCGGGGAGTTCCCGGAGGACGGTGTGTACGAGCCCCTGCCCCACTTCCTCAAGGCCGCCACGGAGACCCCCGATGCCCCCTCCCCGGTGGTGTGGGTGTACCCCTTCGGGGAGTATTCCGCCGCCACCAGCAACGAGGCCATGCAGGAGATGTTCTTTGGGGATTGGTACGTGCGTAACACCATCAACGCCGGTGTGCCGGTGTCCACGGTGGTGTCTACGGATAATTTCATCGGGCATGACAAGAGCCTGTACGCCTCCAGCATCCTGCTCTCCCACGTGCCTGTGGCGGGCAGTGCCTATGAGGAGGCCATCCTCTCCTACGCAGAAAACGGCGGGCGGGTGATCTTTGTGGGCAACACCGCCCGCGCCTCGTCGCGTTTTCGTGCCTTTGTGGGGGTGCGGCAGGTGGAGGGGGTCGAGGAAGAGCTGCCCCTAACGGTGGACAGCGAAGCCCGCCTCCCCCTCAAGCACCAAGCGCTCCTGTCCGGCGGCACGGTCAACACCACCGCCACCGACGACCGGGGCTTTGCCTTTGCCGGGGAGTACGTGGTGGGGACTCGGAGTGAGAACGTGGTGTGGCTGCGGGGTACCAACTCCGCCGATTACCGCCCCGGACAGCAGTTACTCATCCCCCACGACGACACCGTCTACACCCGGGGGGAACAGCTAATGCTCACCGCTCTGGCTCATTTCGGCTATCATATCCGACACACCGCCCCGGCGGGGGTACCCTCCCCCCGGATGATGCTTCATCGGCATAATGGGGCGCTGATCTTCTCCACCTTCGCCGAGCAGCCGGTGGTGGAGACCGCCCTGCGGTTCCCCGCGGGCGCGCCGCTGCTGGACGGATATTCCACCATCATCAAGGATGGCTTTGCCACCTATCATTTCCCCCAGGCAGAGCGGCGGGAATGTCGCGTGTTCGTAGAACAGGCGGAGGGCATCGTCAGTTGCCGCGAAAAATCCGCCACCAGCAAGGTGTGGGGACGCCGGGTGCAGGTGACCGGGCTCAAGGATGCCACCCTGCGCTTCTCCACCGAGAACGACTTTGTGGGCAATGTGTACGCCGCCCTCAACGGTAACCAGGATTTCTGCCTGGTGGGCGATGCCTTTGAGGATGCCTACGTGACCATCGAGGGGCGCCCCTACTATGAGGTGCGTCACGTCACCGGCACCATCACCTTCTCCATGCCCTACCGGTGTTTCCCTCCGGCATAAGAAAAAAGGGCTTCGGTGAGAACCGAGTGAAGTGGTATAGTGATGGTAGACACTAAAAAAGTGTCTACCATCACTTTTTATGTTAGAATAAAAGAAAGGGAGTGATTGTAATGGGAAGACCAAAAGGCGGAACAAACATTAGTCACAGTAAAGAAGAAAAGTTGGC
>JAZSOW010000007.1:0-18994 GCA_045537135.1 Acutalibacteraceae bacterium
CAGACCGTCGATGCCGTTCTCAATCAGGAAGTTGGTAACTTCCTTAACACCGCTGACGTTAACAGACTCGTCAGAAGCGTTGAAAGAAGTGACCATGGGGATGAAAATGCCTTCGGGTTTCTTGAATGCCATAGTTTTTTACCTCCAAAATATTAGGTTACAACAAGTGTACACCAAATAACCGCAGGGGGCAAGGTAAATTTATCCGTAATTTTTTCATGTAAAAATTACCCCCTATGTATACCATTTAGTATTAGGGCCTCCACAGCATAGAGATGACAAAAACCCGAAAAAGTGTCAAAAAAGTATTGACAAACCGGCTTTGGTGTGCTAAAGTATCTCCATTCAACAAAGGCTGTGACGAAGACGGCTGAGGCATTTCGTTCCCAGAGAGCTGATGGTTGGTGTGAATCAGCAACAGGAATCCTCGCGAGCCCATCCCTTCCGAGCCGGAGGTCCGAAAGCGTTGTTCGCCAGTAGATGCCTCCCGTGATTGCTGCGTCAAGGCATTAGGGTTGATAGACCCGAGAGCGGTCACCTGCGATAGCAGGGGCAATTTGAGTGGTACCGCGGATGTGTTTGTACACACCCGTCTCAAAGAAAGCTTTGAGACGGGTGTTTTATTTTATCGTTTGACAAAGGAGTGATGTACGATGGCAACAGTAGAAACCAACAAGCTCTTGGAGGTGGCGGCGCGAATTCGCGAGATGCGGGAGATCCTGAGTCTATCCACCGCCCAGATGGCCGAAAAGACCGAGGTCAGTGTAGAGGCATATGAGCAGTACGAGTCCGGCTCGCTTGATTTTCCGTTCAGCTTTATCCACAAGTGTGCGCTGGCGTTTGACATTGACATGACCGAGCTGTTAGAAGGCCGCAGTGCCAAGCTGACCGGCTACACCGTCACCCGCAAAGGACAAGGCCAGCAGACCGCGAAGGAGGACGGCATTGCCATCGCTAACCTGGCACCCAAGTTCCGAGATAAGATTGCGGAGCCCTACTGGGTGCGATACGAATACGATCCCTCCCAGCAGAACAAGCCCATCCACCTGGCCACCCATAGCGGGCAGGAGTTCGACCTGGTCATCAGCGGCAAGCTGAAGGTACAGATCGGCAACCACACGGAGGTACTGAGCGAGGGCGACAGCATCTACTACGACTCCTCCACCCCCCACGGCATGATCGCTGTGGACGGCGAGGATTGCGTGTTCTGCGCGGTGGTGCTCCCTGGCGAGGATACCAAGGAGGAGGTCGTTCGCAAGAGCCTGGTGACCGCTAAGGAAAGCGAGCCGCTCATCTGCGAGAAGTTCGTGGTGGCAAAAGAGGACGAGAACGGCTGTTTGGAGAACATTGCTTTCAAAAACACCGATACCTTCAACTTCGGCTTCGATATCGTGGACGAGATCGCCGACAAGTACCCCGACAAGCTGGCGATGCTCCACCTGGATGTCAACCGTACCGAGCGGCGCTTTACCTTCAAGGATATCAAGCATTATTCCAACCAGACCGCCAACTACTTCACCTCCCTGGGTATCAAGCGGGGGGACAAGGTGATGCTGGTGCTCAAGCGGCATTATCAGTTCTGGTTTGCCATGGTGGCGCTACACAAGCTGGGGGCGGTGGCCATCCCTGCTACTAACCAGCTCAAGGAACACGACTTTGAGTATCGCTACAATGCCGCCGGCGTATCCGCCATCGTGTGCACCGCCGACGGCGATCCCGCCGATATCGCCGCCCGCGCCGCCGAAAAGTGCCCCCAGGTGACCACCAAGGTGCTGGTGGGGGGCAGCAAGGAGGGCTGGCACAGCTTCGACGAGGAGTTTAAGCTCTTCTCCCGCAAGTACGTCCGTCCGGAGGACGCCTCCGCCGGGGAGGACACCGCCCTGATGTTCTTTACCTCCGGCACCACCGGCAACCCCAAGATGGCGGCTCACAAGCACACCTATGCCCTGGGGCATTTCGTCACCGCCAAGTACTGGCATTGCTGTGAGCGGGACGGCCTGCACCTGACCATCTCCGACACCGGCTGGGGCAAGAGCCTGTGGGGCAAGCTGTACGGCCAGTGGCTGTGCGAGGGTGCCGTGTTCGTCTACGACTTTGACCGCTTTGATGAGAACGATATCCTGCCCATGTTTGCCAAGTACAACATCACCACCTTCTGTGCACCGCCCACCATGCTACGCATGCTCATCCGTGGTGACTTGAGCAAGTACGACCTGTCCTCGATCCATCACATGACCACCGCCGGTGAGGCGCTCAACCCGGAGGTCTTTAAGCAATTCAAGGCCGCCACCGGTCTGGAGATCATGGAGGGCTTTGGTCAGACCGAGACCACCCTGGCCATCGCCAACCTGGTGGGTACCGCCCCCCGCATCGGCTCCATGGGTAAGGCCTCTCCCCAGTTTGATCTGGACATCGTGGATCCGGATGGCAACAGTGTCGCCACCGGCGAAGTGGGAGAGATCGTCATCCACACCGACAAGACGGTGCCCTGCGGCTTGTTCAAGGAATATTACTTGGACGAAGAAAAGACCACCGATGCCTGGCATGACGGCCTGTATCACACCGGCGACACCGCCTGGCGGGATGAGGACGGCTACTTCTGGTACGTCAGCCGCGTGGACGACGTCATCAAGTCCTCCGGCTACCGTATCGGGCCCTTCGAGATCGAAAGCGTCATCATGGAGCTACCCTACGTGGTGGAGTGTGGCGTATCCGCCGTACCGGACGAGGTGCGTGGACAGGTGGTCAAGGCCAGCATCGTGCTGACCAAGGGCACCGTGCCCAGCGAGGAGCTTAAAAAAGAAATCCAAACCTACGTTAAGGAGCACACCGCTCCCTACAAGTATCCCCGCGTGGTGGTCTTCCGTGATGAGTTACCCAAGACCATCTCCGGCAAGATCCAGCGCAACAAGCTGTAATCTCCTGCGTCGGGCGGGGCATCTTCGCCCCGCCCGACGGCGGAAAATACTTGAAACACGCAAAAAACCGTTGACAGCGGCGACGACTTGTGATATAATTCGCTCAAATCTGTTTATAAAGGCTTTGACGAAGAGGGCGCAGAAACACCGTCTTACAGAGAGACAGCGGTTGGTGGAAGCTGTCAGAGGGGATCTGCTGTTTGTAGCTTCCGAGCCGGAGAGAAGAAAAGTGCCCCGGCGCCCAGTAGACCTCTCCCGTGATTGCTGCGTAAAGGCATAGGGATTGATGGATCCCGAAGAGTGGTCGCCCACCGGGCGGCAATTTGAGTGGTACCGCGGGTGCACTGACAAAGATCAGCGCTCGTCTCAAAGTCAACACTTTGGGACGAGTGCTTTTTCGTCCCGGAGCAGAGGAGAGTACAAGATATGGAGCAGATCACCGCACTGGATTACAAGATTAAAGAGATGGCGGGACGTATCCGGGCCCTGCGTGAACTGGAAGGGCTTACCGTAGAGGATATGGCGCGCAAAACCGACGTATCCGCCGAGGAGTACGCTGCCTGCGAAGCAGGGAACAGCGACCTCAATTTTGCCTTTATCTACCGCTGTGCTTTGGCACTGAACGTCAACGTCACCGACATCATCGAGGGGCACAGCCCCAAGCTCAGCGGCTTCACCGTCACCCGGGCAGGTGCCGGGCAGAAGGTGTCCCAGGCTCATGGTATGACCTACTATAATTTGGTTTATGTTTTTTAGAATCGTATTGCCGAGCCACTGTACGTACGCAGTGTGTACGATGAGGAGGCCCAGCAGCGGGACATCGAGCTGACCACCCACGCGGGTCAGGAGTGCGACCTGGTCATTGAGGGCAACCTGATGGTACAGATCGGCGAGCACCGGGAGGTGTTGGGCCCCGGGGACAGCATCTACTTCGACTCCGACACTCCCCACGGCATGATCGCCGTGGGCGGCCGGGACTGCGTGTTCTACGCCATCGTGCTTAACCCCACCGGAGAGCCCATCCCCGAACTGAATACCGCTCGCGAGGTAGCGGCCACCCCCGCACCGACCCGGGACAACAAGGACCGCATCTACCACAACTATATCGATGTGGTGGAGAACGACAAGGGGACCCCCACCTCCATCACCTTCAAGAACACCGAGAAGTTCAACTTCGCTTTCGATTTGGTGGATGCTTTGGCCGAGCGGGAGCCGGAAAAGCTGGCAATGCTACACATCTCCAGAGACCACACCGAGCGGCGCTTCACCTTCAAGGATATTAAAAAGGCCTCTGCCCAGTGTGCCAACTATTTCAAATCCCTCGGCATCAAAAAGGGTGACCGGGTGATGCTTATCCTCAAGCGGCACTACCAGTTCTGGTTTGCCATGATCGGCCTTAACAAGCTGGGAGCGATAGCCATTCCCGCCCCCAACCAGCTGTTGGAGCACGACCTGGAATATCGCTTCCAGGCGGCAGGGGTATCTGCCGTGCTGTGCACTGCCGATGGGGATGTGGCCCATCAGGTGGAGCTGGCGGCAGAAAAATGCCCCTCCGTACAGCACAAGCTCATTGTGAACGGTGAGCGGGAGGGCTGGCGCAGCTTTGATGAGGAATATACCCTCTACAGCACCCACTACACTCGCACCGAGGACGCTCCCGGCGGGGACGACCTGATGCTGATGTTCTTCACCTCCGGCACCACCGGCTACCCCAAGATCGCGGCGCATAACTACAAGTACGCTTTGGGACATTTCCACACCGCCCGCTACTGGCACAACGTAGATCCGGACGGCCTGCATTTCACCATCTCCGATACCGGCTGGGCCAAGGCCATGTGGGGCAAACTGTACGGCCAATGGCTGTGTGAAGCCGCCACCTTCGTGTACGACTTCGACCGTTTTGACGCGGCGGATATCCTACCTATGTTCGAGAAGTACCGTATCACCACCTTCTGTGCGCCGCCCACCATGCTGCGCATGATGATCAAGCAGGATATCTCCAAATACGATTTTTCCTCCGTCCAGCACATGACCACCGCGGGCGAGGCGCTCAATCCGGAGGTCTACCGCCAGTTTGAGAAGGCCACCGGCCTGCAGATCATCGAGGGCTTCGGGCAGACCGAAAGCACCATGATCATCGGCAATATGGTGGGGGCGGGACATAAGATCGGCTCTATGGGTAAGCCCGCTCCCATCTACGACGTGCAGATCGTGGATCCCGACGGCAATCCGGTACCTACCGGCGAGGTGGGTGAGATCGTGGTCAACGTGAAGGAGGGTGCCCCCTGCGGCCTCTTTACCGGCTACTACGGTACTCCGGAAAAGACGGTGGAGGTATGGCACGACGGCTTCTACCACACCGGCGACACCGCCTGGCGGGATGAGGACGGCTTCTTCTGGTATGTGGGTCGCGTGGACGACGTGATCAAGTCCTCCGGCTACCGTATCGGGCCCTTCGAAATCGAGAGCGTCATCATGGAGCTGCGCTACGTGCTGGAGTGCGGTGTTTCCGCCGCCCCGGATGAGGTGCGCGGCCAAGTGGTCAAGGCCAGCATCGTGCTGGTCCCCGGCATCGAGGGCACCGACGAGCTCAAGAAGGAGATCCAGAGCTACGTGAAGGAGCACACCGCTCCCTACAAATACCCCCGCGTGGTGGTCTTCCGTGACGAGCTGCCCAAGACCGTCAGCGGCAAGATCCAGCGCAACAAGCTGTAATGAGGCTTCATGTATGAGAAACTATAAGCGACTGACCCTGCTGTGCGGCCATTACGGCAGTGGCAAGACAAACGTGGCGGTGAACATGGCCTACGAGCTGCGCCGGCAGCACCCCCGCACCGCCATTGCCGACCTGGACATCGTTAACCCCTATTTCCGTTCCAAGGACAGCGCGGCAGAATTTGCCCGGCGGGATATCCGCCTCATCTGCTCGGAATACGCCAACACCAATGTGGATATCCCTGCTATGCCGGCAGAGATGTACACCCTGCTGGATGACCGGGAGCTGTACGCCGTCATTGACGTGGGCGGCGACGACCGGGGCGCCTACGCCCTGGGACGGCTGGCGGAGCGCATCAAGGAGGAAGGGGACTACGAGATGCTGATGGTTATTAACCGCAGCCGCCCCCTCACCCCCGATTCCGCCTCCACCATGGAGGTCATGCGGGAGATCGAAGCGGCCTGTCACATCCCCTTCACCGGACTTGTAAACAACACCAACCTGGGAGAGGAGACCACCGCCGCCGACGTGCTTTCTTCCCTCCCCTATGCCCAGGAGGTCGCCGCCCTCTCCGACCTGCCGGTGGTGATGACCGCCGTGCGGCAGGAGTTGTATGGCGAACTGGAAGGAAAGATCCCCCACCTGTTCCCCCTGCGGCTGCAGGAAAAACCCTTTTTGTAATTCCTATTCTGTAAAGGAGTGTTCAATATGGCAAAACTGACGTTTAAGACCGACAACTGCAAGGGCTGCGGGCTGTGCGTTGCCGCCTGCCCCAAAAAGCTGCTCACGTTGGCCAAGGACCAGATCAACAAAAAAGGTCACCACCCCGCGGTGATCACCGACGAGGCCGCCTGTGTAGGCTGTGCCTCCTGTGCGATGATGTGCCCGGATTGCGTGATCAAGGTGGAAAGGTAAGGTGACTACATAATGGCAGATAAGGTATTGATGAAGGGCAACGAGGCCATTGCCGAGGCCGCCATTCTGGCGGGCTGCCGGCACTACTTCGGCTACCCCATCACTCCCCAGACGGAGATCGCGGCCTACATGGCCAAGAAGATGCCCAAGATCGGCGGCACCTTCCTGCAGGCGGAGAGCGAGATCGCCGCTATCAATATGGTATACGGCGTGTCCTCCACCGGTAAGCGGGTGATGACCTCCTCCTCCAGCCCCGGAATCGCCCTCAAGAGCGAGGGACTGTCCTACTTGGCGGGTGCTGACCTGCCCGCTCTGGTGATCAACGTCCAGCGCGGTGGCCCCGGCCTTGGCGGCATCCAGCCCAGCCAGTCGGATTATTTCCAGGCTACCCGCGCCGGCGGCCACGGTGACTTCCGCATGATCGTGCTGGCCCCGGCTTCCGTGCAGGAGATGGCAGAGCTGACCGTCAAGGGCTTCGGCCTGGCGGATAAGTACCGTATGACCGCCATGATCCTGGCGGACGGCACCATGGGTCAAATGATGGAGCCCGTATCCCTGGAGTTTGCCGAGGAGGCCCCGGTGGAGAAGCCCTGGGCCACCACCGGCACCAAGATGGAGCGGGAGCACAACATCGTCAACTCCCTGTACCTCTCTCCCGAGGAGCTGGAAAAGACCAACTTCGCCCGGTACGAGCGGTACGCGTATATTGAAGAAAACGAGGCCATGTACGAGGAGTACATGACCGAGGATGCGGACATCGTGGTAGCCGCCTTCGGCATCGCCGCCCGCGTGTCCAAGAACGCGGTCAACGAGGCTCGCAAGCAGGGCATCAAGGTGGGTATGATCCGTCCCATCACCCTGTGGCCCTTCCCCAAGGCACCCTTTGCGAAGGCGGCCAAGACCGCCAAGGCGTTCCTGTCCGTGGAGCTGTCCATGGGCCAAATGATCGAGGACGTGCGCCTGGCCACTGACTGCAAGGTGCCGGTGACCCTGTGCAACCGGGTGGGCGGTATGATCCCCTCCCCGGAGCAGGTGCTGGAAGCCATTAAAAAGATTGCAAACGGAGGTGCGAAATAATGGCAGTCGTATTTGATAAACCCCATGCGCTGACGGATGTGCCGATGCACTACTGCCCCGGCTGCACCCACGGCATTGTCCACCGTCTGGTGGCGGAGGTCATTGACGAGCTGGGTATCGAGGGTCGCACCATCGGTATCGCCCCGGTGGGTTGCTCCGTTATGGCGTACAACTACTTTAACTGCGATATGATCGAGGCCGCTCATGGCCGTGCCCCGGCGGTGGCCACCGGCGTGAAGCGCGCCGATCCGGAGAACCATGTGGTGTTCACCTACCAGGGTGACGGCGATCTCGCCTCCATCGGTATGGCGGAGACGGTGCACGCCGCCGCCCGCAACGAGAACATCACCGTTATTTTCATCAATAACGCCATCTACGGCATGACCGGCGGGCAGATGGCTCCCACCTCCCTGCCCGGGCAGGTGACCCAGACCTCCCCCTACGGCCGTGATCCCAAGCTGTGCGGCTACCCGGTGAAGGTGTGCGAAATGCTCTCCCAACTGGAGGGCCCCGAGTACCTGGAGCGGGTGACCGTCAACAGCGTCAAGAACATCCGCGCCGCCAAGAAGGCCATCAAGAAGGCGTTCCAGAACCAGCTGGACGGCAAGGGCTTCTCCCTCATCGAGGTGGTCTCCTCCTGCCCCACCAACTGGGGTATGACTCCCGAGGCCGCTCTCAAGTGGATCGACGACAACATGCTGCCCTACTACCCCCTGGGTGTGTACAAGGACAGAAGCGCCGAAAAGGAGGATGCGTAATGAGTACGAAACAAATTCTGCTTTCCGGCTTCGGCGGGCAGGGCATCCTGTTTGCCGGTAAGTTCCTGGCCTACAAGGGCCTGACGGACGATAAGAACGTGAGCTGGCTGCCCTCCTACGGCCCGGAAATGCGTGGCGGCACCGCCAGCTGCAGTGTCATCATCAGCGATGAGCCGGTGGGCTCCCCCATCGTGTCCAACCCGGACATCCTCATCGCCATGAACCTGCCCTCTCTCGACAAGTTTGAACCCACCGTGGCTCCCGGCGGCATCATCATCGCGGATTCCACCCTCATCGAGCGCAAGGTAAACCGGGACGATGTGACCACCTACTACATCCCCGCCACCAAAATGGCGGGCGACAACGGCATGCCCACTCTGGCCAACATGATCATCATAGGTAAGCTGCTAAAGGTGCTGGACGACTTCAACGCCGACAGCGTCAGCGCGGCGCTGGGCAAGGTTATTTCTGCCAAGCGTGCGGATATGCTGGACGTGAACCGCAAGGCTATGCAGATCGGTGCCGACTACGAATAAGGAGTGATTTTCTGTGAATATCGCTATCACCAAGACCACCGCCCCCAAGGAGAAGCCGGAGGCTTCCACCCTGGGCTTCGGTAAGTATTTCTCCGACCACATGTTCATCATGGACTATTCCCGGGAGGAGGGCTGGCACGATGCCCGCATCGTCCCCTTTGCCCCCATCACCCTGCACCCCGCCTCCACGGTGCTGCACTACGGCTCCGAGATCTTCGAGGGTCTCAAGGCCTATCGTCGCGCCGATGGGAAGGTGCAGATGTTCCGTCCCATTGAAAACATCCGCCGTATGAACCGTTCTGCCGACCGTATGTGCCTGCCCCAGATCCCGGAGGACATGGCCATGGAGGCGCTGACCACCTTCGTGAAGCTGGAGGAGGATTGGACCCCCTCTGCCCCCGGCACCTCTCTGTATCTGCGCCCCTTCATGTTCGGTAACGACGAGACCCTGGGCGTGCACGCGGTGCACAATGCCACCTACATGATCATTGCGTCTCCCGTGGGTAGCTACTATAAAGAAGGCATCAACCCGGTGAAGATCATGATCGAGTCCGAGGATGTGCGTGCGGTGCGCGGCGGTACCGGCGAAGCCAAGTGCGGCGGCAACTACGCCGCCTCCAACCGTGCCGGCGAGCGCGCCGAGCAGAAGGGCTACTCCCAGGTGCTGTGGCTGGACGGTGTCCACCGCAAGTACATCGAGGAGGTGGGCGCCATGAACGTAATGTTCAAGATCGCCGGCGAGGTGGTCACCCCCGCCCTGTCCGGCTCCATCCTGCCGGGCATCACCCGCAAGTCCTGCATTGAGGTGCTCAAGAGCAAGGGCTACAAGGTGTCTGAACGGCTCATCTCCATTGACGAGCTGGCCGAGGCGATGGCCAACGGCACCCTGGAGGAGGCCTGGGGCTGCGGCACCGCCGCGGTGGTCTCCCCCATCGGTGAATTATGCTACAAGGACGTGAAGTATCCGGTGAACAACGGCCAGATCGGCGAAGTCACCCAGATGCTGTACGACACCCTCACCGGCATCCAGTGGGGCAAGGTGGAGGACACCTTCGGCTGGACCGTGGAGCTGTAATTCATAACAACAACGCTAAGCGGCGGCTGTCAAAAACAGCCGCCGCTTTTTATTGCTTTTTATATTGACCGGGGGTCACATGGAACTGCCTTTTGAACTGCAGGATAAAGCGGGAGGTATCGTCATAGCCACTGCGGTAGGCGGTCTCTGTTACGGACGCGCCTTTTTTCAGCAGCTGGCGGGCATGCTCCAGACGGCTCTCCGTCAAGTAACCGTGGACAGTTTTGCCGGTATAGCTGCGGAAAACCTGCGTCAAATAGGTAACGCTACAGCCGCAATGCCTTGCCAGCTCCTCCAAGCCCATAAAGGCGGGAAACCATTCATTTATTTTACTCAACGCCTTGGCAACAATGGGATGAGGCGGCTGGGTATCCCCTTTCGCCTTTTGAATGGGATAGAACCGGTGGCAAATACTTAAGGCCTCGATCAGCTTGGAAAAGGCGAGAATATCAAAGCATCGGGGATCGGTATCGTCCTTCACAAGGAGCAGGAGCTCCTCGGTAAGCTCAATCACCTTGTTTTTGTATTGTTCGGGGAGCTGAACCAGATTGATGCGTTCCTCCGAATCGTCTAAAAACGGCGCGATGATCGGCTTGCTGGCGCGGCACACGTGGTCGAACAGATCCACGGGAAACAGAAAGGAAACGAACCGATACTCACTGGACCGGGGGAACCGGCCGAAATGCACCTCGTTGGGGCGGAAGATGATCAGATCCCCCCGCTGAGGAAAGAACACCTTGTTGCCGATGACGGCGCCGCAATCATCGGTCAGAACAAGGCTGATCTTATAATCGTCGTAGATCCTGATGGCGGTATCGCCAAAATAGGTGCCGTGATCGCTGTATTCCAGTTCAATGGGTTTGACGCTCTCGTGGACGTATATGCTCCGACCATTCGTCGCATTCATACCAATCGCCCCTTTCAGAAACACATATCTTTTCTGTGCTATTTGGCTATTTTCAGAATTTTATACGTGATAGTATAAGTATAGCAGAACAAAAGCCATTTGTAAATACGCAGAAAAATGGGAGGAGAAAAACGATGGATGCCTTCGAGTCTTTAGGCAATAAGTGCCGCAACTATTTCACAGCACTAAAAACCGTTTCACACGGCGATGACCATCCTATCAAAGAACGGCTCAACCGATATGATGCGGAACACCCGGGCCTGAACAGCTTTGCGTTGAAAGCGGCCCAATATGAGATCCTGGCAGAGAATATAGAGGTGGTCGTGTTCGAGGAGACGCCCTTCTATTTCATCAACGATATCACCTGGTGCCCTGGCTTGCTGGACGGCAGCAGTGCCGACTGGCTTTTCCGGCGCAACAGCTATCTTTACCGAGAGTTCGATCCGGAAACGTGGCGAAAATTCCAAAAGCAACAACAGCTTCGGGTGTTTCTGTGCTGCGGTCCATACACGGATACGGTCCACTACACCGTTCCGGTGGAAAACCTGGTGAAGCGCGGAATGAAATGGTATTATCAGGCCGCCGAGAAGGCGAAAGCTGGCGCGGCCAAGGAAGAACTGGACTTTTTGAACTGCGCCCAAAGAGGCCTGCTGGCCGCCAAACGGATCTGTGAGCGGTATGCCGAGGCCGCCCGGGAAAAGCTTAATACACTGACAGACCCCGGACAGCGCAACAATATGCAGATGCTCATCGAGGCGGCGGAGCGCGCCCCCTGGGAGGCACCCCGGACGTTTTTCGAAGGTCTCAATGCCTGCTGGTTTGCCCGCAACGTGCTGGGGGCGATGGAAGGTATCGGTAACTCCACGCTGGGCAGGGTAGACTATATCCTGTACGATCTGTACAAAGCCGACGTAGAGAGCGGAAACCTGACCAAGGACGAGGCGTACACCCTTGTTAAGCAATTTATGCTCCTTGGCGACAGACAATACGACAAGGATACCATTGTCAGCGGCGAAAACGATCACGAGCTGGAAATGGGGGTCTGCATCGGCGGCTGTGATCCGGAAGGGACTCCCATCTACAACGAGCTGACCAGTATGTTTATTCGGGCGCACCGGGAGATGCACTGTGTTTTCCCCAAGATCCACGCCCGCTTCGGCTCCAACTCTCCCACGGCGTATCTAGAGGAGCTGGCGCAGGAATTCGCCAGTGGTCGCAGTGCCATTGGGCTTAGCTGTGATGACGGTATCATCCCGGCCCTTGTAAAGACTGGAAAAACCCTGGAAGATGCCCGCAACTATGAGACCGTGGGGTGCTGGGAAAACAAGGTGGCCAGCAAGGAATCGATGGCCGGAGGTAACTACGTCTACTCTGTGACCGTGCTGGAGCAGGCCGTATACGGCCCGGAGCCAGAGTACGTGGATGCCGGCCTTATCTGCACCCCTCTGGAAAAGGCAGAAAGCTTTGAGGATGTTTACGACATTCTGACAACCAATTTGGTCAACGTCATCCGCTTCCGCTGTGAGGCCATCGGCCGGTGCGGCAAGGTAGCGCCGCTGGTCAACCCCTTGTCTGTCACCTCCATTATGATGGATGGCTGTCTCGAATCGAAAAAGGACTATACCCAGGGCGGCGCGGTCTACAACGCCAACAGCTGTGACGTGTCCGGCTTTGCCAACTACGTGGACGCTATGCTGGCCATCAAGACACTGTGCTTCGACGAAAAGGTTATTTCCCTGAAGGACTACTTAAACGCCGTGCGCAACAACTGGGAGGGGCACGAGGAGCTGCTGTATCGGGTGCGGCATTGTCCCCATTTCGGCGATAACCAACAAGAGTCTCTGGAACTGAGCCAGCGTCTCCACCTGGATCTGTCCCACGCCCTGGATGGTATCGAAAATGAGCATGGTGGCAGCTTCTTCCTCAACTATTACGTGTATAGAGAGTTCTTCCGTATGGCTCCTCAAATGCGAGCCACCCCGGATGGCCGCCGTAACGGTGACATGTTTGCCCAGGGTATCGGACCGTCCAAATACCATCCTGCGGATTCTCTTTCGGACGTGGTACAGAGCGTGTGCCATTTGGAAACGGACAAATGCGTCACCAGCTCCCTGGATCTACAGCTTCCTTACGGCAAAACGTCCAAGGAACAGCTGGCAATGCTCCTGAAGGCCTTTGCCACCCTTCGGGTGAAGCATCTGCAGCTCAACTGCGTTCGGACACAGGACTTGATCGACGCTCAAAAGCATCCGGAACGGTATCAGGATCTGGTGGTCCGGGTGACCGGCTTCTCCGCTAAGTTTGTCTCCCTGTCCCCCCTGTTCCAGGAGGAGATGATCCGACGGCATATTTATGAGGCGTAACGTATGAATGCAGTCATTTTTAACATTCAACAAACCTCCTTTGTGGATGGCCCCGGCATCCGGACAACCGTGTTTTTCAAGGGCTGTAACCTCCGGTGCGCCTGGTGTCACAACCCGGAAAGCCACTGTCGGCACCCGCAGCTGCTGGTACATAAGGAAAAGTGTGTGGGCTGCGGACGGTGCGCGTCGGTATGCCCCCATCAGCTGCGGACCTGCGACGGCTGCGGCCAATGCGTATCCGCGTGCCTGCAGGATGCCCGCGAGCTTTGCGGAAAGAAAATGTCCGTGGAGCAGGTCCTTGCCCGCCTCCTGCAGGATCGCCCGTTCTTTGACGCTTCCGACGGTGGAGTGACCTTCTCCGGCGGGGAATGTATGCTTCAGATTGATTTCCTTTGTGAGATCCTGCCAATGTGCAAAAATAGCGGCATCCACACTGCGGTGGACACCGCCGGCGACGTGCCCTGGGGGCATTTTGAGAAGATCCTTCCGTATACGGACCTGTTTTTGTATGACGTAAAGGCCATGGACAATGACACCCACAAACAATACACGGGGGTAGGAAACGCCCGCATCCTCGACAATCTTTCCCGCCTTTTGCAGATGAAGAAGGTTGTTTGGGTGCGCATTCCGATCATTCCCGGTGTCAACGACACGAAGCAGGAGATGGAGGCCGTCAAGGTCTTCTACCAAGAATACGGCTATCCCGAAAAAACAGAACTGCTGCCCTATCATAAAATGGGGGAGCATAAACAGGAAATGCTGGGGCTGCCCACACGGCACTTCCCCGTACCGGAGGCCGCCCACGTGGAGGCATTGGGTCGCATCCTGTCCGCCGAATGAAAGCAGCACCCCGTGCCTGACGGCACGGGGTGCTGCTTATTTTCTATAGGCCAGCGGGGTAACGCCGTACTGCTTTTTGAAGCACTTGATAAAATGGGAGCAGTCGTAAAAGCCGCACTCGTAGCACACCTGGGTGACGCTCTTATCCTCCCTGAGCAGCCGCTCCGCCATAGCCAGGCGGTACTGCATCAGGTAGGTGTACACGCTGCACCCCACGTGCTCCCGGAAGGTCCGGGACAGGTAGGCGGCGGAGCAGCCGGCAGCGGCGGCCAGCTGCTCCAGGCGCAGCTTTTCAGCGTAACCGGCAGAGATGGCCGCCACCGCCGTGCGCACGCAGGAGGGCACCCCCTCGTCGCTCACGGCGGGCAGTCCCTGTGCATACCGGTCGGCGCACAGGGAAAGCAGCCGGTAGCAGCAAAGGGCGGTGTCAAGGGTGGTCTGCCCGCCGTCCCTGACGGTTTTCGCCACGCTCTCCGCCCACCGGACAACGGTGGCTCTGTCCCCGGCACCCGGTCGGTAGCAGTTGCCCCTTTGCCCCTGCCGGTGCTCCAGAAAGGCGGCGACCTTATGACACAGAACGCCGAAACGGTCGAAATGCTCCAGGGGTATATACAGATCCAGGTAGCGGTGCACCCCCGCCGTGAGCACCCTGCCGAAGTGGATCTCATCGGGTCGGAAGAAGAGCACGTCCCCCACCCGGGAGTGGATCACCGTGTCGTTCATCACGGCGCAGAGGCCGTCCGACAGCAGGATGGAAACCTTGTAGGTATCGTACGTCTTGACGCCGGTGTTTTCGGTGACCTGGAAGGCGCTCTCCTCGTACGCCACCACCATCGCCGGCAGATCCCGGGTCAGCTGCACCTCTTGTGTGTAGGTCATTTTCATCGCCTCGGTTTTGTATTTTACCATTTTTCATTGCTATTATACTATAACCCGCCGGAAAATACAACTATAATGTAGTTGAGGTGATGTATATGAAGCACATTGCACAGCTGCCCGCCACCCAGCGGGTGCAAAAGCTACGGGACTATTATCTGCACAACGCACCTATGGCGGTCAACCGTGACCTGACCTGCTGGCACTGTCACCGCTCCCGGCTGCTGTACGCCGAGGGGTGGAAGACCCATTTCTGGACGGCGCCCACCCAGTATATGCTCCGCTCCTATGCGGAGGCGCATCTGCTGGAAAACACCCGGCCGGTCATCCTGCCGGGTGAGCTGATCGTGGGGCAGCCGGATTTCAGCGAGTACACCCCGGAGGAGCTGCTCAAAAAAGACGAGCTGGAGGAGTGGGCACGCCGCATCCCGCTCAAGCGGGGGCGGGACACCCACTACGCCCTGGATTACACCCTGCTGCTGGAGAAGGGGATCGAGGGCATCCTGGAGATCCTGGACGAAAAGCTGGCGGCCATTGACGCCGACGACGGTACCCAGACCGCCCGGTACGAGTTCTACTGGTGCTGCAAGCACGAGCTGGAGGGGCTGGCGGTGCTGAGCCGCCACTACGCCGAGGAGGCACTGCGTATGGCCAACGAGGCGCAGGGGGAAGAGCGGGCGGAGCTGCTGGTGCTGCACCGGGTGCTGCAGCAGGTGCCCATGAAGCCGGCACGCACCTTCCGGGAGGCGCTGCAGAGCGTCCACACCTTCACCTGGAGCCTGTACGGCCTGTTCTCCTACGGCAAGCCCGACGTGTTCCTGCTGCCCTACTACCGCCGGGATATCGAGCAGGGGATCCTGACCCCGGCGGAGGCGCAGGAGCTCATCGACTGCTTCTTCCTGCAGTCGGTCACCCATATGCCCGCCTGGGCGGCGGAGGGGATGATGCTGTCCGGGCGGGATGCCCGGGGGCAGTACGTGGAAAACGAGCTGACCTGGCATTTCCTCACCGCCATCCGCCACACCCGCATCCCCGACCCCAACGTGGGCTTCTGCGTGCTGGAGGAGACCAGCGAGGAGCTGCTGGACTACGTGACCCGGCTCATTGCCGAGGGGCACGCCCAGCCCTCCGTCTGGAACGCGGACGCCGTCACCCGCTCCCTGCTGAAGAACGGCTTTGAGCCGGAGGCGGCCCGGATGTTCACCCTCTCCACCTGCGTGGAGGTGACCCCCATCGGCTGCTCGGGGGTCTCCATCACCAGCCCGTACATCAACACGCTGCGCATCCTGCTGACCGCCCTGGACGGGTGCGACGACACCGCCGGCTTTGAGGACGTGTTTGCCGCCTTCCGCCGGGAGTTTACCGACTATTGCCGGCAGGCGATCCTGGAGGAAAACCTGTACCAGCTGGAACGGGGGCGCAACACCACCGATGCCACCCGCTGCTCGGTGCTCATCAATGACTGCCTGGAACGGGGCGTGTCGGTGGACGGGGGCGGCGCCCGCTACAACCTCATCGAGCCGAATCTGCTGGGGATGCAGAACGTGAGCGAAAGCCTCAACTGCATCTACCGGCTGGTGTTTGAGCAGAAAAAGGTGACCCTCTCGGAGTACAAAAAGGCGCTGGCCGCCAACTACGAGGGGTACGGGGAGCTGCGCAGCTATATCCTGCACAAGGTGCCCCACTTCGGCACCGGGGACGCCGTGGCCAACGGCATCCAGCGGCGGGTAGCCGACCTGGCGCTGGAAACCTTTGCCGGCAAGACCACCGTCCGGGGTGCCCGGGTGATCCCCGGCGCCTTCTCCTACCGGGATCACGTATTCCACGGGGAGGAGACCGGCGCCTCCCCCGACGGCCGGCTGGCGGGGGCGCCTCTCAACGACGGCAGCAACCCCGTACAGGGCTACGATAACCAGGGGCCCACGGTGTCCCTTGCCTCCACCGTCTCCTGGGAGCCCTCCCGGTTCCTGGGCGGCACCTCAGTGAACGTGAAGATCAACCGGGGGGTCACCGCCGCAGCCATCAAGGCGCTGGTCAAGGGATACCTGCGCACCGAGGGGGTACAGATGCAGTTTAATATCGTTTCCCCCCAGGAGCTGCTGGACGCCCAGCGCCACCCGGAGGAGCACGGGGACCTGCTGGTGCGTATCGGCGGCTACAGCGATTTCTTCGTGAAGCTCCCCAAGAGTCTGCAGGACGACGTGATCTCCCGCACCTGCAACGAAATGTAAGGTGATACTGTGAACGGTACGGTGTTTAACATACAGCACTTTTCCCTCAACGACGGGCCGGGCATCCGCACGGTGGTGTTCCTGAAGGGTTGCCCCCTCTCCTGCGGCTGGTGTCACAACCCGGAGGGGAAGGCGCCGGGGCCGCAGCTGCTGTTTGACCCCAAGGCCTGTGTCGGCTGCGGGAAATGCGCCGCCGTGTGCCCCCTGCAGGCTCACCGCCTGCAGGAGGGGGAGCACCGGCTGGATCGCACCCGGTGCACGGTGTGTGGCGCCTGTGCGGCAGCCTGCCCCAGCGGGGCGCTGGAGGTGCTGGGCAGATCCTGCACCGTGGAGGAGGTCATGGCGGAGATTGCCAAGGACGACCTCTTTTTCGGGGAGGAGGGCGGCGTCACCTTCTCCGGCGGTGAGCCCTTCAGCCAGCCGGACTTCCTGCTCTGCCTGCTCAAAAGCTGCCGGGAAAAGGGCTACCCGGTGTGCATAGAGACCTCCGGCTTTGCCCGGGTGGAGGATCTGGAGGCCAGCGTCCCCTACGTGGACCGGTTTCTGTTCGATATCAAGGAGACCGACAGCCGCCGACACCGGCAGTGGGTGGGGGCCGACAACCACCGGATCCTTGCCAACCTGTCGCGGCTTGACCGGCTGCAGGCGACGGTGATCCTGCGCTGCCCCATCATCCCGGGGGTGAACGACCGCCGGGAGCATTTTGAGGCCGTGGCGGCGCTGGCGGACCGGTACGACGCCGTCCGGGGGGTGGAGCTGATGCCCTATCACCCGTTAGGGCTGGCCAAGGCCGCCCAAGCCGGCGGGCAGCAGGCGTACGACCGCACGACGTTTCTTGAAAAAGAGACAGCAAGCGCCTATGTGGAATACATCCAAGAACGCACCGATAAACCCGTTTCGCTGGGATAAAATACAGAAATCATAACCACCAGTAAACTGGTGGTTTGACCAGCCCCTAGAAGGGGCTTTTACAGGCTTAGCCCCTGAAAGGGGCACAGAAGTTTGGCACCGCATTACCATCACAGGCAGCCGCTCACGTGCGGCTGTCTTTTTTGCCTACTTGTTCTTGCTACCCGTAAACGGGTCCATATACTCCTTCATACTGATTTGATCACTCGAGTAATCTTCTTCCAGCTGATTTCGTATATACTCTTCAATGACTTTCTTGTTCTTGCCAACCGTATCTACGTAATATCCTCGACACCAAAAATGCCTGCTTCCATACTTGTATTTTAAGTTGGCGTGCCTATCAAATATCATCAATGAACTTTTTCCCTTGAGAAATCCCATAAACTGTGCTACACTAAGATACGGTGGAATCGTCACCAACATATGTATGTGATCTACACATGTTTCTGCTTCAATGATTTCCACTCCCTTTTGCTCGCACAACTTTCGCAGAATTTCTCCTATATCTCTTCGTAATTGCCCATATATTTCTTTACGCCTATATTTTGGTGCAAAAACGATATGATACTAACATCTGTAACTCGAATGTGCTGTGTGCTTGATTTCATTATTTGTTTTCTTCATTTGTTGAAAACCTCCTTGATACTTTTTGGTAATGCGGCCGCCAAACCATTTACCATTGTATCACGGAGGTTTTTCTCATGCTAAAGCTTTTTATCTTCCCCCAGTAGAACTGGGGGTTTATTTCCACGCCTAAAGGCACCAAAATAAAAAAGCGGCAAGGAGCATCCCTGCCGCTTTTGCTTTTTGATGAAGGGTTATTGCCAATCCTCGTATTCGTAGCCGTTGAGGGTCTTGTCGACCATGGCGCCC
>JAZSOW010000055.1:0-3734 GCA_045537135.1 Acutalibacteraceae bacterium
TTCTGCCACTCCTGCCCGCCCAGGCGGTGGAGCTTCACCGTCATGTCATCCTTGGTGCCGATATATTTGCTCACCAGATCCAACTGGGTGACCGGCACATACAGGGTGTCCCCCTTGGCGTATTCCAGCTTGATGTAATCCTTGATAACCCCCTGAATATCCACCTGATGAACGCCCTGGTAGATGCCGATACCGTGGGCGGTGTGAACGATGTAGTCCCCTATCTGCAGCTCCGACAGGCTGTGGATCTCCAGGCCCTTATCCCGCTTCTGCCGACGGCGGCGGGTAACACGTACCACCCGCCCATGGGTGATCACCGCCAAAGATGCCTCCGGCAACTCAATGCCGGCAGACAGGCCACCGGCGGTCACCAGCACCTGCCCCTTGAGAGGGGCATCGGGGGACTTGGCATAGAGAGCGGGCAAGCCCGCCTTCTGCAGATCCTCCGCCAGCACGGCGGCGGCTTTTTCCTCACTGCCCGCCAGCACCACACAGGCCATGCGGCGGGACAGCAGATCGCGCAGATCCTCCACCAACAGCTCCACACGACCGGACCATACCGGCAGTTGCCGAGCGTTTACGGTGTACATGGCCTTGGGGCGGATGTCCCCGGTAGCCCGGGCAAAAGCATCCAGCAGGATGGCGCCGCGCCGCTCCAGCTGCAGGGTGACCTGCTCCATGGCCGGGGCGTACTCCGTCAAGCCCCGGCACAGCAGCCCTTCCGTTAACAAGGTCTCCATATCCTGCCCCAGCTGCCACAGGTAGGTGCGTACCCGCTCCTTTGCCTTGGAGGGTTCGCTGACCAGCAGGAGGGCATCCCGCATATAGTCGAACAGGTTAGCCGGCTCATAAATAAGGGGGATGTATTTATCTACCGAGGCGGGACGTAAGCCGCCCCGCAGACGATCCACATCTGCCAGCAGGTTTTTGCGCACCACCTCCGCCAGCTTGCCCCGCTGGGCGGCGGCAAGGGCCTCGATCTTCGCCGCCAGGGCGGCAGGGTCATCGTACATGATCTCCGTCGCCGGCGGGATCGCCACCCCCTCCAGCGGGTCAGTACGCCGCTGGGTGATGGGGTCAAAATAGCTGATGGTATCCACCGTGTCCCCCCACAGCTCCATACGGATGGGGGCAGGGCTGTCGGCGGGGTATACATCCACAATGCCGCCCCGCACGGCGAACTGACCGGCTCCCTCGATCTGCTGACACCGCTCATAGCCCGCCGCCGCCAACGCCGCCGGCAGATCCTCCACCGGGAGCTGGGCACCGGCGGTAAATTCCAGCGTGCGCATCAGCAGGGTGTCCGGGGGGATGGTGTACTGGATGGCGGCATCCATACAGGCCACCACACAGTCGTAGTTACCCTCTGCCATGGCCGCCAGGGTACCCAGCCGCATCTGCTCGTATTCCCGGGAGGCTCCTTCCGCCTGCCGCAGATACAGCTCCCGGGCGGGAAGCTGCAGGGTGCGCAGACCAAAGGCGCGTAGATCCTCCGTCATACGCGCCGCTTCTGCCTCATCCGCCACCAGCAGCACCACCCGACGGCCAATGCTCTGCCGCAGACCGGCCGCCATCAGCGCCTTGTGAATATGGGCGAGGCCTACCACCGAAGCCGGAACGTGCCCCCGGCGGATATCCTCGCATAAACTCTTATAGGCCGGCAATGCTGCCAGCCCCCTGTCCCAAATGCTCATGTATTCTCCTTATGTCCCAAAATGCTCAATGCGAGTAGCGATTCATGGCCTCATCGATGCGCCCGGCGATTACCAGCCGGGCCGCCGAAGCCGCTTTCTCAAACGCCTCGTCCATCAGCGGCTGTTCGTCCTTTTTATACTTGGACAGCACCCAATCCGCCAGGTCATACGCGGGATGGGGCTTTGCTCCCACCCCGATGCGGATGCGGGGAAACTGGTCGGAATCGATGTGCTGGATAATGCTGCGCAGGCCCTTCTGCCCGCCGTCACTGCCCTTCTTGCGCACCCGTACCCCGCCTACATCCAGGGAGATGTCGTCCGACAGCACCAACAGCTGCTCAGGGCTCAGCTTATAAAAGGCCATCGCCGCCTGCACCGCTTCCCCCGAGTTGTTCATAAAGGTCTGGGGGAACAGCAACAGCACCTTTTTGCCCTCCATGGTGGCGGTGGCTGTGAGGGCCTTGAACTGCTTCTTGGTCAGTTCCACGCCGACATCCTTAGCCAGCACCGCCAAGGCGGTACACCCCGCGTTGTGCCGGGTGCCCTCATAGGCCATGCCGGGGTTGCCCAGGCCCACCACCAGAAAGTCAATGGCACTCTTGTTTCGTCCGAATAGCATACACGCACACTCCTTATTACCAATCTATCATACCACAAAAGCCGCCGTTTCTGCAAGCCTTTGCGGTCAAAAAAACAGCCGACCTGGTGGTCGGCTGTACCGGGATCACTGGGTGGGAATGTCCTTGGGCATAAAGGTGAAGGTCATCATCCCATATTCGTAGGAAACGCAGGCGGTAAAGGTCTCGGTGCCCGCATACACGTAGACCCGCTCATCAACACCGAAAGCACCCTGGGTGCCCTCATCGTTATAGCCGTTCTGGGAGCTCAACGCCGCCGCGACGTCCCCATAGGCTTCGTTATAAACGCTCCTCGCCGTTTCCAGCTCCACGTAGTCGGTGATGAAGATCGCCTTCACCAGCCCGGTCTCATCAAAGCTGTAATCCGCCCGGAAGGGGATACCGTATACCGTCAGCTCATCGTAGCCCACCAGCGTGATGCCGTCCTCCTCCTCATAGGAAACCGAAGGCTCCCCCAAAGCGGTGGTCAGCTCCTCCCGGGTCATACCCATGTAAACACCCGACTGCACGCCGATATAGGCTTTGCCATCCGCAGGCAGCCCACTGGAGGACGACCCGCCCAGCATGGTGATCAACAGGATCACCACACCCGCCACCAGGAGAGCGGCGGCACATGACGATAGGATAACGATCAGCTTCTTTTTCCGTGTCATATACAACACTCCTTTCGACCAACGCTTATCATAACACACCCACCGGATATAGTCAATATCGCTAATAAAACAGATTTTAACCACGCGAAAATTTGAGAAACTGGAGAAAAATGCTAAAATGCAAATATTTCCGGAATTTTTTGAAAAAATAGTAGCCAAATTCCTTTTTTTCTGTTATAATAACCAGTGGCTTTCAGACCGTGGGGGGTGGACAAGCTGTTTTCACACCCCACGTCTGTGAGAAATTACGCAACTAATTGGAGGTAAAAACATGAGTCACAAGTATGTCTACCTGTTCAGCGAAGGCGACGCTACCATGCGTGAGCTGCTGGGCGGCAAGGGCGCCAACCTGGCCGAGATGACCAAGATCGGTCTGCCTGTTCCCCAGGGCTTCACCGTCACCACCGAGGCCTGCACCCAGTATTATGAGGATGGCCGCAAGATCAACGACGCCATTCAGGCCGAGATCATGGAGTACATCGACAAGATGGAAGGCATCACCGGCAAAAAGTTCGGCGACCTCGAAAATCCGCTGCTTGTATCCGTTCGCTCCGGTGCCCGTGCATCCATGCCCGGCATGATGGACACCATCTTAAACCTCGGCCTCAACGAAGACGTTGTCAACGTCATGGCAGCAAAGTCTAATAATCCCCGTTGGGCATGGGACTGCTATCGCCGTTTCATCCAGATGTACTCCGACGTGGTTATGGAAGTCGGCAAGAAGTACTTCGAAGTCCTCATCGACGAGA
>JAZSOW010000024.1:0-25529 GCA_045537135.1 Acutalibacteraceae bacterium
GCAGAGTGTAGAGGAAGCCATCGCGCTTGACCTCCACATCCATATACTCGGAGGCGTACTGGGTGGCACAGGCACCCAGGCCGTTGAGACCCAGGGTGTAGTCATCCGTGTCGTACTTACCACCGGCATACAGCTCACAGAAGATCAGCTCCCAGTTGTAGCGTTGCTCCTTCTGGTTAAAGTCCACCGGCACACCGCGACCGAAGTCCTGCACCTCAATGGAGTGATCCTCATACCGGGTGATCACCACGCGGGTGCCGTAGCCGGCGCGAGCCTCGTCCACCGAGTTGGACAGGATCTCAAATATGGCATGCTGACAGCCCTCCAGCCCATCGGAGCCAAACATGACCCCCGGACGCTTACGTACGCGGTCAGCTCCTTTGAGGGCGGTAATGCTCTCATTATCGTATACAGGCTTCTTGGTTGCCATATGGCACATCATCCTTTGCATCAATATACAGTATTACATCTATATATTCTAACCCATATCTTGGGGTTCTGTCAAGTGTGTGGTAAAAGAAAAAACGCACCCCTTAAGGCGGGTGGAGTTAGGGACGAAAATAGGCACTATGTATCTTGAAAGGTACATAGTGCCTATTGTTTTGTACAAATTGAAGAGAAGCGAAAGCCTTCCCCTCGGGGGGAAGGGGGACCGACGAACGGCGGCAGGAGCAAGCCCCTGCTCTACAGTTACAACACATATCCGACGACCGACACGAACTGCAGAACACTGCCGGCTACCACGAACAGGTGGAAAACGGAGTGCACATAGCGGTGACGTTTCCCCAGTCCGTACAGGATGGCCCCTACCGTATAGGCAATGCCACCAGCCAGCAGCCACAGCAGGCCGGGGAGCGGGATGGCGCGCAGGGCAATATCTGCCGCAAAAACGATGCACCAGCCCATGCCGATGTAACAAATCATGGACAGGACGGCGTACTTCTTAAGGTCGATGGCGGTGAACACGGTGGCCATGGCGGCCAAGCCCCACACCACGCCGAACAGCACCCAGCCCCATACGGTGGAATACGGACGGATGGCGCACAGTGCCACCGGGGTGTAGGTGCCGGCAATCAGAAAGTAGATCACGCAGTGGTCAATGACCTGCATCACCTTTTTCCCCATCCCGGGGCGCAGGCCGTGATAGATGCTGGAGGTGCAGTAAAGCAGAACGAGCGCGACACCATACACGGCACCGCTGACCACGCCCCACACATCCCCCTGCAACACCGACAACGACACACAGAAGATCAAGGCGATAACGCCAAAAACGCCACCAACAATATGAGAGATCATGTTAAACACTTCCTCACCGCGGGTATACGCCGGCATTGGCCGATCCTGTAATCTTGTACGAGTCATCATAAGACCCCCTTCTCTTTATTGTCATCAGTATACCCCCATGCACACAGCACATACAACCTACCGGTTTTTCCGGCAACTATACAGATGAGGTCACATAGGGTAGAGTGAAAAATACCGATTCTACCGTCGGTAGATGCATCAAAACTCCATATAAATAGCCGTTTTCACATTGACACGGCAGACAAATTATGGTACGATATAATGGATTAGGAGGGCTGTCTATGGAAAACAAGATTGCATTTTATTTAAAACCATTTCCTCGTATCAACACCTATTATCAGCTGATCGACCTTTCTGTTGAATATGGGTTTACCACCGTCGAGGGCTTTACCCAGCTGGGGCTCAGTGAGCCAGACGTGGAGGAGGCGCGCCGTATCCGTCAGTACGCAGACGAAAAGGGGGTCACCTTCTGTTGCTTCTCTCTGTACGCTCACATTGTAGGGCCCAACGGCCGGGCGGAGATCGAGCGCATCAAGCGGTACACCGATGTGGCGCACGTCCTTGGCTCCCCCTACATCCACCACACCATCACCCCGGAGTTCGATCCAAAGGGTAAGACCCTGGAAGAGATCGACGCGGTGTTTTGGGAGGCCATCGAGGGTCTGCGAGAGATCTATGACTATGCTGCCACATTGGGCATGCGCGCCATCTACGAGGATCAGGCGTTCCTATTCAACGGCATTGCCGGCTTTGAGCGGCTGTATGAGGTCGTTGACAGAGACATCGGTATCGTGGCGGATTTCGGTAACATCCGCCAGGTGGACGAGCTGATCTGCCCCTTCATTGAGCGTTTTCATGACAAGATCGCTCACGTGCACGCCAAGGACGTTGTGCTGACAGAGGAGACCGGCGATGGCACCTACCCCACCCTGCACGGCAACCGTTTCAAGGATCACGTGCGCTACGGTGAGGGTATCGCCGATATGCACGGTGCTGTTCAGTTACTGAAAAAGTACGGATACACCGGCTCCTACTCTCTGGAGTACGGTGCCCGCAGTGACAGCAGCACCTCCGTGGATGACAACATCAGACTGCTTCGTGCCTGGCTGGATGAATAAGCTGACACGTCGCTACCGCCGCATGCTGACACGTCGCTACCGCCGCAGGTATTGACAAATCCTGCAGAATACACTATTATATACCAACGATTATCTTCTAGAAAGGGGATCCCATCCTTATGTCTACCGACCCTGACCCTGCCAGTAACATTATCGGCACTCTGTTGCTCGTGGCCGTACTCTTGCTGGTAACCGTTCTACTATCTATCGTTGACGAGGCGTTTACTGCCATTGGTGATACTCGCATCCGTGAGCTGGAAGAGGACGAAGACCGAAAAAAGGCTCACCGTGCCACCCGCATCCGCCACATGACCGAGAAAACCCGCCGTTTCACCGGACGCATTCGCATGGGCTACGTGCTCAGCGGCATCCTGATGGCCGCCGCCGTGTACTATCGCTTCTCCGCACCGCTGAGCAGTCTGCTGTGCAGCTGGTTATTCCCGGCGAATACAGCGATGAACGCTACCTTATGCGATGGGCTTTCGCTCGTTCTGCTGGCGCTGCTCACCGTATTTGTGATGTTCACCTTTGGCTCCCGGCTCCCCCGCCGTCTGGCGCTCAAGAATCCCGAAAGGTCCGCCCTGGCGTTTGCCAATCCCTTTGGCCTCGTCTTTGGTCTGCTCCGTCCTCTCGATAGTATATGCAACGCCGTAGCGTCCCCCTTTATCCGGCTCGGTGGTGTCAACCCTCATGAGGATCCCGACCAGGTGACAGAAGACGTCATACGCGAGCTGATCGACGCCGGAGAAGAAATGGGTGCCATCGAAGGCGTGCAGAAGGACATGGTGAACAACGTCTTTGAGTTCGACGATATCACCGCCGCCGAGATCATGACCCCCCGCACCGATGTTACCGCCGTGGAGGCAGATGAGACCATCACCGATGCCCTGCAAAAGGCTGTGGACAACGGCTATTCTCGTTTGCCGGTCTACGAGGAGGACATCGACCATGTGATCGGCATCCTGTACATTAAGGATCTTCTCCCCTATGTTGGACAAACACTCCCTACGGACATTTCCATCCGCAGCCTGTTGCGTGATACGCACTTTGTCCCGGACACCAAGAAGTGTGATGATCTCTTTGAGGAAATGAATGAGAAGCATCTGCAGATGTCCATCGTGGTAGACGAATATGGCGGCGTCGCCGGCATCGTGACCATGGAGGATCTGCTGGAATCCATTGTTGGTAATATGCAAGATGAATTTGACGACGAAGAGGAAGAGATCACCCAACTGGACGAGCACTCCTTTGTTGTGGACGGCTCGCTGAACATCGGCGAGTTAGAAGAGCTGGTGGATGCCAGCATCCCCGAGGGCGACTACGATACGGTTGCCGGTTTCCTGATGGATCAGTTGGGACATATCCCCGAGGAGGACGAACAAGCGGTTATCGAATACGATAACCTGACCTTCACCGTCCAGCGTATGGATGATCGCCGCATTGAGCAGGTGCACATCCACGTGGAGCCCAAGGACGAGGAAGGCGACGTCAAGGGTGAAAAAGAAAAGGATAAAGCAGAAACGTAAAACCAAAACGCCGCCGGTAAGCCGGCGGCGTTTTAACACAAAAGGGGCAACAATATGGCCGAAAACTATCAGCTCATACTGGAAAAAGAACTAAAACGGCTATCGGAGGCAGGCGCGACACCGCGTCTACTGCTGCACAGCTGTTGCGCTCCCTGCTCCAGCTATGTGCTGGAGTATCTCAGTGCTTATTTTGATATAACTGTGTTCTACTACAACCCCAACATCTCTCCCGCCGACGAATTTAACAAGCGCGCCATGGAACAGCAGCGTCTCATACAAGCGATGCCCCTCACCAGACCGGTAATGTTTCTCTGCGGCGCGTACACACCGGAGCGTTTTACGGAAATTTCCCGGGGAATGGAAAAGCTGCCAGAGGGTGGCAAGCGTTGCTTTGCCTGCTACCGGCTTCGTTTGGAAGAGACGGCAAAGATGGCCAAGAAATTGGGATTTGACTATTTTTCCACGACGCTGTCCATCAGCCCATTAAAAAATGCACAGAGGCTAAACGAGATCGGTGGCGAGCTATCGGCGATGTATGGTGTTCCCTATCTGTACTCTGACTTTAAAAAGCGAGAAGGCTACAAGCGCTCCTGTCAGCTTTCGGCAGAGTTTGGTCTATATCGACAAAATTATTGCGGTTGCTCCTTTTCCAAGAGGGACGCACTGACAAAAGACGAAAAATAAGCAGTTGCATTTTTCACGGAAGTGTGATACACTAGTCATTGCTGTTGATGCGACGCTACGCAGGCGTGGTGGAATGGCAGACACGTTGGTCTTAGGAGCCAATGCTTCACGCGTGCGGGTTCAAGTCCCCCCGCCTGCACCACTACAAAAGGCACCCCCAAAGGGGTGCCTTTTGTAGTGGTAAAGGTGGTGCTTTGACGCTCTTGTTCTGCCGAATTTTTCCTCCGGGAAAAATTCATGGTTTTAGCCGAATCACCGACTTACTACAGCGCACTCACTCCCCTCGGCTCAAACCTGGGTTCTAAGTCCCGCCGGGCACCCCCAAAGGGGTGCCTTTTGTAGTGGTAAAGGTGGTGCTTTGATGCTCTTGTTCTGCCGAATTTTTCCTCCGGGAAAAATTCATGGTTTTAGCCGAATTACCGACTTATTACAGCGCACGCACTCCCCTCGGCTCAAACCCGGGTTCTAAGTCCCGCCGGGCACCCCTTTGGGGGTGCCTTTTGTAGTGGTAAAGGTGGTGCTTTGATGCTCTTGTTCTGCCGAATTTTTCCTCCGGGAAAAATTCATGGTTTTAGCCGAATCACCGACTTGCTACAGCGCACTCACTTCCCTCGGCTTAAACCCGGGTTCTAAGTCCCGCCGCCTGCACCAACAAAGAAACCTCTTTTGTCCACCAAGACAAGAGAGGTTTTTTATGCTTTTAGGAACAACAAAGCCTCCAATATAGGAAATTACATTAATACTTAGTATTATATCTATTGTTAAGTCTTTTCGTTGCCCTTATAAGCAAAGCAATATTATAGCATATATAACTATGATCTATGCTTTTGGATGTTTAGTTGTTCAAATGAGTATGATGTGATAACAAACGATCTCCATTTTCGAGCAATTCCATTCGTGCCACTAAGTTTAAAGCTCCCACTGAAAGAGGTCACATTTGTCCATAAGACAAATGTGCCCTTTCCCTTACCACTTGCATACCGGCCATCCTTTATGGTATAATAATTTATATTGTAAATATTTGGAGGCCCTATATGACAGATCGTTTATTTGACCGTACAATCGAACATTTTAAAGCCTTTTGCCAAATCCCCCACGGATCGGGTGACATGGACAGGATCGCCGCCTATTGTGTGGATTTTGCCAAAAAACACACCCTTAAATATCGTATTGACGAGGCAAAAAACGTCATCATCTACAAAGATGCGGCGAAGGGCTACGAGGGCTATGAGCCCATCCTTTTGCAGGGTCACCTGGATATGGTGTGTCAAGCGGTAACCGATTTTGATTTTCTAAGCCAAGGCATTACCGTGCTTGATGATGGCGACTATTTAACTGCCGATGGGACGACCCTTGGTGCCGACAATGGCATTGCTGTGGCGATGATCTTTGCAATTTTGGAAAGCAACGACCTCCCCCACCCTGCCATTGAAGCGGTTTTTACCACCGATGAGGAGATCGGTATGATCGGTGCCTCCCAGCTAGATGTGTCAGCATTGCGAGCAAAAAAAATGATCAATCTCGACTCGGAGGAAGAAGGCACCGTTACCGTTTCCTGCGCCGGTGGGATGGATTTCACCGCAAAGCTCCCCGCCACGTATGAGACCGTAAGCGGCGCGCTTGTCAAGGTAACCCTTTCGGGATTAAAAGGCGGCCATTCGGGTGTTGAGATCGACAAAAACCGCGTGAACGCCAACATCTTAGCCGGACGCCTTTTAAGTGGCCTTACGGAGGAATACCGGATCATTTCCATAAACGGCGGCAACAAAGGGAACGCCATTCCCAACGCATGCATTATGGAGCTTTGTACGCGCTCACCCGAGCCATTGATCGACGAGCTAAAGGAGGCCTACAACGATATTAAAGCGGAGCTTGCGGCTAGGGAAGATAAGCTGGCGTTGACCGCTGAGACGTTAGGCACCAGGGAATACCATGCTTTCTCGATGACTATGCAAAAAACACTGGTCTATGCGCTGCTGCTGTCCCCCAACGGGATTATAGACATGAGTGCCGAGATCAGTGGTTTGGTTGAGACCTCGCTTAATTTGGGCATCTTAAAAACAGAGAGCGACAGCATCCTGTTTCATTACGCCCTGCGAAGCAATAAAAACACCGCCTTACTTTTTCTGAGCGAAAGACTGAACGTATTCTACAAGCGGCTTGGTGGGGAAACCCAGACAGGCGGCTATTATCCCCCCTGGGAGTACCAGCCTGATTCGACGCTGCAAGCGCTTTACACCCACACCTTCCGGGATATGTTTGGCCACGAGGCGAAGGTCGAGGCCATTCACGCCGGCCTAGAATGTGCCGTGTTTTCGGCTAACATTAAAGGGCTTGACTGCATTTCCATAGGCCCTGATCTGTTCGATGTTCATACGGTGAATGAAAAACTAAGTCTATCTTCCACTCGACGCCTTATGGCTGTGTTAATTAAAATGTTGGAAAACTGCAGATTTTAATTGATTCTGTTGCTTTAATGTGCTATAATTACAAGGATTCTATTGTAACCGAAAGGAAGGACTTAGCATGGAAAATAAAAACGACTTTAAGCCGTATATTCCTGCCGATAAAGTGACCCCCGAACTTACCGTTACTTCGATAATCGTCGGTATGCTTTTGGCCATTGTATTCGGCGCGGCAAATGCCTATTTGGGACTAAAGGTCGGCATGACCGTTTCGGCCTCCATACCCGCCGCCGTCATTGCCATGGGCGTTATCAGAATGATCCTTCGCAAAAACTCCCCTCTGGAGACCAACATGGTGCAAACCATTGGCTCCGCCGGCGAGTCCCTGGCGGCAGGCGCTATCTTCACCCTCCCCGCTCTTTTCCTGTGGGCATCGGAAGAGGTAACGAAGGAGCCCAGCCTTATCGAGATCACCCTCATCGCCTTGATTGGCGGCCTTCTTGGCGTGTTCTTTATGATCCCCCTGCGCAACGCCCTTATCGTTAAGGAACACAACACCCTTCCTTATCCCGAGGGAAAGGCCTGTGCCGAGGTGATCCTCGCCGGTGAAAAAGGTGGCTCCAGCGCTTCTGTGGTGTTCTCGGGCATGGGTATTGCTGCCGTATTCAAGTTTATCGTAGACGGACTCAAGGCCGTTGCCGGTGAGATCTCGCTGACCTTCAAGGGGTTTGCGGGAGCGATCGGTACGCAGATCTATCCCGCTGTTATGAGCGTTGGTTACATTTGTGGCCCTAAGATCTCCTCCATCATGTTCTCCGGCGGTCTTTTGAGCTGGATGGCACTTATCCCCTTGATCGTCTTCTTCGGCGGCGACGGCGTTGGTGCCATGTACGATGCAGGCGGAGCCAGCGCTATCTGGTCCAACTACATCAAGTACATTGGTGCCGGTGCGCTGGTAGCCGGCGGCCTTATCAGTCTGGTGAAATCTCTACCCTTGATCGTTAAGACCTTTGGCGAGGCCATTAAGGGTCTGTTTGGTAAGGCTCCTGTAAGCAAGGAACGCACCTCTAAGGATATCAATATCGGTATTGTTATTGCCGTTGTATTGCTTCTTACCGTCCTCATCTGGGTGCTTGACGCCATCCCCGTCCCCTTCATCGGCGCCTTGATCATCGTTGTATTTGGCTTCTTTTTTGCAACGGTTTCTTCCAGAATGGTTGGCTTAGTCGGTAGCAGCAACAACCCGGTTTCGGGCATGACCATCGCCACCGTGTTGATCGCCACCGTGCTCCTGAAGGCTACCGGCATGATCGGTGCTCGCGGTATGACCAGCGCCATCGCCATCGCCTCCATCGTATGTATTGTCACCGCCATTGCCGGTGACACCTCGCAGGATCTGAAGACCGGCTATCTTTTGGGTGCAACGCCGTACAAGCAGCAGATTGGTGAGATCCTGGGCGTGGTGTCTTCTGCCCTGGCTATCGGCGGCACGCTCTTCCTGCTCAACTCGGCTTGGGGCTTTGGTGAGGGCGGTCTGAATGCACCTCAAGCCTCCATGATGAAGCTGATTATCGAAGGCGTAATGGATGGCAACCTCCCCTGGACTCTGATCATTTCCGGTGCTTGCATTGCCGTTGTGGCGGAGATTTTAAAAATTCCGGTACTCCCCTTCGCCATCGGTATTTATCTCCCGGTACAGCTCAATGCCTGCATTATGATCGGCGGTCTTGTCCGTTTGGCGTTTGACAAGATGAAGGGCGATACCGCCCGCAAGGAAAAGGCTATCAACCGCGGCATTCTCTTTAGCTCCGGCATGATCGCCGGCGAAGGCTTGATGGGTATTCTGCTTGCCGTGTTCGCCATTTTCGGCATCGACAAGATGATCGACCTGTCCTCCCTGCTCGCCATTCCCGCTGGAGTCTCCAACGTAGGCGGCTTGGTGCTGTTCGGTATTCTGATCCTGATTTTTGTCAAGTTTGCTCTCGGTAAAAAGACGGCAAACGCAATAGAAAACAATGAAGAAGTCGAATAAGCTGCCGCAGAATTATCTATCCTTTGTTCCCCAAAAAGCCGTTGCTTGGAAATCCGACGACAGCGATATGGTGACACTGGAAAAGGAAAATAAAGGCATTGCCAACCGCATAGCCCAAAAACTTTTAAAAAAACCCAAGGTGAGCTACATCCATTTGGACGAGTTTGGCAGCTTTGTTTGGCTGGCTATTAACGGCGAATCCGATATCGAAGCGATAGGCAACGTAGTGGATGCACACTTCGGCGAAAAGGCGGCGCCCCTATATGAGCGGCTTGCCAAGTACTTTCAAGTGCTGGAAAGCTACGGCTTTATCAAAATGAAGCAAGAATAATCAATGTAGAGAAAGGCACCCCTTGGGGTGCCTTTCTTCATGATCCTATAAAAAATGGAATTACAAATAACAGAACACCAAAACCAAGCCGCCCGACTTGCATAAAGTGGTTGCACCCTACCCGAAATCGTGATACACTATATGAGAAAGGGATGGACGAATATGCAAGGAAGGGTGATTCTATGAAAACGGTGATCCTCAACGGCTCCCCTCGTCAAAGCGGCGATACCGCCGCCTTACTGGCGGTGCTAAAAGATCTCTTGGGGGGCGACGTTTGCCAGTTTGATGCCTACACCTGTAACATAGCGCCTTGCACCGGTTGTGGCTACTGCGACACCCACCGCGCCTGCGCCATTGACGACGCTATGCCCCGGTTACTAAGGGCTATCGATGAGGCCGACGTGGTGGTGCTGGCCTCCCCCATCTATTTCACCGAGCTGACCGGCCCGCTGTTGGGGGTTACCAGCCGGCTGCAATATGTCTGGACCGCCAAAAACAAACATGGCCGACCCGCCCTGCGCCAAAAGAAGCGACAGGGGATCATCCTGCTTACCGGCGGCGGCATGGGGCCTTTTGAAAAAGCCAAAGACACCGCCACCCGCCTACTCCATCAGATGGGTGCCGCCGTGGTGGGCTCCGTCTGCAGTCTGCAGACGGACATATTGCCCGCCCGTGAGGACGCCGCCGCACTGGATGAGCTGAAAACAATCATTAATAGCATAAAAGAAGAAGCTGTCGATTGACAGCTTCTTCTTTTATAGTAGATCGTATGTTTGGGGTTTAGTTATCCACAATGAAAGTAGCCTTGTCATCAGTGTGACGGATCAGATACCAGGAGCCGTCGATCTTGACCGCGGCGTAATAGCTATACCTATCATCATCTTCGTAATCATAAGCTTCGAAATCGTGGTCAACGGAATCGTCGTCGCCCTCGATGGTGACAGTAAACTCCACCTCGTAGCCCTCGGTCACGTCGTCCTTGTCGATATCGTACCGCTCCTTCAGCTTCTTGGCGATGTCCTTCAGGTCGTCCTCGTCGATCTCATCCTCTTCAGTAATCTCATAGGAAAACTTGACATTGTCGCCGTAATCCTCTTCATACCGCTCAAGACGCTCCTCGTATTCTTCCTCCATCTCTTCGATCCCTTCTTCCAGATCGAAGTCATCGTATTTCTCTTCCATGTACTCCCAGTACGCATCGGGAGCCAGATCCTTAATATCGGAATACTCGCCCTCATACATGACAGCCACGTACTTGTCAACAGCCTTTTCGTAGCCACCGCCACCAAGCACCATGACCAGCACCACGATCAGTGCCACGGCTACCACGGCAACCGCACCGATGATGATGGGGAGCTTATTCTTTTTGCCGGTAGCCGCGTCAACAGCCGTTACGCTCGGGGCAGCGGGCTGCGCCGCAGGTGTTTCCACCTTAGCGCCGCATACAGGGCAAAGCTCCATGGAATCGTCCATAGAATTCCCACAATTTGCACAAAACTTAGACATGATAGCACCTCCTAATATGATACATACAGCGTACCACTATTCTGTCTGTTTGTCAAGCTACGATACGTAGCAAACCATAAAAGGATCGTATGCATCGGATCAGCCTACCGGGAAGGAGACGGAGGAGCCGCTGCTTCTGATCAGATACCAGGAGCCGTCGATCTTGATCGCAGCGACCTCGAAATCGCTGTCATCGGAATCGTCGTCGCCTTCGATAGCGACTTCTATCTCCAAAGCGTAACCCTTGGTCACATCGTCCTTGTCGATATCGTACTTATCCTCCAGCTTGTTGGCGATCTTCTTCAGATCCTTTCGGCTGATCTCCTCCTCGCCGGTTACCTCATAGGAAATCTCGATACCCTCACCATACTTATCTTCAAGATTTTCCAAGAGATCCTCGTATTTTTCTTCCGCTTCTTCGATATATCCATCCATCTCATCCATATCGAAATCATCGTTTTTGTCTTCCACGTACTCCCAGACCTCCGGGGGAGCCATATCTTCTATATTACTGAAGTCGCCATTAATAACGTCAAAAAATGTATTGAGGGCCTTATTGTAGCCGATGCCCTTAAACAGCACCAGCACCACGGACAGCGCCACCGCCACCACAGCGATCATGCCGAGGATGAAAGGCAGCTTGGAGCTCTTTTGAGTTTCCGCAACATGGACGGCAGACGGCGGTGTCTGCGGGTTTGCCGCCCCATCGGGTGCGCGCTTTGTACCGCAGATGGGGCAAAACACCTCTTTCTCCTCCAGCGCTGTTCCGCAATTTGCGCAAAATTTAGCCATAATATCCTCTCCAAACCATTTTTACGCATTATATCAAATACTTCGACATCTGTCAATCGATGGGGTAGCGCAGAAATCACACCGGGGCGTCCGGAGGTCGCCCCCTACAGCTTGCCACGGGTACGTGCAGGCGTCATTGTAGGGGACGGCGTCCTCGACGTCCCGCATGGGGCTGTGAAAACCAATGAACTCCCCCACCGCCCATGCGGGCGGAGCCCCCTCGGAGAGGGGGCCTTGCGGAGCATGTGCGAAAATGCGGTAAATAGAAAAAACAAGAAGCTGTCGGCTGACAGCTTCTTGTTTTTAAAACGGATCGTATGTTTTAAATTTAGAAACTCATGAAAGAGACATAGGAGTCGCTGTAATGAGCCAGATACCAGGAGCCGTCGATCTTAAGTGCCGCGCACTTAATATCCTGTTCATCGGAATCCTCATCGCCTTCGACAGTCACGGTAATCTCCAGATCGTAGCCCTCGGTCACGGAATCCTTGTCAAAGTCGTACTGATCCTCCAGGTTCTCATTGATGTTCTCGAGATCCTTCTTGCTGATCTCATCCTCGTCGGTAACCTCATAGGAGAACTTGATGCCCTTGCCAAACTCGTCTTCGAGTTCTTCCAGTTCATCCTCGTACTCTTCTTCCATCTCTTCGATCTTCTCTTCCAGCTCGTCCCTATCGAAGTCCTCGTTTTCCTCCTCCATGTAATCCCAGTACGCATCAGGAGCCAGATCGAACACGTCGGAATACTTACCCTCGAAACGCACACCTATGTACTTATCGATGGCCTTCTTGTAGCCGCTGCCGCCACCCAGCACCATGACCAGCACCACGATCAGCGCCACGGCCACCACAGCAACCGCACCAATGATGACGGGGGTCTTAGAGCTCTTCTTCTGCACAGCGTCAAAGGTAGTGACCGCCGCATCCGGAGCGGGGGCAACCGGCGCCGCCGCAGGAGTCTCGTCCTTAGCACCGCAGTTGGGGCAGAAAACCACATCGTCTTCCATAGAAGTTCCACAGTTAGCACAGAATTTTGCCATAATAATCCCTCCAAATTTAGGTTTATCCCACTATACCAAATATTTCGGCTTTTGTCAACCGATATAACCAAAATGTATAGGTATATAAACAAAAAAGCCGTCGGCAGACGGCTTTTTTCTATGGGAGTAGCACGGCATTTTCCGTGGGTGCTTCGCCTTTTTCTTTATTGGCAAAGTAGGCATCCAGCACCTGCCGTGCCACCTGCGAAGCGGCACTGGAGGTACCACGCTCCATTACCACGGCGATAGCGACCTGCGGATCGTCTGCCGGGGCGTAGGCGATGAAGGTGCCGTGATCGGAGGAATTGGCGATGCCGGTCTGTGCGGTACCTGTCTTACACGCCACCGTATAGGGGGTGGTGGAAAAATAGGCACTGGCTGTACCCGACTTCCCCACCGCGATCATACCATCTTTTACATATTTGATGGCATCCTCGCTCCACTGGGCGGTGGCCACCACCTCCGGCTCCACCGCCTGGGTAGAGCCGTCGTAGCTACGGTATGCATCGATGAAGTGGGTCTTGTACCGCACACCGTTGTTGGCGATCATCATGGTATACGCCGCCAACTGGATGGGGGTGTAGGAGCCACGCTGACCGATGGCCAGCTGCAGGTAGTCACCGGGTACCCACTGACCACCGATGGATTGCAGGTATTCCGGTGTCTGCTGGACACCGGCAGATTCGCCAATCTCCACACCAGTGCGCTGGCCAAAGCCATACTGGGTCAGATAGGGGAATAGGTTTCTCCCCATCAGGCGCCCCACCTCGTAGAAATAGTAGTTACAGGATTTCTGAATAGCGCCTATTACCGTCAGGCGGCTATGGTAGCCCATGCAGTTGGGCGTGTAGCTGGGGGCGTAGTACATGTACGTGCGCGTGCAATTGATGGGCTGTGTGGGGGAAATGACGCCGTTCGTAATAGCGGCCAGTGCCACACCGGGCTTGAAGGTCGAGCCGCAGGAATAGGCACCATACAGCGCGCGGTTGAACAAGGGGTTATCCTCGTCTGCCAACAGCTCGTTGTACTTGGCGGTGTAGGTGGACAGATCGTAGCTGGGCCAGGAGGCGGACACGATCACGCCCCCATCGCTGACATCCAGCATGACCACCGAGCCACTCTTGACGTCCTTGCCCTTCCCTTCTGCGGCAGTGTCGCGCAGGGAGGTGATCTTGTCATGCAAAGCCTGTTGAGCCACCTTTTGCAGGCGGGAATCCAGGCTGAGGATAACCGAATCGCCGGGTTTCGGTGCTACCGTCTCCTCCTCGGAGACCACGGCACCGCTGGCGTTCTTGGTCAGCACACGTTGACCGGCTTCGCCGCGCAAGCGATCCTCGGCGGCGGATTCGATCCCGCTCTTCCCCACCGTGTCGTTGAAGGAGTAGCCCTTATCCTTAAGCGTGGCATATTCTTCCGCATAGATAGGGCCCACCGTACCGATGATGTGACAGCCCACCTCGCCGCCGACATACTCACGCACTGCCACAGTACCCACGTCCACGCCGGGGAAGGTGTCGCTATTCTCGAGAATGCGATACATGGTGGTGCTGGATACGTCGCTGGCAAAGGTGTAGGGGGTAGCAGCCGTAAAGCCGGCGGTAGCCATGTTGTAGTGGATCCCCGCCAGAATACGTTGCTGTTCCTTGGTGTACCCATCCAGGCCATACAGCTTTACCATCTGTTCCACACAGTTGGTAGCGGTGGCGTAGGAGGCCATACGTAGATAGTTTTTAAGGGATTCCACGCTGGCGTCCCGATCTTCGAGAAAGCTGTAGGGGGTGGCATCGGAGATGGGTAAGGTATCGTTCCATTGCTCCTCAGCCTGCTGCAACAGCTCTACCAGGCGCAGTAAGCAATCGTTTTTTTCCTTCAAGCTCTCCTCGGTGTTGCCGCGAGGAAAGTAGTTATAGTCCAGGGTGACAGCGTAACTTGTACGGTTGGAAACCAAGGGGATCTGATTGCGGTCAAGGATCTCTCCGCGGGTGCCCGCTGTGGAGATGGTGGTCTTGGTATCCGCCTCCGCCAGGGAGGCGTATTTTTCCCCCTGCACGATCTGCACCTGAAACAGCCGGACTGAGAAGATTCCCAAAATTACGGCCATAACCATAAAAATGCCAAGAACACGACGCAGACTCAGCGCGGGCTCGCGATCTCCCGAAATCAGCATAGGGAATCTCCTTTCACAGTGTTAGCGTTCTTTGTTCCGACGCACAAAACGCGCCAGACACAGCACGCACCAGTAGATAAGCGGCATCAGCAGGATGGTATACAAGCAGTTGGGCAGATACACCTGTATAAGGATAGCTAACAGATCCTCCCTATCAAAAATCACGTAGGTGAAAAACCACTCCAAAAGGGCTTGAAGGAGCACAGCCCCGGTGCACAGCAACACCGACGTAAGAAAGTTAGCTCGCAGAAGCCACTCCACCAATAAGCCTGCTACCAGACCGATGGCTAATAAAACAAGCGCATCAAACCCAAACAATCGAAACGAGTACAACCCCCAAAGCAGGCCGGACAGTGTACCCATGAGCGCCCCTGCCTTGGCACCCTCGAACACGCCGACGCATACCACGTACGGTACAAGCGGCACGGGGCGGGCATACCATATGGTGGGAAACGCATTGGGGGCCGTCTGTAGCAGCATAAGGAACAATGCACCCGCGCTGTACAGAAGGATAGAGGAATACTTGCGATGGCGAAAGAGCCCGCCCACACGCTTTTTTCGCATGGTAGTACCGTTATTCATTGCTTGCCCCCTGCCCATCAAAGGAGGTAATGACCATTACCTGCTTGAGGTTGAAGATATCGGTAAACAGCTCTACCTCCGCATCCAGCGTCATACCGTCGGAGGCAGGAGATACCGTCTTGACAGTACCGATGAGCAAACCGCCCGGGTATACACCACCGATGCCGGAGGTGACGATATAATCGCCGATGGCGGCCCCGGAGGAACGCTCCAGTGTGGTCAGGCGAATGGTGTGCTGGCGCACCTGTCCCAGCGTACCACCGGCGGTGTAGCCGGTGTCACCGGTGCGGCTGATCTGCGCAGAAACCTTGGAGGTGGAATCGAGTATGGTGCGCACCTTAGCATAGGTAAGCCCGACCTCATCAATAACCCCAACAAGAGAGCCATCGGTGGCAATGACGGGATCATTAACCGCAATGCCGGCATTGGTACCGGCGGCAATGGTAAAGTTGCCATACACATCCGAAGGGTCGCGACCAATCACGCGACCAGAGGCGAAGGTGTAATCGGCATTTTGCTCATGTAAGCCAAGAATCTCACTGTACCAGTCGTTCTCCTGCTTGATCTGGTCATAGTCTGTTAATTTCTGTCGAAGCTCGGCATTTTCCTTTTCCAGTGCTTCCACTTTTTCTCGCAGATCACCGCCGCCGGTGAACTGACCGAAAAAGTCGGAAATGCCGTCTGAGATACCGCTGACAAAGGTTTGGAAGGGGGTAACGATGGTGCCCGTGATCGTTTCGGGAATGGTGGCGATCCCGCCATTGGTGGCACTGTAGATCATAACGCCGACCAGAATCAACGCCAGTACGCCCGCAGCACGCGCCGCAAAGGACTTCCAAAACATCTTCATCATGGGCACTCCTTCCCTTAAAATTTAACAAGAAAAAGCAAAGCGGAAGACGGCAGTCCCCCGCTTTGCTCGTTTATTTAGCGACGATTGGAGCGGAAATTGCTGACCATGCCGATATCCAGGCATTTACCGGTGCCGATCGCTACGCAATCCAGCGGATCCTCCGCCACGTGTACCGGCATACCGGTCTCACGGTTGATAAGCATATCGAGGCCGCGTAGCAGCGCACCACCGCCGGTGAGCATGATGCCGTTGTCGATGATATCTGCGCTCAGCTCCGGGGGCGTGCGCTCCAGGGTGGATTTGATCGCATCCACGATGGCACTCACGGGATCGGCCAGCGCTTCACGCACCTCTTCGGCAGAGATGACAATGTTCTTAGGCAGACCGTCCACCAGGTTGCGGCCCTTCACGTCCATGGTGGTCTCATTCTCATACGGGAAGGCAGAACCCAGCGTGATCTTAAGATCCTCTGCGGTGCGCTCACCAATGAGCAGGTTGTACTTCTTCTTGATATAAGAGATGATGGCTTCATCAAAGTCATCACCGGCCACACGCACCGATTGCGCGGTCACAATATCCCCCAGGGAAATGACCGCTACTTCAGAGGTGCCGCCGCCGATATCCACGATCATGCTACCGGCAGCTTCCTCCACCCGCAGACCGGCACCGATGGCCGCCGCCATGGGCTCCTCGATCAGCTCTACCTCGCGGGCACCCGCGTTGCGCGCCGCCTCATCCACAGCGCGACGCTCCACCTCGGTAACACCGGAGGGGATGCAGACAATCAGACGAGGGCGATGGAACAGCGTAGACCGGACAGCCCGCTTGATAAAATAACGCAGCATGGCAGAGGTGACCTCAAAGTCGGCAATGACACCATCCTTGAGGGGGCGTACAGCGGAAATGGAGCCGGGAGTACGACCAATCATTTCCTTGGCGTCACTACCAACGGCCATGACCTCGTCCTTTTTAACATCCACAGCCACCACGGAGGGCTCCCGCATAACAATGCCCTTACCGCGCATATACACCAGCGTATTCGCCGTGCCAAGGTCGATACCGATATCTCTGTTCAAAAATCCAAAAGCCATCTCAAAACATCCTTTCAAGTGACATTACATTGCCTTAATACTATACACTTTAGTATTATATACCGTTCCTGTGAAAATCTCAATAAGAAAATGTAAATTTTGGAAGTTTTTTTCACAGGGGTAAAAAACCCTTCATAAACCGTGCCAAACGTCCCCCGGGTAACCCCATCACCGTATAGAAATCGCCACAAATACCCTCCACAAAGCGCATCCCCCTTCCTTGGATCCCGTACGCGCCAGCTTTATCCATCGGCTCGCCGGTAGAGACGTAGTCCTCCGCCTCCTGGCGGGTAAACGAGAAGAAGCGCACGCTGGCTACGTCTGTAAAGCCGTCTTGCTTTACAATATTTCCCGCCTCATCGGTAACGATCACCCACACGCCGGTGAGCACCTGATGCTCTCGTCCCTGCAGGGAAAGGAGCATATCGACGGCTTCCTCGGGGGTGTGCGGTTTGCCCAGGGCGGTATCATCCACAGCCACCATGGTGTCGGCACCCAGCACCGCTCGTCCGGGGAAACGGCGCGCCACCGCGGTGGCTTTACTGCGGGCAAGCTCCAATACGCGTGCGGCAGGCTTCAGCCCCTCGGGCGCACTTTCCTCTGTGGCTGGGTGTACCTCAAAGGGGATACCTGCCAAGGTCAGGATCTCTCGGCGACGAGGGGAGGCCGATGCCAAAATAAGCGGTTTATTATTCACTGGTCTCCCCTCCTTCAAAGGCGGCAATCACCCGGCAACACAGAGCCGCTAGTTCCTCCAACGTGGTCACGGCGCCACATTCCCGGCGGAAAGTCGCCGCACCGCGCAGACCGTTCATATACCAGGCGGCATGCTTGCGGGCCTCCAGCAAGGCGACCCGCTCGCCCTTATACTGCACCGTCAGCTGTGCCTGTTGCATCAGCACCGCCATCCGCTTGGCGACGGTAGGCTCCGGCAACAGGGTGCCATGCTCCAGATACGCCTCGATCCTTGAGAATACCCAAGGAGCTCCCAGGGCACCGCGGCCCACCATCACCAGATCACAGCCAGTCTGCTCGTACATAGCGGCGGCAGAAAGGGCATCGGTAATGTCTCCGTTACCGATGACCGGCACGCTAACGGCTTGCTTCACCTGACGGATGATGTCCCAGTCCACCGGCGGCGCGTACATCTGATCCCGGGTGCGGCCGTGCACGGTGAGAGCATCCGCGCCGCCCGCTTCACAGGCAAGGGCCACCTCCACCGCATTGACCTCGTCCCGGGCATAGCCTTTGCGGAGCTTGGCGGTGACCGGCACCGGCACCGCCGCCTTCACCGCCTCCACGATGCGTCCGCATAGTTCCGGCTCCCGCATCAGCGCACTGCCGCAATGGTTGCCGGCGATCTTGGGCGCCGGGCAACCGAAATTGATGTCGATCCAGTCGGGATGATACTCCAGTGCCATCACCGCCGCCCGCGCCATGGTAGCCGGATCGTCACCGAACAGTTGGATAGCCGACGGACGGACCGTAGCATCCAGTTCCAGCAGCTCGGCACTTTTGCGGTCGCCGTAGGTCAGGCCCTTGCTGCTTACCATCTCGCCCACCACAAAGGCGGCGCCGTAGCTATGGCAAAGCTGCCGAAAGGCCCGATCAGCCACACCGGCCATCGGTGCCAGAGCGGCACGGCCTTTGATCTCAACGTTTCCAATAAACAAGACTTGTTACCATCCTTTTCTTCTCATGAGATAAGTATACACGATTTTATATGAGATGGCTATAGTTTTCTTGCATTTTTATGAAAAGGGGTCTATAATGAACGAGAAAGCAGGATGGAAGGGCGGTCTCCCCTATGAATAACATCAAAAAGCAGCTAAAAAACGCCTATCCCTATCGGATAGAACTACACGCCCACACCAATCCGGTGAGCTCGTGTTCCGAATTCCCGCCGGCAGAGGTGGTGCGCCGCTATCATGCCTTGGGTGCCCACGGTGTCGTCATCACTAACCACGCCAAGCCCGATGCGACAAAGAAGCCGCAGGAGGAATGGGTGCGATGGTACTGCAAGGATTATCAAGAGGCTCTTGTAGAGGGCGAAAAGCTGGGAGTTCGGGTGTATCTTGGCATGGAGGTGCGCTTCCCCCAGAACAACAATGACTATCTGATATTCGGCGTAGACGAAGCCTTTGTCAAGCGAGCTTGGGAGTATTTGGGCACAAACCTGCACACCTTCTATGAAGCCTGCAAGGCGGAGGATCGAGTTATTGTGCAGGCTCACCCCTTCCGCAAAGGGATGGAACTGGCAGACCCGGCAGATTTGGACGGCATTGAGGTGTTTAATATGCACCCCGGTCATAATTCCGCCGTTGCCTTTGCCGCCCGTCATCAGGCTAAAGTTGGCGGTATCGTCACCGGGGGCACGGATTTTCACCATCCCGACCATGAAGGCGGGCTGTTCACCTGTTTTAAGGAGCTACCGAGGAGCTCATATGAGTTGGCGCGGATGCTGAAAAGCGGCGAGTACGTGTTTATGGTTGGCAACAGCCTCATTCTACCGTAAGGCAATGTAAAAGTAATGCGGTCACCCACCGACGGTGGGTGACCGCATTTCAGCCAGTCAAAAAAGGGCGGCCTACGCCGCCCTTTTCCTCTCGGCTGAAACAAAACGGAGAGAAGCTCATGTGCTTCCCTCCGTTTTGCCGCCTGCGGGCGGGTTTATCCGCGGGTTTACACCCGCTCGACGCGCAGGGGAACCCTGACGGTTCCCCCGCACACACCCCTTCCCTCCGTTTTCTGAATCGGTGAAAGAGTTTTTAACACTCTCTAATGCGGTCACCCGCCAAAGGTGGGTGACCGCATTTTCTTAGTCCTCTACGCTGAACTCGTCCTTGCCTACTCCGCAAAGGGGACAAACGAAATCCTCCGGCAGATCCTCAAACTTGGTGCCAGGAGCAATGCCATTATCCGGATCGCCGGCAGCCTCGTCGTAGACCCAACCGCAAACGTCGCATACATATTTCATGTCTTGTTCACCTCCTTTTGTTTACTCTTTGATCTCTTCAAAATCCGCTGCGCCATGCTTGCACAGGGGACAAATGAAATCCTCGGGAAGCGTTTCTCCCTCGTAGACATACCCGCAGATCTTGCAAACGAATCCCTTTTTACCCTCCGTCTTGGGCTTTGGCTTCACATTCTCGTGATAGAAACTGTAGGTCATGGTCTCCCGATCAGACAGCACGCGAGCTTCGGTAACAGAGCAGATGAACATCCCATGGGTGTCCAGATCCACGTACTGCTCCACTTTTAGGGACATAAAGGAGTTGATATACCGGGGCAGGAACACCAGACCGTTATCCGAGCGCAAGGGGGTGCAATCCGCAAATTTGTCGGTATGACGTCCACTGCGAAAACCGAAGGCTTCAAACACGGCGAAGGGTGCATCCACTGTAAGACAATTGATATTCATCTTACCAGTCTGCTTGATGACGTGATGGGAGTAATTCTCTTTATTGATGGTCACGGCAAGGCGATTGGGGGTATTGGTGACCTGTGTCACGGTGTTAACGATCAGGCCGTTGTCCTTTTTGCCATCGTTGGATGTCACCACGTACAGTCCGTAGCCGATGTTGAACAGGGCGTTCAGATCGTTCTTATTGGCGGTTTCCGCCTGCTGCGCCAGGTAATCCTTACACAGCTCCCCGGCAAGTGAATCCAACTGCGCGGCACTTCCCTCGTTGAGGGCGGACAAGATCTTGACGGTGGTATCGGTGTATGTCAAGTTCTTACACTTATCAAGCATCCCGCGCATCACCTTGGCGGCCAGCGGTGCCCAACTGCCGTTTTCGATGAAAGCCACCGTGCGATTCTGGAAGTTGCGCTCTGTCAGGTGGTCTATGAAGGTGCGCATAAAGGGGAACACGTCCGCGTTGTAGGTAGTGGTAGCCAGCACCAGCTTGGGATACCGGAAAGCATCCTCCACCGCTTCCGCCATATCACAACGAGCCAGGTCATTCACGACCACTTTGGGGCAGCCGTTGGCTTTGAGCTTGTCAGCAAGCTGTAGGACCGCCTTCTTAGTGTTACCGTATACGGAGGTGTAGGCGATGACGATGCCCTCCGTCTCCGGCTGGTAGCTGGACCAGGTGTTGTATAAACCCAGATAATAGCCAAGGTTTTCCGTCAGTACAGGCCCGTGGAGAGGGCAGATGGTATGAATATCCAGGCCGGCAGCTTTTTTAAGGAGTGCCTGCACTTGGGCACCGTATTTACCCACGATGCCAATATAGTAACGACGGGCTTCACACGCCCAATCCTCCTCTACATCTAGCGCTCCAAACTTTCCGAAGCCATCGGCGGAGAACAGCACTTTGTCGGCACTATCGTAGGTGACGATGACCTCCGGCCAATGCACCATGGGCGCGGTTAGAAAGGTAAGTTCATGGGTGCCGAGAGAAAGGACATCCCCTTCTCCTACCACCATCTGCTGCTCGGCAAAATCGGTGCCAAAGAAGTTTTTCATCATAGCAAACGCCTTTGCAGAAGCGACGATCTTCACACCCGGGTAGGTTTTGATGAAGTTCATGATGTTGGCAGAGTGATCCGGCTCCATGTGCTGGACAATGAGATAATCCGGCCGCCGACCACCCAGCACATTCTGAATATTATCTAACCATTCGTGGGTAAAGGCAGCGTCCACCGTATCCATGATTGCAATCTTTTCGTCAAGAATGGCGTAGGAATTATAGGACATGCCGTTTGGCACCACATACTGTCCCTCGAACAGGTCGATCCGATGGTCGTTGACGCCGACGTACATGACGCTATCTGTGATATTCATGTGTTTTCCCCCTTATTCTAATATTGTTCCGACCGTAGAGATGGTCACGACTCGCCAGGGAATAAACTTGCCGCTGGCTTGCAGAGCACGCTTGACAGCGTTTTCGATGCCGCCGCAACAAGGCACCTCCATACGACCGATGGTTACACTTTTAATGTTGTTATTGGCGATGATCTGGGTCAGCTTTTCCGCGTAATCTCCCTCGTCCAGCTTGGGGCAGCCGATGAGCGTGATGTGGTTGCGGATGAACTCATTGTGAAAATTGCCGTAGGCAAAGGCAGTGCAGTCTGCGGCAACCAACAGGTTCGCCTCGTCAAAATAGGGAGCATTGACGGGTACCAGCTTGATCTGCACCGGCCACTGGGACAGCTGACTTGTGACAGCCGCACTTCTGACCGGCGCTGCCGCAGGACGGCGGATCGCCTTGGACTGGGTACCGGAACAACCACAGGGTAGCTTGACCCCATGATTCTGCATCTTCGCATGCCGTACCGCCTCCTCGTCATAGGCCGGAGCTTCCCTCTCCTCAAAGGCGATGGCGTTGGTGGGGCAAGCCGGCAGGCAATCCCCCAGGCCGTCACAGTAATCCTCGCGAGTGAGCCGCGCTTTGCCGTCGATCATCTCGATAGCACCTTCATGACAAGCCGCCGCGCACGCACCGCAGCCGTTGCATTTATCTACATCTATTTTAATAATTTTTCGAAGCATCATACATTCCTCCTTGCTATTGTGATTCCAGTATAGTATAATCAAAGCAATGAGTCTGTTGAATTTTCAACAAATGGAGAGGATTATGAAAAAATATTTTGATGTTTTGCGAAGGTGTGCGCTGTTTGATGGGATACAGGATAAGAATCTACTGGCTATGCTTGACTGCCTCAAGGCAAAGGTGGAATTCTTTGATAAAAAGTATACCATCTTTGCAGAAGGAAGTCCAGCTAAATTCATCGGCATACTTCTGTCCGGAGCGACACAAATCGAGCAGGTGGACTATTACGGTAACCGAAGCATCCTGGGTCTTATAGAGCCCGGCGACCTTTTTGCGGAAGCCTTTGCTTGTGCTCAGGTACGTGCCCTACCGGTGTCCGTGGTCGCCACTGAGCCCAGTGAGATCATGCTTATTGACTGCTCGCACATCCTGCACACCTGTTCCAACAACTGCGGCTTTCATCAACAGATGATCTTTAACCTGATGAAAAGCCTCGCCGCCAAGAATCTGGTGTTTCATCAGAAGATCGACGTGCTCGCCAAGCGGACTACCCGGGAAAAGCTACTGACCTATCTGACGTACCAAGCCAAGAAAGCGCAAAGCGAAGCATTTACCATTCCCTTTGATCGACAAGAGCTGGCCGACTATCTGGAAGTAGATCGAAGTGGACTGTCTTCGGAGATCAGCAAACTGCGAAGGAATGGTATCCTGGATTGCCGTAAAAACCATTTCATACTATACACATAAGAAATCACCTCCCGCCTCTGGCGGGAGGTGATTTTTATCGCGTTAGGCTATCTGATGGAAATCAGACGTTCTGCGCATACAACTCGCCCAGGCGCACCAGGTGCTCATAACGAGCCATGGCAGTATCCTCAGCCTTAGTGAACAATTCCTCGGCGCGATCCGGGAAGGAACGAGTCAGGGAAGCGTAGCGGGCCTCATTCATGATGAAGTCACGGTAGCTGGCAGAAGGAGCCTTGCTGTCCATGGTGAAGGGATTCTTACCCTCGGCCTTGGCGGCGGGGTTGAAGCGGAACATATTCCAGTAGCCGCAATCCACAGCCTTCTTCATCTCAGCCTGGCAGTTGACCATACCGCCCTTGATGGAGTGCATCTCACAGGGAGAGTAACCAATGATCAGGGACGGACCCGGATACGCCTCCGCCTCGGCGATAGCCTTGATGGTCTGGTTCATGTCAGCGCCCATGGCGATCTGCGCCACGTAGATGTATCCGTAGGACATAGCGATCTCCGCCAGGCTCTTCTTCGCAATGGCCTTACCGGCGGCAGCAAACTGCGCTACCTGACCGATGTTGGAGGCCTTAGAAGCCTGACCACCGGTGTTGGAGTACACCTCGGTATCGAAGACCATGACATTCACATCCTCGCCGGCGGCCAGGACATGATCCAAACCACCGAAGCCGATGTCGTATGCCCAGCCGTCGCCACCAAAGATCCACACGGACTTCTTAGACAGGTACTCCTTGTTGGCAAGGATGTCCTTGCGAGCGGCGCAATCGCAATCCAGCTTCTCCAGCTCGGCAACCAGCGCCTTGGAGGCGGCGGTGTTGGCCTCGCCATCGTTGACGGTGTTCAGATAAGCCTCGCAGGCGGCCTTCACAGCGTCAGAAGCCTTCTCGGAAGCGGCGATCTCCTTGACCTCGTCGATCAGGCGGCTACGGATAGCCTTCTGACCCAGGTACATACCATAGCCGTGCTCCGCGTTGTCCTCGAACAGGGAGTTCGCCCAGGCGGGGCCGTGGCCATCCTTGTTCGTGGTGTAGGGAGAAGTCGCGGCAGGGCCACCCCAGATGGAGGAGCAACCGGTAGCGTTGGAAATGTACATACGATCGCCAAACAGCTGCGTGATCAGGCGAGCATACGCCGTCTCGGCACAGCCGGCACAGGAGCCGGAGAACTCGAGCAGAGGCTTCTTGAACTGGCTGGCGATAACGGTCTTGCCGGTGGTCTCGGGCTTCTCAGTGACCTTCTCCACGCAGTAGTCGAACACTTCCTGCTGAGCGGCCTGGGTCTCCTGAGCCACCATCTTCAGAGAGTTGGTGGGGCAAACGCCGACGCAGACACCGCAGCCCATACAATCCAGCGGAGAGACCGCCAGGGTGTAGGTGTAGTTGGTCTTGACGATGGGCTTCGCGTGCTTCTTCATCGCAGCAGGCGCAGCGGCGACCTCAGCCTCATCCATCGCGAAGGGACGAATGGTGGCGTGGGGGCAAACGAAGGCACACTTGTTGCACTTAGCACAGGTGGTGGGATCCCACTCGGGGACCATCACGGCAACGCCGCGCTTCTCATAAGCGGCAGCGCCCTGCTCAAAGGTACCGTCGGCATGATCCATGAACACGGAAACAGGCAGGCTGTCGCCATCCATCTTGCCGACGGGCAGGAGGATGTCCTTGACCAGCTTGACGAGCTCGCCCTTGCCCTCGACGAGGTCGGCGCGCGCGCGCCCCGCGTCGTAGCCCCCGGAGAGCTCGATCGTCCCGCCGATGTGGCTGCGGATCGACTCCTTGACCTCCGCCGGGACGGGCGGCGCGCCCTTCGAGCTGTGATCGACGACGTGCACGTAGGCGATC
>JAZSOW010000061.1:0-18731 GCA_045537135.1 Acutalibacteraceae bacterium
GTTCTCACGAACAGCGGCCTTTGTTGTTGCGGATAAGAAATTACTTAATGATAATGCCCATGGTGCCGGGAGCCACGCCGGCGGCATTGGACTCGTCAGTGTCGATGTGCATAGCCAGGGCGTACTTATCCCTGACGCGTACCACCACGTCACCGAAGGTGAGGGTGCGACCCTCGCAGGGGATCTTGACCTCCACGATCTGCTTGTCCTCGAGACCCATACGGGCGGCATCAGCGGTGGTCATGTGGATGTGACGCATAGCGGCGATCACGCCCTCGCTGATCTCCACCTCACCGCAGGGACCCACCAACTTGCATGCACCGCTACCGGCGATGTCGCCGCTCTCACGCACCGGCGCAGACACACCGATGGAGCGAGCGTCGGTCAGGGACAGCTCCACCTGGGTCTCGGGGCGAACAGGACCCAGGATGGACACGCCGGGGATGGTCTTCTTGGGGCCGACCACGTCCACGCGCTCCGCGCAAGCATACTGGCCGGGCTGGGACAGATCCTTTTTCTTGGTCAGCTCGTAGCCGGCGCCGAACAGGGTCTCCAGCGCCTCCTTGGACAGGTGGATATGGCGGGCAGAGGTCTCTACCAAAACTTCCATAGACATTATAAAAACACTCCTTTGTTTTGTTTGTTACAATATTGTAACTCAAAAAGACTGGTAATTCAAGAGGAAATATGCTATTATGCAAATAAATAGAGTGAAAGGGGCGGATCTCATGGGCGATTGGCGCACGTTGCAGGCAGACTGTATGGGCTGCACCGCCTGTACTTTAGCCGCTACCCGGCAGAACGTGGTGTTCGGCGTGGGGGTCACCGACGCCGAGGTGCTGTTTGTGGGGGAAGGCCCCGGTGCCAATGAAGATGCAAAGGGAGAGCCCTTTGTGGGCGCCGCCGGGCAGCTCCTTGACCGGATGCTGGCAGGGGTAGGACTCTCCCGGCAGAAGAATATCTACATTGCCAACATCGTCAAGTGCCGCCCACCCCAAAACCGTGACCCGCTCCCGGAGGAGCAGGAGGCCTGCATCGGCTGGCTACGGCAACAGACCGCCCTTCTGCGTCCCCGCATCATCGTATGCCTGGGGCGGGTCGCCGCCTGCCGGCTCATCGACCCGGACTTCAAGGTCACACGCCAGCACGGACAGCTTATACAGAAAAACGGGGTATGGATGATGGGCACTCTCCACCCGGCGGCCATCCTACGCAACCCGGCGCAGAAGGCGGATGCCTTCCGGGATCTTACGGCTCTGCGGGATAAAATTAAAGAGGTTTGCAGCCATACCACCCTGTGGTTTGGTGAGGAGGGCGAATAATATGAAAAAACTGACGGTTTTCCTTGCGTGCCTGTTGCTGATGGGGACGTTCCCCGTGGCGGCGGCGATACCCAACACCGGCACCCTGGCGGGTAAGACCGCCCTGTTTGCCGGGGACAGCATCGGTGCCGGCTGGCGGGATCTGGCCTATGGAAAAGGAAACTATTCCAACGGCGGCGGCTGGTCTCTGCGCCTGGAGAAGGAATACTATATGGTCACCACCAAAGCGGCCAAAGCGGCGGCGGCTTTAACCAACATTGCCGACCGTACCCGCATCGTCCAGCAGCTAAAGGACAACCAATACGGCACCTTCGACTACGTGATCCTGCAGGGGGGGTTCAACGATATGATGGGGGCTAACCAGAAGCCCGCTCCGGCGAGTTCCGTAGCCCCCCTGGGAACGGTGTCCGGCTCCTTCGACCCGGCGGACTTTGACACGACCACCTTCTCCGGTGCCTTTGAGGAGCTGCTGTATACTGCCACCACCTACTATCCGGGGGCCCGCATCGGCTTTATCATCACGTATAAGACCCCGGATTCCTCCTACGGCGGCATCACCGATGGGGTGACCCGCACCACCGAGGGATACACCCAGCAGGATTACATCGACCGGCAGATCGAGCTGTGCAAGAAGTGGAAGGTGCCCTACCTGGACCTGTGGGGTGGCAAGACCGCCGACGGACGCGCCTACAGCGGAGATATCATCGACGTGGATGGGGGCGCGACGCACTTCCCCGGGGGCGATGATTGCATCCACCTGAACACCGACGGCTACGATGCCACCACCACCCACGTGGCTCTGTGGATGGCTTCTCTGGAGCGGTACGCCGGTGTAACCACCACCACGACTACCACCACGACCACCACCACGACTACCACAGCAACCACCACGACTACCACCGGAAAGGTGACCACGACCACCAAACCTGTGAGCACCACCGCCGGCACCACCACGACCACGGTGAGGGGTACTGCCAACTGCGTCACCACGACCACCACCCATAATGTGGCCGGAGATACCGCGCCCTCCCAGACAGCTCCTGTTGAGAAGGATGACACCGTATCCGCACCGGATGAGGGGAACGGCGGCAACAGCACACTGTATATCCTCCTGGGCATCGTGCTGGGGGTGGCGACGCTGGCAGCCATCGCCGTAGCGGTCGTGCTTTACATCCGCAAAAAACAAATGTCTTGACAAATCCTTTTGAATATGCTATCGTTACCCTGGACAATGACGGTGACGGAGACAAGTACCGCAGAGAGGCGCCCTCAGCGAGTCGGGGACGGTGTAAGCCCGACGGATAAGCCGCTGCGCGAATAACACTCCCGAGTTGCAAGCTGAACACCCTTCGGGGTCAGTAGGGGCGCCGTGAGCCGCGCGTTAAGCGGATATGCCTTGTCAGAGGCTGAGGGGTCTGCCGTGTACGGCAGGCAATTTAGGTGGCACCGCGAGCACAACGCTGTTCGTCCTAAGAGATTGGGACGAATGGCGTTTTTATTTTTCCCTAGCCAAAGCTTTTAAACCCGAATCAGATTTTGTGATGCGGATTTTCTGCTGAGGCATTGTTAAAATACTCGTGAATACATACAGTATTCGCGAGCATTTTAACGATGGGTGAACGGAAATCCGCCTTTTTGAAGCAGGTTCGGATTATCTGTGTCACCTTATACTAACCTGTAAAGGAGACGACATACTATGAAACACATCGACATCAAGCAGCTGTTTACCGACAGAGGCCTCATCGGCACCACCGTGACCGTGTGCGGCTGGGTCCGCACCTCCCGGGATTCCAAGAACGTGGCGTTCCTGGAGCTCAACGACGGCACCGCTCTCAAGCACCTGCAGATCGTGCTGGACAAGACCGCCATGCCGGACGTTGGCGCCTATATGCCCATCGGCACCTCCCTCAAGGTGGAGGGCACGCTGGTGGAAAGCGAGCGCAACGGAGTGGAGGTCAACGCTACCAACCTGACGGTGCTGGGCACCTGTCCCGGAGAGTACCCCCTGCAGAAGAAGCGCCACACCCTGGAGTTCCTGCGCACCATCCCCCATCTGCGGGTGCGCACCAACACCTTCAACGCCATCTTCCGGGTGCGCAGTGTCATGGCGGATGCCATCCACCGCTATTTCCAGGAGCGCAACTACGTGTACGTGAACACCCCCCTCATCACCGCCAGCGACTGCGAGGGCGCGGGTGAGATGTTCAAGGTGACCACCATCGGCTACTCCGAGGAGTATAAGAGCGCCGAGGAGTATTATGCCAATGACTTCTTCGGCAAGCGGGCGGGCCTGAGCGTGTCCGGCCAGCTGGAGGGTGAGATGGCGGCCATGGCCTTTGGCAAGATCTACACCTTCGGCCCCTCCTTCCGGGCGGAGAACAGCAACACCCCCCGCCACGTGGCAGAGTTCTGGCACGTGGAGCCGGAGGTAGCCTTTGCGGAGCTGCCGGATATCATCGAGATCGCCCAGGAGATGATCAAGTACATCATCGCCGACGTGATGGAGAAGTGCCCGGACGAGCTTGCCTTCTTTGAAAAGTTCTTTGAGGCCGGCCTCACCGACAAGCTGCGGGGTGTGGTGGAGAACGAGTTTAAGGTGCTGGATTACACCGACGCCATCGAGATCCTGGAAAAGGCGGATGTGGAGTTCAAGTACCCGGTGAGCTGGGGCTGTGACCTGCAGACTGAGCACGAGCGGTACATCACCGAAGAGGTGTTCAAGAAGCCGGTGTTCGTCACCAACTATCCCAAGGATATCAAGTCCTTCTATATGAAGCAAAACCCTGACGGCAAGACGGTAGCCGCCACCGACCTTTTGGTGCCCGGCGTGGGTGAGATCATCGGCTGCTCCGAGCGCGAGGCCGACCTTGACAAGCTGCTGGCCGCCATGGAGGAGCGGGGGATGAATCTGGCAGACTACCAGGATTATCTCGACCTGCGCCGTTTTGGCTCGGTGCCTCATTCCGGATTCGGTCTAGGCTTTGAGCGCATCATCATGTATGTGACCGGCGTGTCCAACATCCGCGACGTGCTGCTGTTCCCCCGCACCGTCGGCGGCATCCGATAAAAAGGAGCTGAAACCTATGACACAATGCCAATTCGTGCCCGAGTATGACCCCAAACTGACCCTGCGGCAGACCCAGCAGGCCATCAAGGTCATTAAGGATACCTTCCAGGTACTGCTGGCGCAAAACCTGCATCTGGAGCGGGTGACCGCCCCGGTGCTGGTCACCGGCGGCACCGGCATCAACGACGACTTAAGCGGCGTGGAGCGCAAGGTGGATTTCACCGTACGAGGCATGGGCGAAGCCCACGCCGAGGTGGTGCAATCCCTGGCCAAATGGAAACGGGTGGCCCTGGGGCGCTACGGATTTCGCCCCGGGGAGGGCCTCTACACCGACATGAACGCCATCCGGCGGGATGACGACATGGACAACACCCACTCCATCTTTGTGGATCAGTGGGACTGGGAGAAGGTCATCACCCCCGAGCAGCGCAGCATGGAATATCTGCAGCATACGGTGCGCCGCATCGTCAAGGCGGTGGCAGATACCAACAAGCTCTTACAGCAGAAATATCCCCTGCTCACAGCCAACCTCAAGGAGGATGTGTATTTCATCACCACCCAGGAGCTTTGTGACCGCTACCCCGGTATGACCGGCAAGGAGCGGGAGAACGCCATCACCCGGGAGTACGGCACCGTGTTCCTCATGCAGATCGGCGACAAGCTGGCAAACGGCGAGCCCCACGACAGCCGCGCCCCCGACTATGACGACTGGACCCTCAATGGGGACCTGCTGTACTGGGACAACGTCCTGGGGCGGGCGCTGGAGATCAGCTCCATGGGCGTGCGTGTGGACGCTCCCGCTCTGCGCCGCCAGTTGGCGGCGGCGGGGGCGGAGGATCGGCTGGTACACGCCTACCACAAGGGAATCCTCGACGGCACCCTGCCGCTGACTATCGGCGGCGGCATCGGCCAATCCCGGCTGTGCATGCTTATGCTGGAAAAGGCTCACATCGGGGAGGTACAGGTGTCCATTTGGCCACCGGACATGGTGGAGTCCTGCAAGGCTCACGGCATCACCCTGCTGTAAGGGGACACGAGCAATCCGGATCTGCCTCAAAGGCACCTATTTCGGCGCTTTTTGCCCTTTTTCCCTTGACAGGCGTAAAAAATAAAAAACCACGTTTTCCTCGACAGGAAACAGCCGTTTTCTCCAGACGGCTGTGCTATACTGGCATCTGTCGCGAGGAAAACGCATAGGAATGGTAAAAGAAAGGTAGGTTTCGTATGGACGGATTTATTGCTTGGCTACGCAATCTGCTGCCCGGTGAAGTGGTTACCTTTATTGTATCGATACTTCCTATCGTTGAGGTGCGTCTCGCTATTCCCATGTCACGAGCTTGGGGCGTCTCCCCCTTGGTCGCTGTTCCGTTAGGCATCTTTGGCAATCTGCTGCCAGTCCCTTTTATTCTGTGGTTTATCACGCCGATCTTCAACGCCCTTAAACGCACCCGGAAGCTCCGCCCCCTGGTGGAGAAGCTGGAGAACAAGGCGCTGGGTAAGCAGGATAAGCTGGCTAAAGGGGTCTTTTGGGGCCTTGTGCTCTTTGTGGGAATCCCCTTGCCGGGTACCGGCGCCTGGACAGGCGCGTTGTTGGCTTCCCTGCTGAACGTCCCCTTCAAGAAAGCCTTCCCGGCGATCGTTTTAGGCGTATTACTGGCCACGCTCATTGTGACCGGTATCACGTATGTGGACGTTATCATCAGCCTGTTCTAACAGGCATCACGGACGCATATATATCCCATAGCCGGTGTCCATCGGCTACCTGAGAAAAGGGAAGGAATGGTATGTTTATGGAGAGAACGAACCGTTATCTGCCGGAAGGCGGCCTTCTGCACACACCGGAAAATCAAGCGGCCATCAGCACCATCACGGCGCTGATGCAGGCCGAGACCGACGGCACCCTGCTGGAAGCCCGGGCGGTGCGGTGTGACGTGGAGCACAACCTGTATGTACAGCTCCCCTGCGGTGAGGGGATCATCCCCCATGCGGAAGGGGCCATCGGCATCGCCGAGGGAACCACCAAGGACATTGTGCTTATTACCCGTGTCAACAAGCCGGTGTGCTTCATCGTTACCGGCTTTCGGCAGACGGCAAACGGTTGCCAGCCGGTGCTGTCCCGCCGTCTGGCGCAGGAACGTTGCCGGGAAAATTTTCTGGAGCACCTACGGCTGGGAGACGTGATCCCCGCCCGCATCACCCGTCTGGAGACCTTTGGAGCCTTTTGCGACATTGGGTGCGGTCTGCCTGCCCTACTGCCCATTGCGGATATTTCCGTCAGCCGCATCTCCCATCCCCGTGACCGCTTTGTGACCGGGCAGGAGATCCTGGGGGTGGTATCCTCGCTGGAAAATGGGCGCGTGTGTCTGTCCCACCGGGAGCTGCTGGGCACCTGGGAGGAAAACGCCGCTCTCTTTAAAGAGGGGGAGACCATCGCCGGCATCGTGCGCTCGGTGGAACCCTACGGCATCTTTGTGGAGCTGACCCCCAACCTGGCGGGGCTGGCAGAGCCCCGGGAGGGTGTGCGTGTAGGACAGCAAGCGGCGGTGTACATCAAGAGCGTCCAGCCGGAAAAGCTGAAGATCAAGCTGGCACTCATCGACGCCCAGGACGACCACCAGCCGCCCCCCATCCCCCGGTACTTTGTCACCGAGGGGCCGCTGACCTACTGGCGGTATTCCCCTGACAGCTGTAACCGGGTGGTGGAAACCCGCTTCGCATAAAAACGCATAGTAAAAGGGCGAGAACGCTGTTCTCGCCCTTTTGAGTGTCAAAAAACCTTTTGCGGATTCAGAAAACGGAGGGAAGGGGTGTGTGCGGGGGAACCGTCAGGGTTCCCCTGTGCGTCGAGCGGGTGTAAACCCGCGGATAAACCCGCCCGCAGGCGGCAAAACGGAGACAAGCGCATGCGCTTGTCTCCGTTTTGTTTCAGCCGAGAGAAAAAGGGCGACGCAGGCCGCCCTTTTTCTCTCGGCTGAAAGGGCGGCCAACGCCGCCCTTTCTTGTTATTTTTCATCCTGAAGATCGGCCAAAGCCACCCGCACCGCTTCAATAACAAAAGCGGAAAACGTACAGTTTGTCCCGCGAGTCGCCTCTTCGATCTGTTCAATAAGGTCATTGGGGAAACGGACACATTTATTCGTCGTCGGTGGCACAGACGGCAGATGAAACTTTTTCATACGATCACCTCTTGCAATGCTATTGTATTACGCAATGCACCCGTCGTATGCATAACAAATGTATTGCAAATGGTATACGCTTGTGTTAAAATAGGCTTGGAGGGGTGTCGTATGCGATATGAACTGTACGAATACCGGAATGAGAACACATTCGCCTTTCTTTGCGAGAATGACGATGTCGACCGCATCACGCAATCGGTTTCTGATCTACTCATAGAAAATAAGCGACAATACCTCGTTTTGGACAATGAGGGAGGAAACCTCGTTGTATATCCTTCTTGTAAAACTGTACCTCCGGAAAAACAGAGAGAATACGTCTTTGCTTGCAAAAGGGGCAAGTTTTTGTGTATCAACAGTCGGGATATTGTATTGGATTGGGATACCTGGCTTTTCCGCGCCTTTGATGAGGCGTGTGCTTTTGCCGAGAGGGAAACTAAAGCAGTGATGCAACGCCGAAAACAACGCAACCGATAAATACGTAGGGCGAGAACGCTGTTCTCGCCCTTTTGGTTTATTCTGCAGGTCAATCTGGCGGTGCGTCGTAAACGCCACACCCTACAAACCCTGTCGCTCCTAACTCCTAATTCCTAACCTCTAACCCTCACAGATCATCTGCGTCCTGCTCCGGGACATCTCCATCCACAGGGGTGCCGGTGTACCAGCCGCTCACATCCGATTGGATATTCCCTCGTCCCTGCCGGGGCAGGGTATCGGCGGCAATAATGGGGTCCACGATGGGCACCTTGTCCGGTTCGGGGATCACCCGGGGACGCTTACGTTCTTTTTCATCCATACGATCACTCCTTTCCCTCTTACTCTCCCCCGGAACGGTAGAATTATGCTTGCAACCGGCTGGGTTTTATGGTTTAATAAGCAGTAGGAGTGATACGTTATGTATGTAAAAGGAAAAAACGGCAAACGCCTAATATGGATCAACTACCACGTGATCAACGGCCCACGCAAGCTGGACCGGCACCATCACGCCTTTTTGGAGCTGTCCTGCGTGGTGCGGGGCACCGGCACCTATCAGGTCAACCACATGGAATACGATATGCGCCCGGGGGACATCTTCCTCTTTGCCCCTACCGACCATCACAATCTCATACTGGGGCAGGAGACCCTGGAGCACATCGTCATCCACATGGATCCCCTGTTTATCTGGAATGCCATGGGCAACGACATGGATTTTCGCCTGCTGATGATGTTCTTCCAACGGGCGGCGGATTTCCATTGCCGATTGGATCGCCACAACCCTGCCGGTGCCCAGCTTTCCCGGCTGTTCAGTGAGATCTGGCAGGAGTGCCAGGAGCAACGGGAATGCTACGAGCTGATGGTAAAGGTGAAGCTACAGACCATCCTGGCCACGGTGGTGCGTTGCTACGATTGCATCAACCTAAGTAAGAATACCACCACCCTGCGCAGTGGGGATCTGGAAAGCATGAATCGGGTACTGGCATACATTGAGGAGCACCTGGATGGGGAGATTCGCCTGGCGGATCTGGCGGCCATCGCCCACGTAAGCACCTCCTACTTCTCCACCCTATTCAAGCAGTGCTACGGCCTACCCCCGGTGGAATACGTGGTGGGACAGCGCATCCGCCGGGCTATTGAGTACATCCGTACCACCGACATGAACCTGACGGATATCGCCACCGCCTGCGGCTTTAACAACAGCACCAATTTCTACAAGGCTTTCCACCGGGTTACCGGCTGTACACCCGCCTCCTACCGCAAGCCCCTGGCTTACGACACACCCCCGGAGAGCGAGCCGCTATCCGCCAATCGCCAGGTGTTCAACCCGGTCACGGTGGCACCATCGCCAACCAACAAAAGCGGTGACCCCTGTGACCCCTGCTCCACCGTAGAGAGCGGCACCGGCAACACCGACAGCTCCGCCGACCCTTGCGGCGTCTGTGACCTGGGAGACGATTGCTGCTTCTGATTACCGAAAGGAGCTCTGCTTATGTACACACCCACCGCGGATACCGATACCCTCGCTATCTGCTCCTTTGCGGAAGCCTTGGAGGAGGAGCGCACCGCCCCCTGCGACTATGACCGGGAGCGCTGGCTGTACGTGCCCTGCCGGTTTCTGCCCTACCGGTACATCTTAGGTACCCGGGGGCAGAACCCCCTCATCTGCATCGGCATCAACCCCTCCACCGCCGCCCCGGACGACTTGGACAACACCCTCAAATCCGTGGAGCGTATTGCAGTGCGCCAGGGATTCGACAGCTTTATTATGTTTAACGTCTATCCCCAGCGAGCCACCGACCCCGACCGGATGGACGCCGTCCTTAACCAGCCTCTCCACCGGGAAAACATGGCGGCCTTCCGCCACGTGCTGGCGGGCTGTGGCCAGGGGGTGACCCCGGTGGTGTGGGCCGCCTGGGGCACCATCATCGAAAAGCGCCCCTACCTGTGGGAGTGCCTGCGGGATATGATCGCCATCGGGGAGGCGTACGGTGCCCGTTGGGTCACCGCCGGACGCCGCTCTAAAAAGGGCCATCCCCATCACCCGCTCTACCTACGAGCTGACAGCGGACTGGATGACTTTGACATTGCCGCCTACCGGGCAGCGGGAGAGGCCGGCCTATGATCCCTGTACTGTATGAAGATAAATACCTCATCCTGTGCGAAAAGCCGGTGGGGGTGCTGTCCGCTCCAGAGCCGGGACGGCGGCAGAACATGCCCGACCTGCTGAAAAAGCAGACCCGCGCTTATCGCATTGACGTGATCCATCGGCTGGATCAGCCGGTGGGGGGCGTGATGGTGTACTCCAAAAGCAGTAAGGCCACCCCCGGACTGTACAAGCAGATGGCGGGACACCACTTTATAAAGGAATACCTGGCGGTGGTCACCGGGATACCCGCCACCCCCCAGGGGGAATGGGTGGACTGGCTGTTAAAAGATGCCGCCCGGTGCAAGAGCCGCACGGTACGCCCCGGCACCCCCGGTGCTAAGGAAGCCAAGCTCTCCTACCAGGTACTGCAGACGGTGGTGAAGGACGGCATGTCTCTGACCCTGGTACGGATACAGCTATATACCGGGCGCACCCATCAGATCCGGGTGCAGTTTTCCTCTCGGCGGCTGCCATTGCTGGGGGATGAAAAATACGGCGGCGCGTCGTTGGACATGAAGGGCTTACCCCTGTGGTCCTGCCACCTGAAGTTCCGTCACCCGGTAACCGGGCAGGACGTGGAGGGGGTTTCTCTGCCGCCTCGCACCTATCCTTGGAATTTGTTCAAGATCGAAGGATAAAACACCCGCCTTAGGGCGGGTGTTTTTTATTCCATATTGCCGCTGCGCTCCATAAGCACCGCCAGGGCCGCCAGCGGCGCGGTCTCGCACCTAAGGATGCGGGGCCCCAGGGTGGCAATGCGCCCCCCGGCGGCGGTGACCGCCGCCACCTCGGCGGGGTCAAAGCCCCCTTCCGGCCCTACCACCAGGGACAGAGCGGTATCCGTCGGGGTCACCAGCTCTCCGATGGGGGTGCCACCCCCCTCGTAGCACAACAGGGTATTCTCTGCCGCCAGGCGGGGCAAGGCCTGCTTGAAGGTAAGGGGAGCTTCCACCGCGGGGATGATGCCCCGGCCGCTCTGCCCCGCCGCCTCGGCGGCGATCTTCTGCCAGCGGGCCCGCTTCTTTTCAGCGTCCTTGCCATCCACCCGGGCAATGCTGCGGGCGGTAACCACCGGCACCACAGCGGTGACCCCCAGCTCCACCGCCTTTTGGATAATAAGCTCCAGCTTATCCCCCTTGGGGAGCCCCATGTACAGCGTCACCCGCAGGGTGGGCTCCGTAGCGGAGGGAATGGCCGCCTCCACCGACAGGGTGACCCGCTCCCGCTCCACCGCGGTGACGGTGCAGGCATAATCGGTGCCGCGGCCGTCACACAGGGTCAGGCTCTCCCCCACCGTCATACGCAGGGCCCCGGCAATATGCCGGGCGTCCCCACCCTCTATGGCGGTATGGCTCCCCACGGTCAGGGGGGTATCTACAAAAAAACGCGGCATATCGGTCAACACTCCTCTGCCAGCCGGCACACCATACACAGCCAGCCGCCGTGCTCGTGGCGCTCCGCCACGGCAAAGCCCAGCTTGTCCAGAGCGTCCAGCACGTCCTGCTCCCGGCTGTCGATGATGCCGGACACGATGTACACCCCACCGGGGATAAGGAAAGCCGGTACCGCCGGAGATAGGGCGATGATGGCGTCCGCCACGATGTTGGCGGCTACCACCGGGTATTGCCCGGTAACCTTATCTGCCAGATCCCCCTTGACGATGGTGTAGCAAGGCTCGGTCAGGCCATTGAGCGCCCCGTTTTCCACCGCGGTGCGCACCGCCAGCGGGTCAATATCCACGCCAAAGGCACTCCCTGCCCCCAGCAGGCAGGCGGCGATGGACAGAATACCACTACCGCAGCCGATATCCAGAAAACCGCAACCGGGGGTGATGTGCCGCTCCAGGGTCTCCAGCACCAGGCGGGTGGTATCGTGCCCGCCGGTGCCGAAAGCCATCCCCGGGTCGATGGACAGCACCATGCGACCCTCCGGGTTTTCCGCCGTCTCCCAGGAGGGGCAGATCAGCAGCCGCTCGCCAACCGGCAGGGGCTTGAAATATTTTTTCCAGTTATTGGCCCAGTCCTCCTCCCGGACGGTCTCCGCCAGCACCTCGTTGGGAATACCCGCCGCCGCCAGCCGTTCCCGCAGGAAGGCCACCGCCTCCGGGGGGTTGTCCTGAGGATCAATATACAGATGAATGATGCTGTGGGTGCGATCCCGCCGCAGTAGCTCCTCGTCAATGAGGTCGATCCGGGCAATCTCGCGAGCCCCCTGCTCCAGGTCGCTGTAATCCTCAATGTAGATGCCGTAGGGCACCGCCATGTTGGCGATAGCCGCCGCCTCATCCGTATGAGCGGTGGCAACCTTGATGCATACCTCTGTCCAGTCCATTATCCATTCTCCTTACGTAATATTCGGATGCCGTGGGAGACAAGGTTCTCCACGATCCTATCCATTTCCTCAAAGCGGTAGACCCACTCCTCGTGAAGTAGATCACGGCTGGTTTTGTTCCTTTTTATCATAACAGACCCGCCGCCCAAAATCAAGGGTATAAAGGCGCAACAAGGTGGCGGAATGTTGCAGAAATGAGGGATGGACGAGAAAAAGCCACCCTTACGGCGGGTGGGCGTAGGGATTGGGAGAAGCCTCCCCTGTGTAAGGGGAGGTGGGGCGGCTATGCCGCCTCGGAGGGGTTGTTTTGTCTAAATCCCCTCAGCCTCGTTTCACTCGGCAGCTCCCCTTATACATTAAGGGGAGCCTTCGCTCCCCATCAATTTGTACAAAACACAAGGCACTATGTACCTTTCAAGATACATAGTGCCTATTTATCCCTAACTACACCCACCCTTACGGCGGGCGGCTTTTTCTCAATAGCGTATGCTTTTCACGTCCACCGTCCAGGTGGCGTCCGCCGGGAGGATACATTCCACCTTTTCTACCGGCTTGTCCGGATATGCCAGGGGGAAACGCGTCTTGTAGTACACCTTGCCGTCCAGCTTCATGGGGATGGCGGCGCCAGCGACGGTGCGCAGCTTGACAGCGACCCGATCCCGGGCACTGCCGGGAGTGGCGGCGGTGGCAATCACCGGTGCCTCGCCGGGGTCGTGATACCAGCGCACACCGCTGTGGCTGATGTTCAGCTCTGCCATGCAAGCTTCCCGCTGGACGGTGCCGTCGGCATAGGTGATCACGTACTCGCCCACGGTGTAAGCCCGGTCATAGTCCTCCCCATAGGGGAACACCCCATCGGCAAACAGCCGGTGCCACACGTCCTTGTCGGTGGTGTGCACCACCTCCACGGCGGGGGCGGTGCCGTAATGTTCCTCGTAGAGAGAGGCAAAGCACCGGTCAACCATAGCGACAAAGGCCTCGTCGTCCTCGTCATCAAAGGTGCCGTCCCAATACAGGGCATCGTTGTATGCCAGGCCGAAATAGATGGCATTGTGCCGCAAGTACACGTCCCGGGTACCGCCCCAGTTGGAGCCGATGCCGCCGAAGGTATTCTCCCCGCAACGGCGGCGGAAATGAGGCATCTGACAGCCTTGGAAATTACCGAACACCACCGGGAACCGGCGGATGTCCTCGTCGTGCTTTTCGTCAAAGCTCCAGAACCAGTTGAGGCAGATGGTATCCTCCGGGATCTTTTCCCGGGCCTGCCAGGTGGCAGGGATGGTGCCAAGGAACTTCCCCTTCACGTCCCATCCCATATACACGTAGTTGACGGCACCGCCGAAATTGGCCCCATCGTTGGTGCGCACATCCAGCAGCTTATCGCACCAAAACATGGTCTTGACACCCTTGGCGGCCAGGTAATCGTGGATCTTCGTGATATCCTCCGCCAGGATGTCGGCGGCATCCATCAGCCGCTTGCGGCAACGGTCGCACACGTTGATGGAATAATACTCGTCGTGGCCGATATTGATGATGGTGGGGTGAAACACCTCGATGACCTCGTCGAGGATATCAAACAGCAGTTCATAGGAGGCGGGGTTGGAGGGGCAGAAGGTGTCCGGGTACGGATCCTCCACCCGCTCCTTAAGCTCCGGGTGGCGGGTGAGCATATAATCGCAGTGGGAGGTGCTGGGCACCTCCGGGATGATCTGTATGTGTCGCTCCTCGCAGTAGGCGATAAGCTCCTTTAGCTCCTCCTGGGTAAGAAAGCCGCCCCCACCGTTATCGGAGTGGATGGAGTCCTTGCGCCAGGGGAAGGTGCCGTCCTGCAGTTTATGGCTCTTGCCGGAATATTCCGACATAAAGGCGGCATATTCCACCCAGCCCTCGTTGATCTCCGGATGACGCTTGTACTCCATGGCACCGCCCAGCTCCAGCATCACCGTGTTGTGCCGGTAGTAAGCCATCAGGTCGATAAACGCCTTAAAATCGGCAATTTCCTCCCGACCGGGAGTCATGAGCTTAATGCCCCGCAGGGAGCACAGGGGATAGTCCCACATAAGGCGATAGCCAAAGCCGCCCTCCTCGTCCAGGGCACGCAGAAACACCATCAGCCCATTGCCGGTGCCGGCGGGGGTATCGGCATAGATGACCGCTTCTTCCCCCTCACAGGTGATGACAAAGCCCTCGTCGTGGTGGCAGAAACCCGCCACCTGTGCCTTGACATCAGCAGGAATGGGGCGCACCGCCCGCAGACGGGCAAGCCCACCGTCGGTACGGCGAATGCCGTACTTGGCAATAGCCTGCCGCTCAAAGGCAGTAAAGCCCTCCAGCAGCGTAGCGGCAATCAGATGGACGGCATTGCCGGGCAAGGCCAGCTTAGGGGCAGAGGTCAGCACGGTCACTCACTCCTATCAGCGGTATTTCTTGGCGTACTTTTCGGCGCAGGCCTTCATCTCGTCCCAATGCTCCTCCATGCACTCCACCAGGCGCAGCTGGGTGCGGCAACGCACCAGGTTGTGCTCCGGGTAAGCGGTGTGGAAGTACACGTCCCCCTGGATGTAGTCTGCCAGGAAGCGCATACCGCACTCCAGGGTCATCATCTTGGCACCCTCGGGCAGCAACATAATCTCGTCCGGGCCCAGCTTGCCGTCACAGCCGTCCAGGTAGCCGCGCAGGTATTCCTCAAACAGGTCCATATCCAGACTCACCTTGGACAGGTCCTTCTCGTCCTCGGCGGCGGTGTTGGCACCAAAACGGATGGAGTCACCGAAGTCGGTCACAGAGAAACCGGGCATCACCGTATCCAGGTCGATGACGCACAAAGCGGTGCGGGTGGCGGCATCCAGCATGACGTTGTTGATCTTGGTGTCGTTGTGGGTCACCCGCAGGGGCAGAGTGCCCGCCTTGTGGGCATCCAGCAGTACGGAGCAGAAAGCCTCCCGGGCCTGCACGAAGGCGATCTCCTCCCGGCAGGTATCCGCCCGGCCGCTGGCGTTCTCCGCCACGGCGGCGGTGAAATCCCCGAAGCGCTTGGGGGTGTTGTGGAAGTCCTTGATCGTCTCGTAGAGCTGGTCAGCGGGGAAGTTGCTCAGATCCCGCTGGAACTTACCGAAGGCATAGGCGCACTGGTAGAAATCGCTCATGGTGTCGGGATGCTCCAGGCACACAGCACCGGTAACAAAGCAGTACACACGGAAGCAGACGCCTTCCTCGTCCACGTAGCAATCCTTGCGATCCATCGTAGGCACCAGCCGCAGCACCTCCCGGGGATCCTTGGCCTTAGTGCGCAGGAAATCCGTCACACGGCGGATGTTCTCAATGACCTCCAGGGGCTTCGGGAACACGTCCCCATTGACCGCCTGCAGGATGTACAGGGCCTCCGAGCCGTCCCAACGGTCTACCAGCACCTTGTTGGTGGCGTTGATGTGCCCATTGCCGTAGGGGATCATCCCGGTGACCACGCCGCCCAGCTCAAACTGGGCAATGGCCTTGTGAAGCTGTTCAATAGTAAGCTGACGCATAAAAAAAGCCTTCTTTCTTTGTTTTTTTCTTGGTTCTTGACACCTATTATATAGTCCATTATAATGGATGTAAATGGAAAAATCCATAGCAAATCTTTGAATTTATGTACTTTTTGGAGGTTTTTATGTCTATTGCGATCATTACCGGCGCTTCCGCCGGACTGGGACAGGCGTATTTCCGCACCATACGGCGGCGGCATCCGGAGCTTGACGGCATCTGGCTCATCGCCCGTCGGGAGGAGCGTCTGCGGAGCATGGCGGCGGATTGCCCCATCCCGGTGACGGTGGTTCCCCTTGACCTGACAAAGGACGAGGCGTACACCACCCTCACGGAAAGGCTGGCGGTGAAAAAACCGGCGGTAGCGGTGCTTATCAACAACGCCGGTGTGGGGGAGCTTGCCAACATGGCAGACAGTGATGTGGCTACCCAATGCCGGATGGTGGATCTCAACTGTAAGGGGCTGACAGCGGTAACCACTGCCGTGCTTCCCTACATGCAGAAGGGGGGCTACATCCTCAACGTGGCCAGCATCGCCTCCTTTGCTCCCAACGCCCGGATGACGGTGTATTCCTCCACCAAGGCCTTTGTGCTCAGCCTGTCCAAGGGACTGCGGGAGGAGCTCAAGGAGCGGCGGGTCAACGTCCTCGCCGCCTGCCCCGGCCCCATGTCCACGGAATTCCTGACGGTGGCCAACATTGAGGGCAACTCCAAGACCTTTAAGCGACTCCCCTACTGCGACCCCCAGAAGGTAGCGGATCGATCCGTGGATGCCGCTATAGCCGGGCGCGCCACCTACACCCCCCGGCTGTTCTTTAAGTTCTACCGGGTGCTGGCCAAGGTCCTGCCCCATAACGTGATCATACCGCTGTGCAAGACGTGAGTAAAAGTCACTGCAAAAAGCCCTGAAACGATTAATTTTTTGTGCAAAAAGGGTTTACAGGCGTGAAAAATTCTGCTATGATGGCAAAAAAGTAAGGGGGTTACGCACTATGAAGTATACCGTTGTATCGTCGTCTGAATTTACCTATCCGGACATCTGGAGCTACGACAGCTCTACCGACAAGGCAGACATTGGTGCCGCCCGCGGCGGCTACGCCACCTGCCAAATCCTGGTGGGGGATATGACCGATCCGACACTGCCGGTAAGCATTGCCGGGCTGCCCGACGGGGTCACCCCGGAGATCTACACCCTGCGCGCGGTGCCGGTGGAGGCCAACCCCGGCATCTCGGAAGAGCACCGAGGCCCGCATTACCCGGAGCGTGAAGCACCCTACTGGCTGTACGATTGCCTGTGCACCTATAAGGGCACGGTGGAGCTCACCGATGGGGTGGGCGGCATTTATCTCGCTCTGAAGGTAGAAAAGGACGCTGTTCCCGGCGTGTATCCCCTAACGGTCAACGTGGGCGCTTGCGCTATCCCCGCCACCCTGCAGATCTACGCCGCCGTCCTGCCGGAGGAGACCCTGGACATCATGCAGGGCTTTGACGGCGGCGCGGTGTGCAAATTCCATGGGGTGGAATGGAAATCCCCGGAATACTACGAGCTGGAGCAGAAGTATCTGCGGTGCATGCGGCGCATGCACCAGAACATCAAGCGTTGCGGCGGTGTGACCTACAAGAAGGTGGATGAGACCACCTTCGAGTTTGACTTCTCCGGCCTCATTGAGGAGATCCGGCGGTACCGTAAAGCGGGCTTTACCAAGATCAAGGCGCCCGCCGTGGGCTGGCGCAAGCATCATGCGGAGTCCACCATCTATCTGTTTGGCGAGATCCCATCCATGACCTACGAGGGCTACTGCTTCCTCACCCAGTATCTGCCCCAGCTCAAGGCGGTGCTGGAGGCCGAGGGGGTGCTGGAGGGTGTCACCATGAGCGTGGCGGATGAGCCCAACGCCAACAGCGCCACCGAGTTCCGCGCCCTGTGCGGTCTCATCCACCGCATCGCCCCGGAAATCAAGCTGGCGGATGCCCTGTCCTACGGCAACATCCACGGCGCTCTGGACGTGTGGATCCCCCTCAATTCCCACTACGAGATGTTCCAGGATAAATGGGAATCCTTCCGCGCCGCCGGCGGTGAGCTGTGGCACTACGTGTGCTGTGGACCTCGCAACCCCGGCTACATCAACCGCTTCATGGACTATCCCCTGCTGTCCACCCGGTACCTGCACTGGGGCAACTACCGGCACAACCTGTCCGGCTACCTGCACTGGGCGGTGAACTGCTACCAACCCGGGCAGAACCCCTTCGAGTCCAACTGCCCTGTCCACACCAATGTGGGCCAGACCATCGTTCTGCCGGCTGGCGATTCCCACATCATCTACCCCGGCGACGACGGCCCCTGGATCTCCATACGCCTGGAGGCGGAGCGGGAAAGTGCGGAGGAGTACGAGCTGCTCAAAAAGCTGGCCGAGACCGACAAGACGCTGGCAGACGAGATCTGCGAGACGGTATACCGCTCCTTCAAGGACGTGGAGTACGACGTAAACCTCTTTGATGCCACCCGCCGCCGCCTGCTGGAGGCGGTCAGTGCTATCCAGTAACTCTCGAGCAAAAACGCCCCCGCCCTAAGGCGGGTGTGCGTAGGGATGAAAATAGGCACTATGTATCTTGCTTGATACATAGTGCCTATTGTTATGTACAGATTGCTGGGGAGCGAAAGCCTCCCTCTATGAGGGAGGTGGCCGAGCGTA
>JAZSOW010000068.1:0-38109 GCA_045537135.1 Acutalibacteraceae bacterium
AGGTTAAGGCAGCGGCCAAAGCGGCTAAAATTGACAGCTACATTGAGCACCTGCCAGCCGGCTATGATACGGTGCTGTCTGACGGTGGTGTCAACATTTCCAAGGGCCAACGGCAGCTGATCACCATTGCCCGTGCCATGCTGTCCCAGTCTCCCATGCTGATCTTTGATGAGGCCACTTCCAATGTGGACTCCCGCACCGAGATCAAGATCCAGGAGGCCATGGCTGAGCTGATGCAGGGGCGCACCTGCTTTGTCATCGCCCACCGCCTGTCCACCATTCAGAACGCGGACAAGATCCTGGTGCTACAGGATGGGGTCATCACCGAGGCGGGCAACCACGAGGAATTGATGGAAAAAGGCGGCTTCTACAGCACCTTGTACAACTCGCAGTTCCAGTAAAAACCGCCCTCATAAGGCGGGCGGTTTTATGCATCCTTTATCGGCGTGCAATGGGCATCCTGCCTAAATTGCCATCGTAAGGTACGGAATCGTAGCCAAAGGCCTCAAACATCTCAGATACGGTCACCAGCTGATAGCCGTTCTCAATCAGGGCGGGAACAATAACCCGCAGGGCATCCAGCGTCTTCTGCTTCATATGACACAGAACGATGGCACCGTCGTTGGCGGTGTAGTCGGCACCCTCCAACAGTTCGCCATCCTTCAAAAAGCGAGCGATGATCGTCTCAGCCGTCGAGTCGGCATCGGTATCACCGGTACCGGGCAGCGTGCGGGAGATGCAGGGCATCCCGAGATTGCGGCATACGTTGTTGACGATCATCTCGTTAAAAGCCAGGTTGGGGAGACGTAACAGCTTCATCTTATAGCCAACGGTGTTATACACCACCCTGTTGCACTTCTCAAAATCCTCTTTCACTTGATAGGTCGTCATCGTACCACTATTAACAGCGGTATTAAAGTTTGTGTGGGAATAGGAGTGGTTGCCAAGCTCCATTCCGTTTTCTACCGCACGGGTCAGCTCCGCTTTATGCGCAGAAGACACATTCTGACCGATGAGGAAGTAGGTGGCTCGGGCATTGTACTGAATGAACAGATCGTTGAACTGATTAAGAAGGTCATTGGGGCCGTCATCCACCGTAATGGCAATCAGCTTTTTTTGGGATCCACTGGCACAAGATTCGGCTTGACCGCAGGGGGGTTCGCGGTTGTAGTGGTTGTTGTTTTCGAGTTCGTGTTCTCGTCCTCCTTGTCGCCGTTGCCTGCCTTTGTGGTCGTGGTAGTCGTAGAGGATTTGTAAGGTAAACGGATGATCTTGATGGTGCTGGTCGTTCTGGCTACCGTAGACGTTGCCGTCGTTCCGGTGGGACGATAGATAGAGGTGGTTACCGTCGTGGTATCCGTGGTCGGCTGTGACTCCGAAGAAACGTTTCCGCCGCAAGCGCAGAGAAGCACTGCCAGAGCCATTACAATCGGCACGATGCGTAAAGCTGTTCTCATATAAGCCCTCCTGTTGTCGGTCTTATCACTTTGATTGTAACACAACCACCTTGGGTTTACAATATGAAACTTTTGCTGTGAAATAGCGCCTTATTGTTACCGGGGAGAGTGTACACGCACAGGATGGGCATACTACCCTTGAGGTGATACAATGTCCGAAAAAAGCAAAAAGCCCTCGGAGCGGCTGCGGCGAACTCACAAGGAGGAGCACCCCATTTCCGCCGTCTATCCGGTGATCGACACGGATCTTGGGCGGGATAACGTGGAAAACGACCTGACCGCCGCGGATCGACAGGACCTGTAAAAAGCAAAGGAGCAAGCTTGCAAGGCTTGCTCCTTTTTATTGACTTGGGGCGATGGATGTGGTAAAGTAGACGCAAACACAACACTTTCTCGAGGTGGTTTTATGGCAATCTATTACGTTTCCGCAGACGGCTGCGACCGCAATGACGGACAAACCCCGCTTTCGGCATTCAAAAGCATACAGAAGGTGAACGAGACGCTGGAGGGCGGCGACACTGCGTATTTTAGACGCGGCGACACCTTTTTCGGGCAGATCCGCCCGCCCCGCGCCAATGACACCGGCTCCCCCACAACCTACAGCGCCTACGGTGAGGGGCCAAAGCCTGTCATCAGCCAATATAAAACCGCCCTCCCCCACGGATGGGAGAAGGAGGCAGAGGGCATCTGGCGTATCGACCTTAAAAATGCCGACAACCTGGAGGGGAACGTCACCGAGCTCAACTCCAACGTAGGTTTCCTGAAGGTGGACGGCTGCATTAAGCCGGTAAAACGACTGTCTCTGCAAGAGCTGGCTGACCCATGGGATTTTTACTGCGATGAGCGCTACGTATACGTAAAGTCTGCAGAGAAGCCCTCCGACGCTGCCACCGACATAAAGCTGGCGTGCATGATCATCTGTATGGGGTTTGCCGACAACCTGGTGGTGGAACAGCTGGTCTTTACGGGCACCGGTGGGCACGGCATCGCCGGCACGGTGCATCACGCCATCATCCGGGACTGTGAATTCCACGAGATCGGCGGCTCCGAGCTGCTCAGCTACCCCGAGCCGGGGGTGCGTTTTGGAAACGGTGTGGAATGCTGGACGGATTCCTCCGACGTGCTGGTAGAAGGGTGCCGCTTTTCCGGCATCTACGACGTGGCCATCACCATGCAAGGAAGCAACGTCACCAGCGGGTGGGTGGATATGACCTTCCGCAATAACGTCATATGGAACTGCCAGCAGGCCTTTGAGGTGTGGTCAGCGGGAGAGCTGCCGGACACCGGGTTCCAAAATTGCCTGTTTGAAAACAACGTGTGCATCGATTCCGGCTACTGCTGGGGCTACGACGTGCGCCCCAACAAAAAGCCCTCCTGCCACCTGCTGCTCTACACTGTACAATGTCCTCTGTGTGATATCACCGTGCGTAACAACACCTTCTACGGTGCCAGAGTAACGCCCATCTATAAGTCGAAGGGGCCACAGGAAATGCCGGAGGGATATCGCATCATCGACAACCTGTTTTTTGTAGAGCCCGGGCAGGATATCATCTTTCGTGAGGGCGGCGACGAGCAGGACTATGCCGCGTTTTTCCAAAGAATCACGTCACAGAACACCATCGTGGAATCGGCATCGTATGATAAGGCCCTTGTAAGCGAAGTAACAAAATAAAGAAAACACGCCGGCTGTTTACTTTCCGCCAACAGCCGGCGTGTTTTAGGCTACCATCCAAACAGGCCATCCACCGTTGTGGCTTTTTCCTCGGCAAGGGCTCGGTCGCTGGGATACTCCTTAACCACATCCACATAAGGCTCCAACAGCGGGAGTACCTGCTCTCGGGAATCCTCCACCGTCAGCGACCAATCCAAATCGATGACTCGTCCCTCGCTGAAAAACAGCACGTAGGAGGGACGGTCGATAAAGTCGCCAAAGTCATTATACCGCCCCTCGATGTAGCACACTTCTTTCAAATCCTCGTAGGCGTAAGTCTGCGGTGCCAACAGCGGAAAGGCGGCACCGTCATCAAATACCAACCGGTCGGCGTACACCCGGGGCACACACAGGGTGAATACCACGTTGAAGTAGACGCACACCACCGTAAGGATACCGGCGATCCAGTGACATACCCGGTTGACAAGGGGAGAGTTTTCCAGCGCATCCACCGCCAGCCACTGGCTCGTATTCTTGCAAAACAGCTTGGGGTACAGCCACCGGCGCAGGCTTATCGCCCCAAACACCGCCGGCAACAGCGGCAAGATCAGAGCCATCACCCAATCAAAGGGCGCGTAGACCGCCTCCCGGCAGAAGATGGCGAACAACCCCCAAGCCAGCAGCAAAAACAGAGGCGCCAGCACTGCATACAGCACCCCCAGCATCCCCAGCAGCTCCAGCCCCTGCCGCACACCGTACTGCTGCTCCCGCCCCTTGAGAATGGGAGCACAGGCTACCGGCAGAGCCACATAGGTGTGAGCGTCCGCAGTATGTAAGAAGGAATACAGTCGTTCCTCATAGGGGGTCAACTGTCCCTTCTTCGCCTCCTTGCGGTAGTGCTTGATTGCTTTCTCCGGTTGTCCGGACAAAAAAGCCGCATAGCCGTCGTGGGTGGTAAAGCGGGCGATCTGAGCAAAGGTCTCGTAAAACTCGCCCCACTGCGCCCAGAACGCCTCCTGCTCCTCTTCCTCCTGCGGGATATCCTTGTCAGCGACCTTAATATAATCTCGGATCCTCTGCCGCTTTTGGAACAAGGCCTCCTCATAGGCCTCCCCCTCCAGCGCCAACTGCTCCACGACAGGCATATAGTCCACCAGCACGGCGGTGAGAGCCGCAAAGCAGGCATCCAGCCGGTCAGCGTTCTCGACATAAGGAAAATAGGTGCACCGGAAGTCATCCGGTGCCGCCAGCTCATAGAGATGCAGACACAGGGAGCGGTTTTTCTGCGGATAGATCCGCAAAAACAAGGTGCCCGGCGGGCACAGAACACTACTCTTGGTGGTGAGCACAAATTCCAGCCGAGACAGGCGGGTGATCACGGAGAAAATGACACTTTTTTTCGCTTCTGTGACGTACGCTTCCAGTGCACCGATCTGCGTGCCGTAAGCATCTACCGCCAAAGCGCAGGCTGCGGTAATCTCACGTATTGCCATTGTATTCCTCCTTATACATCTGTCGCAGGCGATCGGCAATATCCAGCAGGCGGGTAACCTCTACCGTCTCCCCCGCCCGGAAAAGGCCGGCGGCACGGCGGGTAAGGTGGTCGGCCATCATCTCCCGGTAGGGCTTGCCCTCCTCGGGGGTGAAAAAGCCCGCGTAATAACGGTAATCATCCATCGGCGGGGCGTCCCCGGTGTACCGAGCGGCCATCACCGGGTAGAGATGACGGCCATCCCTCACCAGCCGCTCCGTTTCGACAGTAAAGCCGTTTGTCAGCAGCCAGCGGCGCAGATCCTCCGCCCGCGACATAGGCTGCAGCACCAGCCGCAGGGACGGATCCTTGACCCACGGGGCCGCCTCCAGGATGGCGGCAATGGTCTCCCCGCCCATACCGGCGATAGCGATATCCTCCACCTCCCCAGCGGCAACGGTGGCAAGACCGTCTCCTAATCGCAGGTCGATGCAGTGAGCAAGGCCAGCCGCCTCCACCGTGCGGCGAGCAGCCGCCAAGGGCCCCTCTCCAATGTCGGAGGCTATCGCCTTGGGGCAGACCCCCTCCTCCACCAGCCACACCGGCAGATAGGCGTGGTCGGTGCCGATATCCGCCATCCGGCTGCCGAATCGGATGAGCGATGCCACCGTATGTAAGCGCTTACCCAAGGTTTGCATAGAGAATCCCCCGCTGTTGTCTAAATCGCTCGCTAGGAAAAAGCCTGTGAAGAGGAATCCCTTCACAGGCTTTCGCATTAGTTGCCGAAGTGCTTATTGAGCTTTGCTACCAGCTCATCCACGCTGACACCGTGAACAGCGCAGGCCTGCTCCAGGCTCTCGCCGCGGGCAGAGGGGCAACCCAGGCAATGCATCCCCATCTCCAGGAAATAGGGGGCGGTGTTGCGATCCTCATCCAGGATGACCCCGATGAGGCTGTTTTTGGTAACGATCATAGTGATGACCACCTTTCTTTTTTTCGTACTTATTATACACCCTACCGAGTGTAATAGCAAGTGTTTTGCTTAGTTTCCGTTCTTTTCCACCGCCAGGGTGACCTTTTCGCCGTTGATGTCCCACTCCTTAACATAGCCGGTGGTTTCGCCCACTGTCAAGGCAGATGCCATTACATCCGTACCAATGGACTCGAAATTGCGGCTCACCAGTTGTTCCACCTTGTCGTTGCCGGTGACGTACACGGTGATGGTATCCATCACCTCGAAGCCAGCTTCCTTACGCATGGTCTGCAGCTTGCTGACCACCTCCCGCACGAAGCCTTCCTCGATGAGCTCCTCGGTAAGATTGGTGTCGATAGCCACCGTGATGCCGCGATCGGTAACCGTGTAGTAGCCCTCGGTCTGCACCGTATCGATAAGCAGATCCTCGGTGTACAGAGTGACGGTGCCGCTGGGCAGCGCCAGGGTGATGGCGCCCTTCCCATCCAGCTCCGCCTTGGCGGCGTTGCCGTTAAGCTCGGCCAAAGCGGTGCGGATCTCGTTCAACTGCTTGCCATACTTGGGACCCACGGTCTTAAGCTGGGGCTTGAAGGAGTAGCTCATAAAGGCGGAAGCGTCGGCGATGCATTCCACCGATTTGATGTTCAGCTCCTCGGCGATGATGGCCAGGCTGTCCTCATCCAGGTCGCCCTCCATCTGCACGTACATCTTACCAAGGGGCTGGCGGTTCTTGCAGCTCGCGCCGTTACGGGCCGCACGGCCCAGCACCACGATCTGCACCACCGCGTCCATATGGGCCTCCAGGGTGGTATCGATATACGCCTCATTGACGGTGGGATAATCGCACAGGTGCACGCTGATGGGCGCGGACGTATCGTCACTGCACACCAGGTTGCGGTAGATATCCTCCGCCATAAAGGGGATAAGGGGAGCGGCGGCCTTGGCGATGGTCACCAGGGCGGTGTGCAGGGTCATGTAAGCGTTTACCTTATCCTGCTCCATGCCCTTAGCCCAGAAACGCTCACGGCTCCGACGCACGTACCAGTTACTCAGCTCGTCCACAAAGTCCTCCAGCACACGGGCGGTCTCGGGGATGCGGTAATTGGCAAGGTGCTCATCGGCAGCCTTGACGGTGCTGTTGAGCCGGGACAGCACCCATTTATCCATCACCGACAGCTTATCGTATTCCAGCACGTACTTGGAGGAATCGAAGCCGTCAATGTTGGCATACAGCACAAAGAAGGCGTAGGTGTTCCACAGGGTGCTAAGGAACTTGCGCTGGCACTCCTGCACCGCCTTGCCATGGAAGCGGTTGGGCAGCCAGGGCGCGGAGTTGGAGTAGAAATACCAGCGGATGGCATCGGCACCGTAGGTCTGCAGGGCTTCCATAGGATCCACGGCGTTGCCCTTGGACTTACTCATCTTCTGACCGTTCTCATCCTGCACGTGACCCAGCACGATAACGTTTTTGAAGGGAGCCTTGTTGAACAGCAGAGTGGAAATAGCCATCAGGGAATAGAACCAACCGCGGGTCTGGTCCACCGCCTCGGAAATGAAGTCGGCAGGGAACTGCTGCTCGAACAGATCCTGGTTCTCAAAGGGATAGTGATGCTGGGCAAAGGGCATAGCGCCGGAATCAAACCAGCAGTCGATGACCTCCGGTACTCGCTTCATCACGCCGCCGCATTCGGGGCAACGGATGGTGACCTCGTCGATGAAGGGACGGTGAAGCTCCACATTCTCCGGGCAGTTGTCGGACATGGAGCGCAGCTCCTCCCGGCTACCGATGGAGTGCATATGGCCGCAGGAGCATTCCCAGATATTGAGGGGGGTGCCCCAGTAGCGGTTACGGCTGATGCCCCAATCCTGCACGTTTTCCAGCCAGTCGCCAAAGCGGCCTTTGCCGATGCTCTCGGGGATCCAATTAACGGTGTTGTTGTTGCGGATAAGGTCCTCCCGCACGGCGGTCATCTTGATAAACCAGGACTCTCTGGCGTAGTAGATGAGGGGGGTGTCACAGCGCCAGCAGAAGGGATAATCGTGCTCAAACTTGGGCGCATCGAACAGCTGACCGCGGGCATCCAGATCCACCAGCACCTTGGGGTCGGCATCCTTGACGAACAGGCCGGCGAAGGGGGTCTCCTCTGTCATGTGACCGGCGCCGTCCACCAGCTGGACGAAGGGCAGGTCGTACTTGCGGCCCACCTGGGCGTCGTCCTCACCGAAGGCGGGGGCGATGTGGACGATACCGGTACCGTCCGTCATCGTAACGTAGCTGTCGCAGGTGACAAAGAAGCCTTCCTTCTTCTGCTTATCCGCCACCTCCTTGGCGCAGGTAAACAGCGGCTCGTAGGCCTTATGCTCCAGGTCGGCGCCCTTGTAGGTCTCCAGCACCTCGTAGGCGGGGGTATTATCCGCCGCCAGCTTACCCAGCACCCGGTCAAGCAGAGCCTCGGCCATATAGTACGTGTGGCCGTCGGCGGCCTTCACCTTGCAGTAGGTCTCCTTGGGGTTAACGCACAGCGCCACGTTGGAGGGCAGCGTCCAGGGAGTAGTGGTCCAGGCTAAGAACCAGGCATCCTCCCCCACCACCTTGAAGCGGACGATGGCAGAGCGCTCCTTGACGCTCTTGTAGCCTTGCGCTACCTCATGGCTGGACAGGGGGGTGCCGCAGCGGGGGCAGTAGGGTACGATCTTGAAGCCCTTGTACAGAAGCTTCTTGTCCCAGATCTGTTTAAGAGCCCACCACTCGGACTCGATGTAATCGTCGTGATAGGTGACGTAGGGGTCGTCCATATCCGCCCAGAAGCCGACGATGCCGGAGAACTCCTCCCACATCCCCTTGTCCTTCCAGACGCTTTCCTTACACTTCTGGATGAAGGGCTCCAGGCCGTATTCCTCGATCTGCTCCTTGCCGTCCAGACCCAAGAGCTTTTCCACCTCCAGCTCCACCGGCAGGCCGTGGGTATCCCAGCCGGCCTTGCGGGGCACCATAGCCCCCTTCATAGTGTGATAGCGGGGGATCATATCCTTGATCACGCGGGTGAGCACGTGACCGATATGGGGCTTGCCGTTGGCGGTGGGGGGGCCGTCGTAGAAGGTATAGGTCTCCCCTTCCTTGCGGCTGTCCATGCTCTGACGGAACACATCGTTGTCCGTCCAGAACTGCAGGACGCCCCGCTCCCGCTCCACAAAATTCATGTTGGTCGGTACTTTCTGGTACATCTGATAACCTCCTAAAAAAATAGTCTCCGCCCCGCAAACGGGACGAAGACGCACTCTTCGCTATACCACCCTGTTGCACGTACTAACATACGTCTTCCCGGTAACGGGGGAACACCGTCCGTTTCTACTGAGGCCACGCGCCTGTTCGACCGGCGACTCCGGAGGGATCTTCACACACAGAGGCTCATCGCCGGGCTTGCACCCTCCCCGGCTCGCTGTGGAGGCACATCCGTGTGCTACTGGCTCTTTCACAGTCTTTATTACTAAAATATAGCATATACAACATCGCCATTCTACCCTACCGAGACGAAAAAGTCAAGCACAATTTATCACAACCGCCGCTTTTGGGATAAAGTAAAGGTATAACTGGCACTTGATTCGCCGCAAAAACTATATTATAATGATGGAAATAGCCGAATATATTTGGTTGTAACTACCGTGAAGGAGAGTGCGTCTATGACGATGACCGTCGCCATCATCCTGTTTGCCGTCACCTACGTGCTGATGCTGGTGTTCAGTAAATACCGTCCCTACATCGCCCTGGTCTCCGCCCTCCTTTTTATCGCCACAGGGATGCTCCCGCTGGCAGATATCTGGGGAGCCATTGACCTTAACGTCCTGCTAATGATTGCCGGCACCATGGGGCTTGTCGCCCTGTTTATCGAAAGCAAAATGCCCGCCCTGCTGGCGGACATTGTGATGGACAAGGTGCCCACCGTCCAATGGGCGGCGGTGGCTATGGCCCTGTTCGCCGGTGTGATCTCCGCTTTCGTGGACAACGTGGCCACCGTGCTGATGGTAGCCCCTGTCGCCCTGGAGATCTGCCGCAAGTTTAAGACAGACCCGGTGCCCTTTATTATCGGCATTGCTGTATCCTCCAATTTGCAGGGAGCGGCCACCCTGGTGGGCGATACCACCGCCATTATGCTGGGCTCTGCTCTGGATATGAGCTTTATGGACTTCTTCTGGTACGACGGCAAGCCCGGCATATTCTTCGCCGTGGAGCTGGGCGCGGTGCTGTCCGCTATGATCCTGTCCTTCCTGTTCCGTAAAGAGAAAGCGGTCATCCCCAAATCTGCCGAGCGCACCCAGGTGACCGACTACGTGCCCACCATCCTACTGGTAGGTGTCATCGGGTTGCTCATCGCCGCCTCCTTCGTTCCCAACAAGCCGGATATCACCAACGGCCTCATCTGCTGTGGCCTGCTGGTCGTTGGGCTTGTGTATAATTTCGCCAAGAAGCGCACCGCGGCGGCCATCCTCGATCCCCTCAAGGAGATCGACTTCGAGACCATCGGGCTGCTGCTGGGGCTATTCCTGATGATCGGCGGCATTTCCCACATGGGGGTCATCGACGCGGCGGCGGGGCTGCTGGTCAAGTTTGGCGGCGGCAACCTATTTATGCTGTACACCGTTATCGTATGGGCATCGGTGCTCATTTCCGCCTTTATCGATAACATCCCTTATGTGGCGACTATGATCCCGGTCATCGGCGGTCTGGCAGCACAGCTGAGCACCCAAATGGGGGTGGAAGCCACCCTCATCGCCGCCCCCCTCTACTTTGGCCTGTTATCCGGTGCTACGTTAGGTGGCAACTGCACCCCCATCGGTGCCTCCGCCAACATCACCGGCATCGGCATCCTGCGCCGGGAGGGCTACACGGTGAAGAACAGCGACTTCTTCAAGATCGGTATCCCCTTCACCCTGGCGGCTATTGTCCCCGCCTACATCTACCTGTGGCTGTTATTCGGCGTGTAAACGCAAGAGACGCAAAGAAGTCCTCCCGGTTGGGAGGACTTCTTACCTTTTGTTACATTATTCACCGGGGAAGCGCAACTCAGCGTAAGCTGCCAGCAGCTCCACCGTCTCGTCGATGCCGGTCTTAAGACAGTTAACCATCAGGTCGTAGCTTTCAGGGTTGCCCCAACGAGTGTCGGCGTAGAAGTTGTGATAGCTGGCGCGGCGCTTATCCGTCTTGACCATCTGGTCCGCCGCCTTCTTGGCATTGAGGTCGGCGTACTGCTGTACCAGACGCTCCACACGCGCCTTGGGGTCACCGTGGATAAACACGTTGATGACCTGCTCGCGCTTAGCCAGCGCGTAGTCCGCACAACGACCGATGATGACACAGCTCTCTCCCTTATCCGCCAGCTTCTGGATGGTATCGAATTGAGCCAAAAAGATCTTCTGATGGATGGGCATATCGTACTGACCCATAGCCATGCCGTAGTTTCCCAACGACAGAGAATACAACAGGCTGCTAGTAGGCACCTCGTCGTACATTTCAAAATTCTCCGGTGCCAGACCACTGTGCTCCGCCGCCAAGCGTAACAGCTCCTTATCGTAGAACGGCACGCCCAGCTTGGCCGCCAGCTTCTTGCCCACCTCATGACCGCCACTACCGCATTGTCTGCCAATGGTGATGATAGTACCCTTTTTCATATTGTCTATACCTCCTTGGGACTCCATTATATGGGGAAATATTCAACTTTATGATACTATAATACCAAAAAAATGCATCTATGTAAAGAATAATTTGGCAAATGTCATAAAAAATGTCCACTTCATCGATTTTCAAACCTGGATAGGCGATCACATCGTGCAACAAAAATACATTTTACTGGAATAAAAATCCATTGTCATACCCCTCTGCGCGGGGTAGAATATAAGAGTAAAAATGGGGTAGCAGGGGATTTTCCCTCAACCCACATAGCATCAGGTCAGCAAAAAGGAGAGACAACTATATGAAGAAGATTGCTGTATTGACCAGCGGCGGCGATGCGCCGGGTATGAACGCGGCTGTACGCGCAGTGGTGCGCGCTGCACTGCACGAGGGGATCGAGGTATACGGCGTGGTGCGCGGCTACAACGGCCTGATCAACGACGAGCTCATTCCCATGACGCTGCGTACGGTTTCCGACATTATCCATCGGGGCGGCACGGTTCTGTACACCGCCCGCAGCCCTGAATTCTGCACCCCCGAAGGGATGCAGAAGGCGGTGGACACCTGCCACCGTCACGGCATCGAGGGTGTGGTGGTCATCGGCGGTGACGGCTCCTTCCGCGGCGCCCGCGACCTAACCAACCACGGTGTCCCCTGCATCGCCATCCCCGGTACCATTGACAACGACATCTCCTGCTGCGAGGAGACTATCGGCTACGACACCGCTATGAACACGGTGATGGATATGGTGGACAAGCTGCGTGACACCTCCCAATCCCACGACCGTTGCAGTGTGGTAGAGGTGATGGGTCGCCACGCCGGCTGGCTGGCGCTGAGCGCCGGCATCGCCGTGGGCGCCACCAGTATCCTGGTTCCGGAGGTGCCCTACGATTTTCAGAAGGATATCGTAGAGCGTATGCAGGATATCTCTAAGACCGGCAAGCAGCACTTTATTATCATGGTGGCCGAGGGCGTTGGCCACGTAAACGAGCTGGCTAAGCAGATCGAGGACACTACCGGTGTGGAGACCCGCGCTACCGTGCTGGGACACGTACAGCGTGGCGGTTCTCCCTCCGCCCGCGACCGTATCCTGGCCAGCCGCATGGGGCACTACGCCGTGCACCTACTGGACCAGGGAAAGAGCAACCGGGTGGTTGCCATCAAGAAGGGTGAGCTGTGTGACTACGATATCACCGAAGCACTCGAAATGAAGAAGCCCTTCGATATGGATATGTTCCGCATGGCCAACGAGATCTCCATCTAAAACGCATGCCGGTTAGCCCCTGTCCACGGACGGGGGCTAACTTTTTTATTATGCAAAGGGGTAGATTTTTTCGCCGGGATGCGGTATAATGGCGTCAAGACACAAAAGGAGGGCACGTGCTATGGCCTATACCGTGATGATGGTAGCCGCCGCGGGCAATTCCACCCGTATGGGGCAACCAAAGCAAGCGATCCCGCTGGGCGGCGTACCGGTGCTGCTGCGCACTCTGACCGTACTGCAGGCGACAGACGCAGTAGACGAGATCCTGCTTATCACCCGCCCGGAAGATAAGGTGCCCTTTGCCATGATGGCGGCCAAAGGGGGCATCACCAAGCTTCACCACGTGGTAGCCGGCGGCGACACCCGCCAGCAATCCGTGGCCAACGGCCTTGCCTTACTACCTCCCGAAACCACCCTGGTGGGCATCCACGACGGTGCCCGCCCACTGGTAACTCCCGAGACGGTGTCGGCGGTTATTGCCGCGGCACAGGAGACTGGAGCCGCCGCCGTGGCCGTACCGGTGAAGGACACCCTCAAACGCACCGACGACAACGCCGTTATCATCGACACGGTTGACCGGGCCGGTCTGTGGCGGGTGCAGACCCCCCAGGTGTTTGCCGCCCCGCCGTACAAAGCGGCCATGGAGGCGGCCATAGCCGCCGGACAGGATCTTACCGACGATTGCCAGCTCATGGAGCAGGCAGGCATCCCGGTGCGGCTGGTGCCGGGGCTGGAGACCAATCTGAAGCTAACCACCCCAGAGGATATGTTGCTGGCGGAAGCCATGCTCGCTATGGAGAAAAAGGAGAGAAGCACGATGCGTATCGGCCACGGCTACGACGTCCACCGGCTGATGGAGGGACGCCCTCTTATCTTGGGAGGCGTGACCATTCCCTTTGACAAGGGGCTTTTAGGACATTCCGACGCAGACGTGCTCACCCACGCCATCATGGATGCTCTGCTGGGGGCGGCGGCACTGGGGGACATCGGCGGTCTGTTTCCGGACAACGACCCCGCCTACGCCGGTGCGGACAGCATAGAACTGCTACGCCGGGTAATGGAGCACATCCGTCAGAAGGGCTATCGGGTGGTAAATATCGATGCCACCGTGCTGGCCCAGCAGCCAAAGCTTAAGCCTCACATTCCCGCCATGCGTCAGCGGCTGGCGACTGCCTGCAATCTGCCGGAAAGCGCCGTCAGTGTGAAGGCCACCACCGAGGAGGGCTTGGGCTTCACCGGCAGCCTGGAGGGCATCGCCGCCCACGCAGTGTGCCTGCTGGAGGGGTAATCGACTCCATTCCTGCCGGGTGGCAGAATAAGGACAAACGTTCCCACCATTCGACACCACGGTTTGCGTGAAAAATAATTGAAAAGCCTTTATCCTATGGGGTGAAGGCTTTTTCTTTTTGCGTATAAACAGGAAAATAAAGGAAAAGCTATCGGTTGAAAGGATGTGAGTAACTATGCAATTAGAACTTGACCGCCAACCGGAGGAGCTGGTAGCACGGCTCATCGGGGAGCTGGATCACCACGGCGCCGGAGACGTGCGGGAGCGCATCGATGCGGCACTGATGCAACAGCGCTGTCCCATGCTGGTGCTGGATCTATCAGGGCTGAGCTTCATGGACAGCTCCGGCATCGGGCTGATCATGGGACGGTACCGGCTGGCCCGGTCGCTGGGCAGCACCCTGCGGGTACGAGGGGCAAGCCCCCGGCTGGAAGCAGTAATACGGCTGGCGGGGATGGACAAGCTCCCCATATGGGATGAGAAAGAAAGGATGAGTGAGAATGAAACCTGTTAATGAAATGCGGCTGACCTTCCTGAGCCGCTCTGCCAACGAAAGCTTCGCCCGGGCGGCGGTGGCGGCCTTTGCCGCCCAGCTTGACCCGGCGGTAGATGAGCTTGCCGATCTGCGCACCGCTGTATCGGAGGCGGTGACCAACGCTATCGTGCACGCCTATCCACAAGAGCTGGGGAGCATCACCCTGACGGTGAAGCTCTATGAGAACGGCTGTATCCAGGTGCAGGTGAGAGATCGGGGCTGTGGCATCCCGGATGTGGACCGGGCCATGGAGCCGCTATTCACCACCGGCGGGGAGGACCGCTCCGGGCTGGGCTTCTCGGTGATGGAGAGCTTTACGGATCGTCTGCGAGTGCGTTCCAAGCCGGGCAAGGGCACCACCGTCACCATGGAAAAATACATAGCTCTGCGGGTGAAGGCGCGCTCATGATGACCACAGAAAAAACGCGGGAGGAATTCATCTGCGGCAACCTGGGGCTGGTACACACCTGTGCTCGTCGATTTGTCGGACGGGGCATCGAGTATGATGATCTGTTTCAAGCGGGCTGTGTGGGGCTTATCAAAGCGACAGATGGTTTTGAGCCTCAGCGAGGGCTGCAGTTCTCTACCTACGCAGTGCCGCTGATCTTAGGGGAGATGCGTCGTCTGTTCCGGGAAGGAGGAGCGGTGAAGGTCAGCCGCTCCCTGCGGGAATTATCTCTGCGTGCCACCCGCGCCCGGGAACGGCTGGTCGCTACCACCGGACGGGACCCCACGGTGGAGGAGCTGGCGGCAGAACTTGAGGTGGAGCCTGCCGAGGCGGCACAAGCGGTGTGCGCCGGGCTACCGCCCCTGTCCCTAACCCGCACCGGGGAGGAGGACGAGGGTGGCGATATCGACCTGCCCTCCCCCTCTCCCGAGGGAGCCATCACCGACCGGCTTGCCCTGCGGCAGCTACTCGACCGGCTTCCCGAGCAAGATCGCCAGCTCATAAGCCTACGGTACCTTGGGCATCGCACCCAGCAAGCCACCGCTGATGCTCTGGGAATGACCCAGGTACAGGTATCCCGCCGGGAGCGGGTGTTGTTGGGGCTGCTGCGGCAGGAGTTGACGGGATAGCCGGAGCGTGTTATACTTAGGTGAATTCAAGGGAAGGAGCCTACAGTATGAACAAGGTACGCATCACCGTCATGCGCCGCACGGTCTACCCCGACCTGATGGAGCAGTACGAAAACCCCATTGAGCATCCCTGTGAAATGAAGCTGGGACAGGTGTTTATCGCCAACGGCTGGGAAAAGCCGGCGGGGCTGTGCCACACCGCCTGGGAGTGCATGTCCCACTTCGTGATGGCTCTCGCCCACGGCGGTGAGAATTTCTACGATGGATGGATGAAAAACCCTCGCTCCGCTATGATCTCCTGCAATGACGGCTTCCGTCCGGTCAGCTATCTATTGGAGACACTGGATGAGGAAGCGGATCTATGAGGATACTGGTGGATGCGGATGCCTGCCCGGTAGTGGACATCGTCCTACATGTAGCAGGAGAATACCACATACCGGTAACCCTGCTGTGTGACACCGCCCACATCATGCACCGGGACGGCGCCGAGACGGTGGTGGTGGAAAAAGGTGCTGACAGCGTGGATTTTCGGTTGGTGAACATGGTGGTCGCCGGCGATCTGGTGGTGACACAGGACTACGGACTGGCCGCCATGTGCCTGGCACGCTCTGCCCGGGTACTGCACCAGAACGGTGTAGAATACACCGCCGATAACATTGACGGACTACTCCACTCCCGATATATCGGTAAAAAGATCCGCCGCGCCGGCGGGCGCACTAAGGGCCCCTCCCCTCGCACCTCTGCACAGGATGCGGCATTCGAGCAGGCGTTACGGACATTACTAAACGATACATAACAGGAATACCCCCTGCCTGGCGGCAGGGGGTATTCCTGTTAGAGGGGTGTTTTGAGGAGGATAAATACTCAGCTTAACGAGAGCCACCAGGTGCGGCCCCTTGTGCTCTCCTGAGTACGAGTTCAGTATACTATTCATTTTTGTCTTTTCTATGACAAAAAAATGAATATTCCGAAAGAAAAATATGAACAAGCTTTTCCGACAAAAAATATTTTTCCAAAAACACAAACAAATGTTTGCTTTTTTGGAAAAGGTGTGTTATAATTAGGCAAACAAGGAATCTATTATCGCGCACAAGTGTTCGTCAACCTAAGACAGGAGGTAACCTATGAAACCGCTGAATGAAAAACAGCAAAAAGTACTGGCCTTTGTCAAGGAACGGCTGCAGGATAACATCCCTCCCTCCGTGCGGGAGATCTGCGAAGCCACCGGTATTAAGTCCACCTCCACCGTCCATGCCTATCTCAAGAGGCTGGAGGATGAAGGGTATATTGATCGGCGCAGTGGCCTTAACCGCGCCATCCGTCTGCCGGGTGAAAGCGTGACTCGTGTTCCCCTACTGGGTAAGGTCACCGCCGGTATGCCCATCCTGGCGGTGGAAGAGGTGGAGGACTACGTACCCTTCTCCGGCGGCAGTCAGTACCCGGCGGGCGAGCTGTTTGCCCTGCGGGTGAGCGGCACCAGTATGATCAACGCCGGTATCCTTGACCGGGACGTGGTGATCGTGCGTCGCACCAACACCGCCCAAAACGGTGATGTGGTGGTAGCCCTCATCGGGGACGAAGCCACCGTCAAGCGCATTTATGTAGAAAAGGATCACATCCGCCTCCAGCCGGAAAACGATGCCTTTGAGCCCATCATCGTCAAGGAGGCTACCGTTCTGGGCAAGGTCATCTCCCTGGTGCGGTATTTCTGACATGGCCACCTATCTCATCAGCGCCTGCCTGTGCGGGCGCGACTGCCGCTACGATGGGGGCCACTTTGACTACCCCGCCCTGCGACGGCTGGTGGAAACGGGCGAGGCCATCCCCTTCTGCCCCGAGTGTGAGGGCGGATTGCCCACGCCCCGGGTACCCTGTGAGATCGTGGGACAGCGGGTGATTGCCGCCGATGGGCGGGACTGCACAGAGGAATACCGCCGTGGCGCGCAAAAAGCGCTGGAGACCTGCCGCCAATATGAGCTTACCGCCGCCATTCTCAAGGAGAGTAGCCCAAGCTGCGGGGTGAACCGCATTTATGACGGCACCCACACCGGGCACAAGATCGCCGGGCAGGGGGTCACCGCCGCCCTGCTGGCGGAACATGGGATAACGCTGTATACAGAAAAGGAGCTTGCAAGCGGGTTGCCGTAAATCGGCAACCCGCTTTTGGTTGCATGTGGAGACTTAGGGCGGGGCTTGCTCCTATCGCTCCTGTAGTTTTTGCAAATCCGGGCAGAAGGCATAAATGCCTTCCTTACGAGGAGAGCCGCCACAAGGCTTATATGCCCCCTGCCGGAGCGTCGTAAACGCCGCGCCCAACAAGAAGGGTGTGCAACGATGTGGTAAAATGCCATGCGTTTTTGGCAACATCCCATTTTGCATCTTGTGGAAGCGAACTATCTTTGGTATAATAAGGGAACTACTAATAGGATGGTGAGGAACGTGACGCATATCTCAATAGAAATCTCACTGGTGGCTCTGCTACCAGCATTGCTCCTATGTGGCTACATCTACTGGAAGGATCGAGTGGAAAAGGAGCCTTTTGGACTACTCTGTCTCCTTTTCGGCGCCGGTGCCATTGCCTACGTACCCGCCCTTCTGCTGGAAAATGTGATCAACAGTGGCATTGACAGGCTGTTTTTGGATGCCATCTCCCATGACGTGCACGGACTGGCCAGCTTTGTTTCTGAAGGAGCACAGCTGGGACATAGCGCTATGTATGCTTTCCTCGGTATAGCGTTGGTGGAAGAAGGGCTTAAATGGGGGCTTTTGTTCCTGCTCACCTATCGCTCTAAGCACTTCAATTGCCTATTTGACGGCATCGTATACGCCACCTTTATCTCCTTAGGCTTTGCGGCGATAGAAAACCTGTACTACGCCTGGATGAACGGCTGGGACACCCTACTTCTGCGCACCATCACCTCGGTGCCGGGGCATCTGTTCTTTGGCATCTTCATGGGCTATTGCTACACCATGTGGCACACCTACCACACCGCCGCCAAGGTGGAAAAAGCCTGGCTGGCAGAGGGGCGCATCTGTAACCGAAGGGTGAAATGTGCCGGCCTGTGGTTGGTTATCAGCCTGGCAGCCCCCATCCTGCTGCATGGCATCTACCGCTTTATCGCCTCCATCCACAACAAAACGGTGACTATGATCTTCTATATCCTCGTGGTGGTGCTATATGCCCTGTGCTTCTTTGGCGTCAATCGCATCTCCCGCCACGATGGCACGGCAGATAAGGTCTCCAACTACATCCTGACGCGCAGGCACCCGGAGCTGGGAGGGAACGACCATGAGTAATCAAAGCGCCGGCTGCTCCGGCTGTCTCAAGTACCTCCTGTTCATTATCATCGGCATTTTTGTGTGTGCCGGTATCGCCAGCATAGGTCTCGGCGGTGCCGACAGTGGCGCGATCAGCGGCCAGGCACCCATCCCCTCTAACACGGCAGGCAGCATTTACTATGAGCAACTCAACGACACCGAAAAGATGATCTACAATGGGTTACTGGACAAGGTGTCGCAAGGGGAGCTGTCCTGCACCTTTACAGACATCGATTACGACACCTGCGTGGAGCTGGTGCCCCGGGCGGTGTATGCCCTCACCTTCGACCATCCGGAGTACTTTTGGCTCAATGGCGGCAGTCTCACCTCCGGCCAGTACCGCCCCGGCAGCAATCGAGATATCATGACGGTGGAGCTGTACCACTACGAATACTGGAGCTACACCATGAGCCCAGACAAATACCGTGATGCGCTGGAGCAAAAGGTAGAAGCCATCGCAACAAAGGCCAAGACCTACAAGACCCCCTTTGAGCAGATTCGGTACGTGCACGACTACCTGGTGCAAAACACCATCTACGATTATGATGGTCTGGCAGAGGCGGAGAAGACTCACCACGTGGCCTCCAGCGAGTACATCTATTCTGCCTACGGCTGTCTCATTAACGGTAAGGCGGTGTGCGCCGGCTACGCCAAGGCGTTCCAGCTCATTCTAAACGAGCTGGGCTATACATGTATCTACGTCACCGGCGACGCCGGTGGCCCCCACGCCTGGAACTGCGTCACCATCGACGGCCAAACCTATTTCATCGATGTCACATGGGATGATAAGGATCACGTCACCGAGCAGGGAACGATGAAATATCCCCACGATGCGGAATACCCGTATTTCTGCATCACCTCTGAGCAGTTGGCACGCACCCACACGGTAGACGAGAGCGACTTCGATATCCCCGACTGCACCGCTACCACATATAACTATTATGTGTACAATGGCCTACTGGTAGAGGACTACAGCCGGGCCGCAGTGGATGCGGCGGTAGCCGCACAGCAAGGGCGGCAGATCATCAGCATGCAATTCACCTCAGTAAAAGAGCTTGAGGAAGCCTCCAATGACCTGTTTGACAACCACAACTGGGCAAAGCTGTCCTCCCTCAGCGGCTTTTCGAAAATCCGCTACTCGGTGGATGAGGATCTGCTGGTGCTGACGTTATTTAAGTAAGAAAAGCCATCCGTAAGGGGGGTGTGAGTAGGGATTAGGGAAAGCCCCCCTCCGGGAGGGGGGGTGCCGCCGTAGGCGGCGGGGGGAGTGCGGCGATAACTCCTTCCAACCTTGCTACGCTCAGCCACCTCCCTCACAGAGGGAGGCTTTCGCCTCCCATCAATCTGCACAAACAACAAGGCACTATGTATCAGGCAAGATACATAGTGCCTATTTTCATCCCTGCCCTCACCCGCCTTAGGAGTGGCTTTTTGTTATTCCTTATAGCAATAGTAGGCATCGGGGGTCAGGTACAGCACCCCCACCAGACGGATGCCGGTGATCACCACCGGTATTCGGCGGGAAAGGCTATCCACAGCCTCTGCCAGCATCTCCAGGGATGTGGCGCGACCCATCAGCATATCCACGTCCTCCAGGCAAAGCACATCTTCATCAAAGGAGGCCAGCATCCGGTCAAGGGAGAGCCTTCGCCGTGCCGACTCCAGTATGACATCCATCAGCTCCTCAGCGGTGAGGCACCGCACAGCCCGGCACCCCGCCTGCACACGCCGAAGCAGAGTAGACTTTCCGCACAGCGTAGGGCCTTCCAGGTAGATGATTCCTTGTGTCATCGTCAACAGCCGACGCTCCAGCTCCTGCTCCGTGACGGCTTGCCCGACGCGGTGCTCAATGTACGGCATCGCGCGCACCCCATGCCTTGAGCCGTTCTGCCAGCTCCGTTTCCTGTCGGGAGACAACACCGTCGCTAGCGATGACAATATCGCATGCCAGGCAGACCAGCTCTTTATAGGCTTGTGCCAGACGAGCATTGCTCCGGCACAGGTGGCTGTACGCATTCTCCGCCTGCTCATCAAAGATAGAGTCGATGCCCTCGGCACAGCCTTCGTAGATACTCTCCACCTCGGCCACGGTGTAATCAAAACCAAAGATGTCGTTGATGTAGCCGACCTCCTGGGCTGTCACCTTCCCATCCGCTACCGTCAGGCACAGAACAACGCTCACCATATCGGCGGCAAAGAACGCATCCATCTCGCCGTGCTGTTCCTTATCCCAGGCTCCCAGCTCCTCCAAGGCATCACAGCCCATGAGAAACTTCTCGAATTTCAGTTTAAAGCTTTCCGAATATTCGTGTAAACGATCCATGGTATTTCTCCTTTTTCTCAATCGATCACTCTGCATTTCTCCATCTCGCTCAGGTCGTCGTAAGGCACCAAGCAGGGGTGCTGTCTAGCCAGGTCATTACGTTTTGGCGCATACCGATACCCCTCTGTGCGCATATACACCATCCACCGACGATGTTCCAGCCGGTTCAGATGATCTTGTTCCTGCACGGTACGTTCTATCGCAGGCTGATCGGCACCGGGAATCCCGCATTGGATACGTAGCTTCTTATGAATGGTCATCGACAGAGAGGCGCGGTAATTATACTCATCGCTCCAGCTTGGCCCATCACCCCAACGGCGATGCAGGCTGTAGGCGGCCTGCTCACTGTCTGTGCCAACCACCAGCTTTGACGAGTAGATCTCCCGCAGGCTACCGATACACTCGATGTTGTAGGGTTGTTCACGGTGGTTCGTGATACCGTGGACGCTATCGGCTTTATCGCTGTTATAAACCACCGCCTGAATACGGGGCGTCCAGCCCTTACCCTCGCATAGGGTGCGCAGCTTGATCGCTGTGGTCACATCCAGGCTGTCATTGCCCAAAGCCACCAACACATACGTGACGCTTGGCAAAGACTGGATAGCCTTGTCGAAATCGTAGGAGGTGATATCCACCCCGGAATGGATAGTAATATCCAGTAGCTTCTCCCCTTTGTCTGTGGCGGAGGGATGCATCAGCTCCGGGCATTGGGAGGCAAAGCGAGAAGCGGCCAGCGGATGGCGGTCAAAGGCGTTGATCCGCAAATTATAGCCATCCATTTGGCACACCCAGGACAGCGCCTTGACCATCTCGGTGCCGTGGCGTCCCATGCCCAGCACCACCGCGGAGATCGTCTTGTTGCCATCCGGCTCCATCGGCGCGTTGGCAAAAAACAGCTCATAGCACTGGGTGTCCAGTTGACCGTACACCAGCCGCTTGGCATCGTTGATCATCCGCACGTGCACGGTTTGTTTGGCGTGCTTCTTGAAGGTGTTATTCACAAGCAGCTCCGCCTCCGGCTGTGTCGCGAACACAAATACACCGGTCTCGCCCTTGCGATCCAGGTTGCTGATGAGCTGTACCGCTTGGTTGACGTTTTCCGTTTCGTTCTCACCGATGAGGAAGCAATCCACCCGGTTAGAGTATCCGGAAAAAATGGGGATCAGCGTTAGGATATCCTTGGACATACAGATGCCATTGAGAGCTTCTGCCCGCATCGAAAGCTCACTGCTCTCCTCCTCGTGCTTTCTGTACACATCCGTAAACAGTAACAGGCAGCGGTTGTGTGCGCTTTCGCTGCGTACGCTTTCTGCCAACGCCAAGGATTTTTCATTCAGTTCGGAGAACACATACCAGCGCTTACCGTAGGAAAAGAGCAGGGTGCGGTACACACCCACCGTCTTAACAAAAGACAGAGCGACCACGGAGGACAGCAACGGCACCATAACAAAGAGGACGGACAGCAATGCGCTATACGCCGTGTGCAACGTGTCAGATACCGCCAAGAGCTGTTCGGAGACCAGCACAAAATCACCATCGATGGTGAACAACCGCATCACGCTATGCAGTGCCACAAACACGGCTTCAAACACGCCGCTGTCACTCAGCGCCTGCATGTACACCGGGACAAAGAGAATAAAAGTCGCGGAAACCACGCCGATCAGCAGGGTAACGGCGAAGCCCCAGCCCTTACCGGCACGGTGGCGGCGGCGGGCATTAATCACTGCCAGCACGGCAAATATACCTAACAAAGCCACCGCTAAGATGAAACATACAACCCAAATCATAGACGCATCCCCTCACTGAGAAGAAATCAGTCGCTTGACCATATCCTGAAACGCGGGCTCCTCTAACCGATGCACGCCCTCCACGAACTTGATATTCATATCACTGGCGCGCTGGCGAAAATACCGCAAGCTGTCCTGCCCCTTGTTAAGATAGGTCGCCACAAGCACTTTTTTTGCGTAGGCGCCGCCGAAGCGATCCGTCACCGCATCCAGCTTGTACAGCTCGTCGTCCTCCACCCCACCATTTTTGCAGGAAACAAAGATCGGAGCCAACCCCTTCATCAGCACCACATCGATCTCGTTGCCGGTATCCTTGGTCTCGTCGTACCGGTCATGGAACTTGCCGTCCCAATCAATGCACACCCCATTGACCGCGTCAGTGTAATAGGGGGTGCCGTCCTTTTCCAGCACCTGACGAGCGGTGATGAGCACCTTCATCTCCAGCACTGTTCCCGCCTTTTCCAGGCAACGCTTTATCTGCATATCCTTGCAGAGGTAGGACAGTGTCCTCCCATCGGTGCACAGATCGGTAATAAGCCCTTGCTGTTGCAGAGAGCGCAACAGGGAAAACAGCGCATCCGTCTCCAGGGAATGCTCCTGCAGATAGCCGGAAACCCGGGGCAGAGACATGGCTACCGCCGGTGTACCCTCTATCTTTTCAGCGGCCTCCCCTATCGCCGTCAAGCAGATGTTCCAGCAACCGGGATCCTGCCGGCACAGCTGCCACATCCGGTTGACGTCTTCACGGAAATCGGCAGATACATCCCAGGTATAGGTATACTCCTGCGTCACGTCACCGTGTCGTACCGCACCGCCGTGCAGGCGCACCAGCTCCTCCACCGACAGCGTAGGGGTGCCGGTATACACCGGATTACCATCGTTATCGCAATCCGTTACGCGGCCGTTGAGCACATTAAACCGTTGCATCTGGATATTCTTAACATCCTTGTATTTTTGGTAGACCATGCCCATGGCCACCAGCACCAGGTCGTCGCCACCGGTGAGGTCGAAAATACAGTCCTCCTCCTGCTCCACAATGGCAGACAGCACCTGAGCAATGCCGGTGATGTCGTGGCGATTGATGCCTTTATACACCACCTCAATATGCAGATCGCGGCTTTCCAAAAACCGCTGATATACCGCGTGGAAGTTCTTCATCTGGCTGTTTTCGCCGATGAATACGATCTTGTCCGGCACGATGGTCAGTGCGCTGACAATATTCTCAACAGGTGTACGGTCATAGAATTCGATAGCGGTCATAGGGGCACCTCCGTTATACTTCTTTTGCGGGATCAATCCTCGTCCTCGTCGTCCGACAGCAGATCCACCCCATGAACACTCCGCCCGAAGGGACAGGCGCGCTGGCCGGTTGCCACCTGCTCACACAGGGCAGACGCGGAGAATACCCGGGCTTTGGGCACCTCCACCTCTTGCAACGGCACAGGGGCATAGCCCTTAAACGCCTCGTACATATCGATATCCGCCAGCTCGGTAATGATGGGATACTGGCGGGCGTGCATGATCAGCGCCTCGCCCTTGTCCTTATCCAGCCGTTGCAGCTCAGATACGGAAATAAGTGGGCGTTTGCTCCCATCGGCAGTGCGGATGCTACCGCACAAGTCGCTGATCTCATTGAGCAGAGACAGCTCCTTGGAGGTGAGGAACACCCAGTTGTCGCAGTTACCCTTAATGGTATCCGCATCCTCATGATACTTGCCACGAAGCTGGTGCATGCTCTGCGCCACCAGGAAATAGCGCATATTGCGGCTGCGCGCCGCCGAGATCATCGCCGGCATATCCGGCACCTGGGGCAGGTTACAAAACTCATCCAGTACAAAGTTGACACGCACCGGCAGACGCAAATCCGCCTCCTTCTGTGCCTCGGCAATCAGGATCTCATACGCCTGCTTGATGAAAGAGGTCACGAGAAAATGATAGGTCGTCTTTTCGTCCGGGACGATAATGTACACCGCCGTCTTTTCTCTACCGATGCGGCGCATATCGATGGTATTGCCGGACAGCATCCGGGTAAGCCGCTCCTGGGTGTTGAACAGACGGAGCATACCATACAATACAATGTAGATACTGCGCTTGGTGTTCTCCGCACCGACGAACACGCCCCGGTAGTTCATACCAGCAATGGTATCCTCTCGCATATCCTCCGCTAATCTGCTCAAGGGCTTTTCGTTATCCATGGCACACAGCCGGGCAAGGCTGGCCACATTGACCTCCTCCGGATCTGCCGCCTCCATAAGCAACAGCAGATTCGCCAACGCCAGCGAGGAGGCCATCTCCACCCAAAAGACGTCCTTGGGATTGGCACGCTGGGGAGCGGCGATCATGGAAATGAAGTCGTTGAGCATGGAAACGCCCAGCTCCTGATCCCCCTTTTTGTACATCTCGTAGGGCAGGAACAGCGGATTCCACATATCCCCCATGCCGATATCGCGGAAATTGAGCACCACGGTCTTATAGCCCTTTTCCTTTACCAGGCCGGAGGTGCGGGCATACAGCTCCCCCTTGGGGTCGGTGACGATAAAGGACTCCCCCGCCTTGGCAAACATATTGATAAGGGGCATGCAGAACAGGCGCGTCTTCTTAGAGCCGGTGGAGCCGAAAATGAGGGTGTGGGTGTCCTTATCGTCCACATAAGCCTCCCGCCCATTAGAAAGAAGGGGCAGACCTGCCGTGGGATAGTCCTCCGCGTTCAGATCCAGATAAACGCCGGCGGCGCGGATCTCCTCCTCCGTGGCCCAACGAGTCTCCTGGTTGCTACCCGCGTATTTGCCCAGCTTATAGGCATCCGTATTCATACCATTCTCCCCCTGTCAGTCACCGAAACCAATGCGGTTGATCTTTTCAATGTTGGCTACCGTGCGATGCACGTAAGCACTATTCGCTGAGAATTCCGCCAGCATGTCGGCTGTTAACCGGTAACCGGGCATGTTTTCGCGGGAGAACATAGCGTAGGCAATGTCCTGGCACAGCATGCGGATGGACTTAAAGCCGTCGAAGTACTTATTATTGCGGATCACCTCAATGGTACCGCACAGTAGCTGACGAGCCTCTTTATCCACAGAGAGCCCATATTTGCCCAGCACGCTTTCCACATAATCCAGCAGATCCTCTGACCGGGGCAGGGACAGAGCCACCCGCTCCAGGCGGATGTACATGGATAGGAAGGCGGCAAAGTTGTGCAGCTTTTCCTCATCCTCCGAGTAAAGGGACAGCACGATGAGCCACTGGTCGCTGTTGAGGGCCAGGTACTCCATAAAGCTGACAAAGTGCTCCTCCTCATAGTGATCCAGCCACTCGCCCACATTGATATGCACCACGCCCCGGAACTCACTGCGGAAGCCGGCGGCGTTGTTCACCGCGTCCATCAGCCGTCCCAGCTCCGTAAAATGCCGGTTGGGCGGGCAGTACCCCAGCAGAAACTCGAAAAACTTCACGTCTCCATAAAAGTCCATCAGATTGGGCTTGGAGGACAGGTATTCACACATCAGGCGCAGGAGGTTGGTTTTCCCCACACCGGACTTGGCGATCCACAGCATGTCCGGCAGGACGATGGGCGCATCGGTGGGAAGCTCCTTGATGTTTTCCGACAGAATACGCCAGCGCTCCACCACGGCTTTGAATTCCTCCGCTTCCTTAAGCGCCATGAGCTCCTTGTAATACTGGTTCACACAGACCCCTCCCACATAGGCTTATTGGCTCCAGTATACCATTTTCGACATACTCTGTCAATGAAAACGGACGCAAAAGGCCGCCTGTCCTTGCGAACAGACGGCCTGATCATTACAGGGCATATTTGGCGTGATACATATCAAAGCTGGAGTTAAATTCCTCATTGCCGAACTTGACGCCGTTTAAGTACTGGTGGGTATCGAAGCTGTCGTGCTCCACCTCAATAATGGCTACCGCCACATTGGAGCAGTGGTCGGAAATACGTTCATAGTTCGTGAGAATATCCGACAGCACAAAGCCCATCTCGATGGTGCATACACCGCTTTGCAGACGGTTGATGTGGTTGGCGCGGATCTTGGCAATCAGGCCATCAATGACCTGCTCCAGGGGCTCTACCTGCGCCGCCAGCGCAAGGTCGTTCTCCACGTAAGCGCGCCCAGTGATATCCAGGATCTCCCGGATGGCGGCGGTGAGCACCTTGAGCTCCTCCCGTGCCTGTTCCGTAAAGGTAATTCCCTTATCGTGCATCTCCCGGGCGGCCTTAAGCAGGTTAAGGGCGTGGTCGCCCAGGCGCTCAAAGTCACCGATGGCGTGGAGCATCTTGGACACCACGTGGGAGTTCTCCTGGGACAGAGACTGAGCAGACAGCTTCACCAGGAAGGTGCCCAGCTTATCCTCGTCCATATCCAGGGTTTCCTCGTTCTGCTCGATGAGCGCCGCCGTCTTTTCATCAAAGCGATCAAAGACGTCCATGGACAGCAACACATTTTCGTGGGACAAACGGCACATCTTGCCGGTAGCGGCATTGCTCTCGGTCACCGCCACAGAGGGGGACAGCAGCAGCCGCTCGTCCAGGAACAGTCCCACCCGCTTCTGCTCGGTGTCCTTGTCGGGAATGACCCACATGGCGATCTTCTCCATGAGCTTGTTCATGGGCAACAGCAGGGCGGCAGTAAGCACATTGAAGACCGAGTGGGAAACCGCTACCGAGAAGCCGTTGGCCTGGGCGGGATCGTTGAGGAAGGGAATATCCACCAGGGCCTGGACGATCATCAGCACCGACAGCCACACCACCGTGCCGATGATGTTCATGGTCAGGTGGAGCACTGCCACCCGCTTGGCGTTGCGGTTGGTGCCGATGCAGGAAAGGATGGAGGTCACACAGGTACCGATGTTGGCACCCATGACCAGGGGCAGAGCCATACCGTTGGTCAACAGGTTGCTGTCGGCGAAGTTCATCACCAAGGCGATGGAGGCCGCCGAGGACTGGATGACCGCGGTAAACAGGGTGCCGATAAGCATACCGATCAAGGGGTTATTAAACTGGCTGAGCAGGGTGGCAAACTCCTCCACCTTCTCCAGCGGTCCAACGCCATCACCCATCATCTCCATGCCGTAGATAAGCACCGCGAAGCCTACAAAAATAGTCGCCACACTCTTGTGCCGATCGTTCTTGGACAGCATAATGATGCCAATACCCACCAGCGCCAGTATGGGGGCAAAGTTGGCGGGCTTGAGCATCAGGATGCCCAGATTATCGCTCTGGATACCGGACATACTAAGGATCCAGGAGGTGAAGGTGGTACCGATGTTGGCACCGTAGATGACATACAGCGTCTGGGACATGGTCATCAGCCCGGAGTTCACCAGACCCACCATCATGACGGTGGTCGCCGAGGAGGACTGCACCGCAATGGTGATCGCCGCACCCAGCAGGATGCTGATAAAGGGGTTGGCGGTCATCTTCTTGAGACTGCGCTCCAGCTTGCCGCCCGCCATCTTCTCCAAGCTGCCGGACATGACGTTCATACCGAAAATGAAGAACACCAGTCCGCCGATGAGGCCGATGAATACACCAAGCCACTGCTCTGTTGTTAAAGAGGAAGCCGATATAAAATCTTCCATAGTGTGAACGTCCTCCGTTTACAAGAAATTTACACATTTAACCATAATGGTATCATAACGAAGCAATGTTAAGTTTGTAAGGGGCGCGATGTTAAATTTGGGTTAAATTGAAGCGGTGCAAAGTCAAAGCCGCGGCTAAGTGCATCGCTTGCCCTGCCGCCGCAAATGGGGCAAAGCCCTCCTTTACACAAGCGGAGGCTTGGTGAGTTTGTGCGAAACCGAACGGCGGGAGCAAGCCCCCGCCCTACGATCACGCCGGAGGTTTGTGCAGATCTCGGCGGTGCGTCGTAAACGCCGCACCCTACAAAGAGGTTTGTGCAAAGCCATGACGTCCCGCACCATGGGGTCGTGCAACCCTTGGCGGGTAGCGGCATTTACCGCTCGATCATGAGGTCAAGAGGCTCCGGCTCCTCCTCCGCTTTCAGCGTCACAATGATATCTTTTCTTTCATACGTCGTTTTATATTTCCTTGTTGTAGAACCAGATTTACTTGTGCCGGTCTCCTTAACAAGACATCCGTATTCATCATAGGTATATCTTGTCTCGCTAACAGTATCCTCGGTATTCTCCGATTTATAGTGAGTTTCGGCGGTCTCTTTTATCCGCTTCCCATTATTATCGTAGGTATAGTCGATTACCTGTTTGTAATTATCGGTTTCCTCCACCCAGCGTATCCAATTGCCATTTTCGTCAAAAACATCTTCGCCCATGCTATACTCATCAGGCTGCCCTTCGTACGTTCTCGTTTCCTCCCAGTGGATCCTTTTGACGTCACCGTTCTCAAAGTACTCATAGGTATAGTACCTGATACACTCGTATCCATCGGACCCATTGGACCCATTGGACGTGCTCAGCTCCCGGCTTATCTTCCCTTTGTCGTCATAGGTGTAGCGCCATGTAGTAATGCGCAGCACATTGCCACTGGCATCAAAGCTCTTGATAACCCACTGTGTCCGCTTTCCGCTTTGGTCGTACTCCCGCTGCTCAGAGGAATAGGTGCTACCATCGGCATTTTTGCCGATGGACTCGATCATTTTCCCGTTTTCGTCGTAAACATACTCCCACTGATGAAAAGCACCATCGGCATTTTTGTAGATAGACTTTATTTCATTCCCCTCTTCGTCGTAGGTGTTTTCCTCGGTGGTCACCCTACCATCGGCGGCTTGGGTGACACTCTTTAGCAGGTTGCCCTTTTCATCATAGGTGTTTTCTTCCGTGCTACAGATGTTGCCGTCGTCATCTTGGGTGACGCTCTTTAGCAGGTTGCCCTTTTCATCATAGGTGGTTTCCCTAACGGTATCGCCATACACCTCCTTTTCCCAGAGGGCGCGGACGTCAAAGCGTTGGATATACTCCGCGCTGTCCTTGTAGCCATCCAGGGATATAAACATCTTGAGGGATCGCTCATACTCCCCCGCCTCCATCAGCGAGATGGCTTTATTGTAGCGGTATGTAGGAATAATCACCGTGGGTAACAGCACAGCCACAGCCGCCACCACGCACAGGGTGGGGATGCCGATGGCCAACAGCCGCTTTCTCCGCTTGGCTCTCTTAGCGGCGCGCTGTTCCCGCGCCAGGCGGTCAGCCTCCGCCTTGGCCTTGATCGCCTCGATAGCCGTCTCGCAGGCGGCGATCTGCTCCCCGGCATCCCGCCAATCGGGGATGGTGGCATACAGAGCCATCGCCTGCTGATAGGCGGCAATGGTCGCCCCACCGGTGGCTACCGTCTGCTGCGCCCGGGTGTAGACTGCCTCCTTGCGGCTGACCTCCGCCTGCTGGCGGCAGCTCTCCGCCTGTTGGCGGCAGACCTGCTCCAGCTGTGCCGCGTCCTTATAGGCGGCGATAGCCGCAAAGCGTTCCGCCGCCCGGGTATACGCCAGCTCTGTGGCGGCGGCGTTCATGGATTCCACCGCGTCGGCATAGGCATTCTCCCACTGTTCCTCTTGATTGCGGCGGTTGATATGCGCAACATACCCCTGCAGGGTGGCGACCAACATCTCATCGCCAAAGCGAACTACCCGGCGATAGTTGTTGCTGTCCTCAAAGGACACACGGCAGTCCATCAACTGTTCCTGTTGCCGGACGCGTTGCTCCACCATCAGCTTGCCTAGATACGCTTCGGCACATTCCGGGTCGCTGTCCAGTACGCGTTCACAGTAGGCGTCAGCGTTCTGAAAATCCCCATCCTCCAGGAACATAAAAATACGCTTGATCAATGCCGCGGTATTCACACCACCGGACGTTTCGGGGGTTGTTGTCATAAGGGTATCCTCCTTTAGAGATAATTGTTTTAGCTTGTACAAGCCCTGAAAGGGCATAATATCGGCGCGCCTCTTAAGAGCACCGAACCAATATCTTTGCAACGGCGTTGCCTACACCTCATCCGTCACGGCTTCGCCGTGCCACCTCCCCCTCAAGGGGAAGGCTTATGGGGTTTGTGCAAAAGGGAGGCGGTGCGTCGTAAACGCCGCACCCTACAAAAGGGTTTGTGCAAAGCCATGACGTCCCGCATCATGAGGTTGTGCAGACCTTGGCGGGGTGTCCGGTGGGCACCCTCTACTGCGCCGCTAACAAGGGCGGGAACTGGAGGGTGACGGCGGTGCCGACCCCCAGGGTGCTGTCCAAGGCGATCTCCACCTGGTGGTACACGGCGCCGTGCTTGACGATGGATAGCCCCAGACCGGTGCCGCCCACGTCCTTGGAGTGGCTCTTATCCACCCGATAAAACCGTTCAAACACCCGCTCCCGCTCCCCTTCCGGGATGCCGATGCCGGTGTCGATCACCGTCAGCCGCGCCCCCTGGGGAGTGTTCTCCAGCGACAGGGTGACGGTGCCGTTTTCTTTGTTATACTTAATGGCGTTATCACACAGGTTATACACCATTTCGCTTAAGATATATTCCGCGCCAAACACGTGGGCGCGTTCGCCGGTAAGCTGCATGGTCACCGGCTTCTTGCGGGCGGCGTGCTCCAGCTGGGACAGGGTGGCCTCGCAGATCTCCCACAAGTCAACGGTGGTGCGCTCCGGTAGCTCCACCTGGCTGTCCAGGCGGGAGAGCTTAATAATATCCCCCACCAGGGTGATAAGGCGCTGGGCTTCATCGTAGATCTTGCCGCTAAAGCGTCCCACGTCCTCCGGGCGCACCGCCCCCTCCCGCATGAGCTCCGCGTAGCCGGATATGGAGGTCAGGGGGGTCTTTAATTCATGGGATACATTGGCGGTGAATTCTCGCCGCAGGGCATCCTGCTTTTCGTGTTCTGCCTTTAGCTCGTCGATCTGGTGGCGGATCTGCCGGTTCTGGGCGTTGATGCGTCGTACCAGCGGCTGCAGCTCCGGGTATACATCCCGCTCCGAGGGGAAGGATAGGTCGATCTCGTTAATGGGGCGGGTGAGGCTGATAGCCACCTGCCGCGCCAGTAGCAGAGAGAGTGCCAGCACCAGCACCAGGGCGATCAGCAAGGGGGCAAACATGCTCATCAGCAAGGTGAAGAAGGTGTAGGGCTCTGCTGACAGGCGCACCACGCTGCCATCGGTAAGTCGCTGGGCAAAATACGCCATCGTCATACCGAGGGTATGGGAGTAGCGTTCACTTTCTCCCTGACCGGTGGCATGTGCCTCACGGATCTCCTCCCGCCCCATATGGTTTTCCGCTGTGGCGGTGGGGTGGGAATCGTACAACACCGTTCCGTCGGCGGCCACCCATGTGAGCCGCTCCTCCACCGTATCGGCGGCACGCGCAAGAAAGGTCTCCCCCGCCGCCTCCGCGCCGGCGGCTACGTAAGCGGTCTCCTCCCACAGCCGGTCCCGGTATTCGCTGGACTCGTAGTGGTAAGCCGCCGCCACCATCATCACGAAGCACAGCACGCAAAAGGCCATGGATGCCCAAAAGATCTGCTTAAACAGCTTACCTTTCAACGCCGGTGCCTCCGATCTTATAGCCGATACCGCGCACCGTCTCTATGTAATCCCCCGCTACCCCCAGCTTCTGCCGCAGGGTGCGGATGTGCACGTCCACCGTGCGGTTTTCGCCGTCAAAGGCATAGCCCCAGATGGTGTTGAGCAGTTGATCGCGGGTGAGCACCACGCCCCAGTTCTTGAGTAGCAGGCACAGCAGGGAAAACTCCTTGTAGGTCAAGGCAATCTCCTGCCCGGACACCCGTACCAGGTGCTTCTGCGGACAGACGTACAGTTCTCCCACGGTGTATTCCTCCGCCCGGCTTTCCGGCTCGGTCCGGCGCAGAAGCGCCTTGACGCGAGCCAGCAGCTCCATCATACCGAAGGGCTTGACCAGGTAGTCATCCGCGCCGCTGTCCAAGCCGATGACCTTATCGTACTCGCTGTCCTTGGCGGTCACCAGCATCACCGGGATACGGCGGGTGCGGGGGTCGGCCCGCAGACGGCCAAGGATGCTCAGTCCATCCTCCCCCGGTAACATGAGATCCAGTAATATGAGCCGGGGCAGATCCTTTTCCAGCGCCGGCCAAAATTCCGTGGATTGCCCAAAGCCCTTGGCCTTCAGTCCGCTGTTGCTGAGGGTGTACAGCACCAGCTCCCGGATGTTAGCGTCATCCTCTACCAGGTAGATCATTTCTGTGTCCTCCCTACATGAGTGCTTGTCCGTTGATGAGCAGCTTGAAGCTCAGCCCCAAGCGCTCCGCCGCTTTGCGGCACATGATCATGCGTTGCAGAAAAATCTCAAAGTAATCCATTACCGAGCTATAGCGGGTATCCACCGTCAGCTGGAGGGTGATGGTCGTTCGCGCCTCATCAATAACCAGGCAAGAGCGTTCCACCGAGTAGTTTACCCGGTCGTGGATATCAAAGGTGGAGATGTCGTGGTTGCGCACACGGCTGCGTCGCACATCGGACTTATCCGCTAATATCAGAGCGGCCGCCACCGGGTTGACCGCCACGCCGGTACCTTCATCGTGATTACCTATAGCGGTGACGATGGTGGCAATGTCCTCGGCGGGCATGTCCGTCTTTTCCAGCAGGCAAAAGGCCATGGTGGCACCGCTTTGGCTGTGCTCCAACCGATTGACCAGGTTGCCGATGTCGTGCAGGTAGGCGGCCATCTGTGCCAGCTCCACATCGTGTTCCCGGTAGCCCATGGCTTCCAGAATGTAGCGGGCGGTGTCCGCCACCTTGCCCACGTGGGCAAAGCTGTGCTCCGTAAAGCCCAGAGCCACCAGGGATTGGTCGGCTCGCTCGATCAGCGCGCGGATGGATGGGTCTTTTCTCAGCTCTTCATAGGTCATGATACACTATCCTCTCAAATATGGGCGGCGATTGCCTCGTTGATGGCACGGCGGATCGAAAGAAAGGCTTCCGGCTCTACCGGACAGCTATGGAAGGTAAGCTCCCCATCGAACAAGCTATCCAGCAGGTCACACACCGTCTGCCGGTCGGTGAGGGCTTCCAAAGTCTGCAGGGCGCGCATATCGTACACGCCCTCACCAAACACCTTCTGCCGGATAGACTGCAGGCAGGTGCCGTCAAAGCCGGGGTACACCACGTAGGGGCTGCCGTTGGTCATCTCATAAAAGCTGGGGGTGGAGGACACGTCCCCCACACCATGGCTCATACAGCCGTAGTAGTAGTTGTAGCCCCAATGCAGGAAGCCCTTGATCGCGTAGCGGTACATCTGCATACCGATGACCCGGTTGCGGGGGGAGCACTGGGTAATGAGACGGTTGCTCAGCCCATTCTTCACCTGCCCGCCGGTGTAGTAGCACCACAGGTTGTCACAGTTGCCGAGGAACGGCTCGATGGAATGGGTGCAGACGATGGGGATGTCCACCAAACTCTGCTCGTACAGCTCGTAGTGGGAGAGGGCATCTCCCAACATACAGCCCTCCAGCAGGTCCTTGATGGAATCTCGGGCAGCGGCATAGTCTGCCGCCATATCGTCCCGAGGCTCATCGGAGATGTGATACAGCACCTTATCGTCCAGGCCCTCCTGCTTGAGGAACTGACGCAGGACAGGAATATAGGCCCGCAGGAAGTTGGCATATTCCCCGGTAGCGGGAGTATCCCAGCCGAAGATACGCTTGTATTCGCCGCCCACGGTGGCCATCACCTTGGGAGCCGCCTTAGCACCCCACTGGCTGAAGAAATGGCTGTGCTCAAAGTGGGTGATGCCCACCCGGCGGCACACGTCCAAAAACCGCTTCATCAAGGAAAAATCGAAGGCATAACCATCATGCGTGACAGTAACCCCCACCAGCTGGGCGGTGGCTCGCTCACAGCCCACCGGCGTATCCAGCGGCGGGGTGAAGGCGGGCAGCAGCATCATATTCATGCCGTTGCGGATGGCCATGTGGGCGTAGCTCTCCAATATCTCGAAGAAATCGTCTCCGAACATCTCTACCCGGTGCAGATCGGCTAAGCAATCCGCATGGAACCAGTTGGTGTACAGTAACGTCTGCTCTGCCAGCGAAGCTCCCAGCACGGTGAGGGTGACCGTCGCCTCTGCCAGCACGCTTTTGTCCATCTGGCTGTGGAAACGCACGGTGATGGGGTATTCCCCAGCAGGGAGTACCTGTTCCCCATCCTCGTTGACGGTAAACCACAGGGCCTGCCAGCTTTCGGACACTGCGTGGATGGGGTTTTTCTCCCCCACCTCATACCAGCGAGGGCGCCAAACGCTCTCGTCCCGCACCTCCGGATTGGTCACCCGGGGACGCAGCACGTCGGGGTACAGCCCCACTGTGGTGCGGTCTCCCATGCCGTCGGAGCCGGGGATGGCAGGCGCCAGGATGGGCAGATAATCCACCCGATAGTGGTTTACCGGCAGAGCGCCAGCGTCCACCTGCACATATACAGGGCATCGTCCCTCCGTCATTTTGTAGGCGATCTGGAAAGAAAAGGGCTCGTTCTGCAACACCGTACCACCGGTATAGGTGGTCTCCGGTATCTCCTCCGGGTAGATCTTGTGAAGGGAGCTGAACGCTTTAAGTATCAGGGACATAACGGGCACCTCCGAAAAACCAAAATTTCACAAGTGTATCATACCACGAAAAAAGCCAAAAAGTCAATGCGAGGGGATGAAAAAGCAAGAAAGGCATACAGTTTTTACCTGTATGCCTTTCTGCATCCGAAGGGAGGAACGTATTATCTTGTACGTAAGATGTAATCCTTGCGATCCAGTTGATAGATACGGACGCAGTCCACCAGCTGGGTCTCGTAGAACTGGGTGACGTCATCCAGCCACTCGTAAGGCTCCTTGGCCCCCCGACCGTGAGCATATCGCTCGGTACCCACACCGTTAGCCAGCTTGATGATCTGCCCATTACGCAGGGCATCGTACTCGCTGTCGCTGATATCGTGGGAATAGGTGCACCTGCCGTCAACGTAGTAGGACAGCGAAGACGGTGTCCATTTGATTCCCACGTAGTGGAAAGAATCGTAGAAATGCATTCCATCCTCTGGTAGGACGTTGGGGACATTACTCTGACCCCAACCAAAGTGACTACGATTTCCTCCATGTCTCTCATCCGTCCAGGTCAGGGCCGCATGCCAGAAGCCATCGAAGCCAAAGTTTTCGTATACGTCGAACTCCGGCATCATCACCTGATTAAGGCCTTCACCGCTCATCCACACGGAGGAACAGGCGCCGTTGCGGGTGCCCGCTACCATACGGACCTCCATCACACCGAAGGCAAAGTACATCTTGTTCATAGTAGTCAGACGGACCGCGTCGTAGCCGTAGGGCGCCCATTTGGTAACCTCCCACAGCAAGCCGTCCTTGACCCAGTAGTTCTCCCCGTAGATGCCGGGACGACGCTGCTCGTCCCACACATCAGGAGCAAGCAGAGTAGGACCGGCAGTGGTATCACCGGAGATCGTCCAACGCCGTTTGATGGCCTTTTCGTTGGCGGCATCACTGCCCTCATTGTAGTCAAACTCCTCCGCCCAGGTCAGGCCGTAGCCTTCAGACAGAGTATAATCGTCCTCGTAGGTACCCGAGGCGGTATAGCCCATCGGCAGCGTGCTCTGCTTATCCAGAAGCTTCGTCAGTGCCTGTACGCCCGCGTTGACCGCATGAGAAGAGCCGCCGTTGACCGACAGATGACCGTCCGCGACGGTGATGGCATAGCCACCGTAGGCACCGGCAAGATAGCCGCTGTCCTGCACACCGGTAAAGCGGGTCTCGTCGCTGTTCCAGAGAGCCATTACGCCGTTGTTCTGGGGGCCAACCTGGATATCATGGGCGGAAGGGGTGCCGCCCTTAGCCACCGGCAAAACGTAGCCGGTCTCTTCCATTAGGAAGCTCTGCAGTAATTCGGCCGAAGTGGTCTCCCAATACGAGGGGCACCGTTGAATGCGAATGATGAAGGAGGCAATATTGGCATTGCCAACCATCAGCGTGTTCTTCTTACTTCTATACACCTCGTTAACACTCGCCGGGATCTCGCTGTCATCGTCCGCACAGTAAACAGCCATAAACCGGTCGACAGCCTTCTGCAGAGCTACCGCATTGGTAGCCACGATGTACACCTTAGTACCCACCCGGCGGATGATATAGTCGTCTGCGTTGTTGGCGCGTGCCTGGACGATGGCATTATAGAGCTTGACGGACTCCGGGCGGCCCTCCACCTTGCCGAGCACGATCTCGTAGTCGGCGCTCTGGGCATTTTCGTTACGCAACAGGACCTCCGCATCCAGAAGCGCTTCCATCCGCTCACGCATAGAGGCGGCCACCCGTGTTACGTCGGCATCCGCATCGGCGGCACGCACCAGCACAAACCTGGCATCGTAACCCTCGATAAGGGGAATCGCTTCATCCGGCAGGGGCTTCGTGTCCGTTTCACCGGTAGACGTATCAGGAGTCAGGTCCACATCCACGTTAGAGTCGTCCCCGGACACAGTGCTATTATTTGGCGTATCGTCCGGAGCGGTAATATCCTCCACTCGGTTGGCCTCGGCATCCAGTTGTACGCTGATGATAACGAGATCACCGGCGACCACAGGGATATCGGAGAGCTGCGGGTAGTTGAGAGAGGTGACAGCGGTACCATCACCGGCGGTGGTGTTGCACAGAGTGCCGCTCCACAGGATGCGGCTATTGACGGTGATGCTCACCGCCGCGCGGCGGGGCGTACCGTCCTCCGCCAGGAAGCCGGTGTTCACCCCGCCCACCGCCTCCACAGCGGTAACGGCACCGGCAGCAACGTTGAGTCTACCGTCCTTCGGCGCGGTGTAGAGCAGGCCCTCCTGTTCCTTGCCGCCGGCCGACAGAAGCAGGCCATTCTGCGGCACCGCCCCATCGTCATAGGCAACCACTTCCGTGCTGTTCGTAGAATAGGGCATCACCGATATCAGCCCATCCCCATCGAAAGCGTATGCGTGGGTGTTCTTGACAGTCGCACCGGCACCGTTTTTCCAACGGGACAACGCATAGGTAGCTCGCAGGGCCCAGCCCTCCGTCTCCCGGAAGGCCCATTGCCAGCGGGTAGCGTTATACATAGCCGTCAGACCGGCGCTCTCATAGTCTGCCTGCATAGCGTTCTTGATATCGTTGTAGGCAATGACCGCCTCTCCGTCATCGTAAACGAAGATGGGATTCATCGCCACCGTCAGCTGGGCTTTTTTCTGAACGGCATCGTCCTTGCCACCGCTGGGGTTGGCTGTGCCGGTTCCGGCACAGCCAACCACCAGGGTGAGCAACATGACAACTGCCGACACAAGCGAAATAAGACGTAT
>JAZSOW010000022.1:0-19534 GCA_045537135.1 Acutalibacteraceae bacterium
CGGTGATGGAGAACATCCGCTACGGTCGCCCGGACGCCACCGACGAGGAGGTGGTCGCCGCCGCTAAGACCGCCAGCGCCCACAGCTTTATCATGCGGCTTCAGGACGGCTACAGCACTATGCTGGAGGGAGACGGCGCCAACCTGTCCCAGGGACAGCGCCAGCTGCTGAACATCGCGCGAGCGGCTATCAGCCGCGCCCCCATTCTGGTACTGGACGAGGCCACCAGCTCGGTGGATACCCGCACCGAGCGGCACATTGAGCACGGCCTGGCGCGGCTGATGAAGGATCGTACCACCTTTGTCATCGCCCACCGGCTATCCACCGTACGCAACGCGGATGCCATCCTGGTGCTGGAGCAGGGTCGGATCATCGAGCGGGGCAGCCACGAGGAGCTGCTGAGCATGAAGGGGCGGTACTACGACCTGTATACCGGCGTGTGCGAGCTGGCGTAAGTACAAATATCAAAAGAGGACGAAAGAGCGTTGCTCTTTCGTCCTCTTTTGATGGCATTTCGACTTCACACAAGCGGGAACTCCCGCATATCCTATTATAGACGCATCACGCGGGTCACAAGCCCCGCCGGAGACACGTCCACCAACCCATAGGAGCCCTCGTAGCCGAGACTGCCGGGGTTGAGCATGTACAGGCCATCCACGTACTCCTCCAAGGGCTGGTGGGTGTGCCCGAACAGCACGATAGCCGCCTGCCGCTCCCGGGCGGCCATCTCGATGGTATACAATCCGTATTTTAGATTATATTTATGACCGTGAGTAATGAAAAAACGCTTGCCGCCCAGGATCTCCAGCCGGGCGGCAGGAAGGGTGGCGGAAAAGTCGCAGTTGCCCGGCACCATAATAAAGGCGCGCGACCGATGATCATCCGCTACATCCTCCACCTGACGTAGCCCATCGCCCAGGAATATCACCGTGGCGGCATCCGGGTGCTGTGTGAGCACCCGCTCCACCGCATCACGGCGTCCGTGTACGTCTGAAATCACCAGAATCTTCATGTCTTGTCCTCCCGCATATTCCCATGGGTCTTTTCATACATATTACCACAAAGCGACAAACTTGAAAAGGAGGAAAACAGCATGGCACAAGAATTTTCTCCCACGCAAATGGATGCCCTGCTCCAGTATGCCGCCAAGCGGATGAATACCACCCCCGAAGCCTTACGGGCGGCCTTTCAGGAAGGGGGGCTGGATGGCCTGCTGCAGCAGAGTCCGGACAGCGGGATCACCACAGAGGATGCCGCCCGGGCGCAGGCACTGCTGAAGGATAAGGACAAAGCCGCCCAGCTCCTGCAAAACCCCCAGGTACAGCGGCTGCTCCGGCAGCTGATGGGAGATACGTGATGGAGGAGCTGAACGATAAGATCGCCCGCCTGCTGTCCTCCCCGGAAAGCCTGGCGAAGATCCAAAGCATGATGGCGGCGCTGGGCGGCGAAGGCACTGGTGAAGCTCCACAAACAACTGCCGCCGCGTCCCCCTCCCCACAGGAGGAAAGCCGGGACACGGCGGGCGGCGGGCTACCCGATCTCGGCATGCTACAGAAGCTCATGCCGCTGATGGGAGCCTTTGACCGGGAGGACGATGACACCCGGCTACTGCAGGCACTGCGTCCCTATCTCCATGGCGAGCGGGCGGGGCGGCTGGATGAGGCCACCAAGCTGCTGAAACTTGCCCGGCTGTTACCGCTTTTGCAGGAACAAAGCTTAGGAGGGAGCAAGCATGGCTGAGGATATGCAATTCATGCAACAGGAGGCGGCGCGGCGGGTGCGGCGAATGCAGGAGCACTCCCGCCGGATCTTTGAAGAACACGGCGGTCGTACCACAGAAAGTCTGCGAGCGGCGCAGCCGCCCCACTACCAGCCGCCGCCCCTGTACCGCCGTCCGGTGGAGGAGGACACGCCGGCCACCGAGGAGCCCTGTCCTTCCGGTCTTGCTGACGAAAAGCCCGCCGGTGGTCTGTTGGGCGGCTTTGATACCGAGCAGATCCTCCTGCTGGGGCTGGCGTTACTGCTGTTTCGCAGTGGTTGTCGGGTAGAGCTGATTCTGGCTCTGTTGTACCTGGCCATGTAAAGAGGCGCACACCAGATGGTGTGCGCCTCTTTTTCAAGGGGGGAGAAAAGCAGGAATACTCATTCTATGCGGTCTTTTTCATCTAAGCGGCGGAGGATGCCCCGCACCAGCTCCACCTGCTCGACGGTGAGGGACGCCTGTCCTTGTTCACAGCGGATGTAGGCGCCCTCCAGGTCAAGACCGTAGGGGCCGCCCATTTCGGTGATCACCGTTACCGCCGGCAAGCAATCGCACAATGCCGCCGGATCGTAGGCCGCATTGATCAGCAAAGCGGTAAGCTCCACCGAATCCCCACCCATGATGGAATACACATGTCCCTCCAGGTGGATGGTGGTAAAGGTGTTGCCACAAAAGCCCACGATGGGATCCTCCACCGTCTGCGGCTCTGCCACCGGGGTGTGGGTCTCTGCCACCGACAGCGGTACCGATTCCGTTTGGGAGGGACTTTGCGGCAACGGCACCGTCTCGGAACGCAGACAAAGGGACAGCAGAAGCGCCGCCAGCGGCACCGAAAGCCCGGCAATCGCCCACAGGAATTTTTTCACAGTCCATCACCTCTCCTCTATTATACAATTAGGAAGGCGAAATTCCTTATGAAAAATGCTTTTTTAGGGGGCGATGGATAAAATACGCATATCAGTGCGCCTCCATAAACTGCAGATAAGCATCCAGGCGTTGCTGCGGGTCATCCGGATTGCAATGGGTGCCCTCCAGCTCACGAGCATCCAGCTCCTCGGCGGGATAGTACCGGCGCAGGGCCGCCACCGTCAGCCGGTTTTCCTCCGGGCGGGCGTACATATCCCGGGTGTACCAGAGGATCTGCAAAGGGCGGCGGTGGAGGGTCTCATCCACAAAGTACAGGGGCGCCGCCTCGTCGATACGCTGCAGGCGGCTGTCCTCCCCCCGGAATTTCAGCACGTTAAAATGGGTGCACATCTGGGCGCTCTCGGAGATGAACCCGGCGATGGAATCCACGTCCACCCCGGCATCCCACAGGTAGTGGGGATCCATCAGTAGCATCATCACGATGTAGGCACCGGCGGAGGAGCCCTCCAGAAAGAGCTTACCACTGCCGCCCCAGCTTTTTAAATTTTTCTGCACAAAGGCCACCGCCTGAGCGGCATCCTCCAAGAAGGTGGGGAAATTCACCCCGGGCATCAGCCGGTAGCCGGCGGTGACCACACCGTAGCCGGCATCCACCAGCGGGAGCTGGTGATCCTGCCCCTTGTAGCTGCCCCCGGTCAGCCCGCCTCCGTGGAAGTGCAGCAGGGTGGGGAATCCGTCGGTGTCCGGCAGAAAGGCGTCCAGGCGGTTTTCGCTGTCGCCGGTATCCAGATAGACGAGATCGCGTAGCTCTCTCATTTGGCTTCCCCTTTCTTATCTAACCGGTAGTTGCGGATGTACAGGAGGAGATCCAGCCCCACCATCACTAAGTTGAGCACGTAGAAGAACAGCACGTACCACGTAAAGGTGGGGGCAATGAGCTTGGCGGTGATGCCGCAGATATACCCACCGAAGATAAACAGCAGGAAGGCCAGGCTCTTGCCCTTGGTGGTGCGAGCGCGGTAGGATTTGATCACGTTCAGCGGCCAGGAAATGCCGAAGCTGACGATCATCAGGATCTCGAGAGTATCAGACATAGGGAGGCTCCTTTCGGTGCGTTTTTCTCATTGTAGCACACCTCCCCTCCATCGTAAAGTATATATTTGTTTATAGTTGCTATTTATTTTGTTATACAGTATACTGCCGGTGGAGGGATGCCGTATGGAGCTGTTACAGCTGCGGGCAGACCCTCAACGTGGATACCCTGCACCAGGGGCTGTAGGCATCCCAAAAATGAAAAAGGCAAACCCAAACAAGCCCGACACAGCCATGGCGCGTAGGCATGAGACTAAAAAGGCTTCCCCCAGGGGAAGCCTTTATTTAGTCTCTATACGTGATGCGCACGGTGTCCGGCAGGCCCAGGGAGCGGGGTGTCCGATAGGCGAAGGTCGGCGGTAGCCGCAACTCCTCCAGCCGATCACAGCCGGTAAAGGCCCCTTCCTCAATGATCCTCACGCTGTCCGGCACCGTCAGGCTCCGGAGAGCACCCGCCCCGCGGAACGCCCCGGCGCGGATCTCGCACACCAGGTCGGGCAGAGCCAGTGCCGTTTCCTGCAGGGCGTGGACGGCCTCCTCCACATTGGCGGCATCCACCGGCATCAGGATAATATCCAGATCCCGCATGGAGCCTTCACTGCCCAGCAGATTGGGGCCTATAAGCCCCATGCCGCCCCGCATCCTATAGCTGTTCTGACCGGCTCTTTGACGCTGGTAGTTTACCTCCAGCTCTTCCCGGGTAAGCTGCCTGTCCGGCTGGGGGATGGGCATGCCCTCACGGGCATGCTCCTCAAAGTAGAGCGGCTCAAAATGCTGGCTTTTCTCATAGTATCGATACAAGCCGGTGGCGTAGTACATATCACCGCTCACCCGGGCACCCCGACGGCGCTGCTCCGGTGTCAGCTCACTCATATGCCGCCAAAGCAGGTCGACTAACTGCTCAGTGGCTTTCAGGCGGGTCACCGGGGACGGCGCCTGCCGGATCAGCTCACGGCAAAGCGTCTGCGCCTCCTGCCAGGGAAGGGCATCCTCCTTAAGCCAAGCCAGCTGTAGACGAATCTCCATCGCCTCTGCCTGCCGATGCAGGTTCTTGTGCGGGCGAGCGGTCACCTCCAACACGTAGCGGTGTAAGGCCTGCTTCTGCCGTGTCAGCTCCTCCTGTTCATCGTCAGGCATGTGGTAGCACAGCAGCTCCTGCAGACCCAGGATCGCCAGCACCGCCCAGCGAGCATAGGCCAGCTCCACATCCTCCGGCACCGACGGCGGGCACGCCCCGGCTGTCAGATCCACCCCATCCCACAGAATGTGCAGGAAGGTCAGCAGGGTGTGAAGCCCCACCCGGGTCTCTACGTCATCCATCCGGTTGTCGATGCGGCGTTCCTTGTGCTTCACAAGAAATTCCGTGGCATACCGGGCCGCCTGACCACGCTGTGAGGCCGTAGACCCCACCGCCATGGCCCGACGCAGAGCGGTGAACAACGCCCGGTCCGGTTTCTTGCCCAAGCGGTACAGAAGCACCTGCTCCTCCAACAGCCCTTGTTGCTCCAGGATCTCCTTTGACGACGCGGCCTGCAACCGGTCAAAGCGCATGACCAGCGGGGCTATCGCCTTGTACCACAGCATGCGGCTTGCCAGATTCCGTGCTCGTCTGGATACCTGATCCAGGTATCCCAAGCCCTCTCCTTGGGGTTCTTCTTCGCCGGTGGTGTCCAGCAGACCGTGGCGTAGCGCCGTGACCAGCAGTGGCAGGGAATAGGTGACCTTCGTGTCCAGACTGATGGCCACCTCCTCTCGGGACAGTGCCCCGCGCAATGCCTCCAGGCTGCGGGGCGTCCGGTCAAACAGATACCGCCGCCATGCCGCCATGGTATACCGGTGTGCCGCCGCCACATCCTCCTGCGTCGCGGCAACAGGGATAAACCCACCACTCATGGCACAATGGTATGCCGCCTGTAGCCACAGCCGTTCTGTCTTGGTCAGCGGCAGGCGGTCTGCCTCCTCCACCAGAACCTTCAGCTCCTCCAACGCGGTGGCGATGTTGTCATCCATGGGGTTTTGATCGGCGATCTGCCGTTCAAAATAGGAAAAATAGAAATCAATAAGAGCCAGCAGGTCCTCCCGCTTACCATCGGCTTCGTACCGTTTCCGCAGCAGATCGGTCACCGTCTTTAGCCGGACATTGCCGTCCTCCTCCAGGGCGCGAGCGGCGGCCAGCTTCGTGTCGGTGGGCCCGGTCTCCCCCCTTGCCCCCTCCAGCAGCAGATCGTGGCGCAGAGAGCCTTTCCCCAGGCACCGGGCATACCGCACCTGACACGCCAATAATTGCTTTCTGTGGCGCAGGAGATCCTTCTTGGCTGACTGGTGCAGAGCATAGCTATAGGCGGCGTAGGCGTAGTACACCTGCAGGTAACGGCGTTCCTCCCGGGGCATATCGCACAGCTCACAGGCGTCCACGATATACATGGCACAGCGGCACAGACGCCCTTCGTCCGGCTCTGCGCTTCTCTGCATACGCGTATACAGCCCCTGCAGAATGTGTAGCAGGATCCGCTGTTGGGCGGCATCCCTGGCAAACCGCTCTCGTCCATAGCCCATCATAAAGCCGGCAATGTACCTGGCAGACTGGTCACCTTCCCTATGGCATCGGAGCAACCGTCGCCCCTCGTCCCGAAGGCAAACGCGCACGATATGGTCGGCCATGCGCTCACACATTGCCTTATTGTAAGCCATCGCGGAACGCATCAGGTAGCGACCCAGGCCCTTGCCATCCTCCGCCAGCAGGTAATGCAGACCGGCTTCAGCACACATCGGATCCACACCGGGCAGATGGACGAAATAGTCTGCCATGCGCTGGTGGCGTACCAGACGCTCCTCCTTAGAGAGGGTTGACAGCACCGCCCGACGGATCAGCGCGTGGGAGAAACGGTACCGTCCATCGTCCTGCTCCGTAAAGCATTCCCGCAGGAAATGGAAGAAACGCCCAAGCGCCTCCACCGCCCGCGCGTCCGGCTGTTCCTCCTGCCCGGACAACGCCATCAGATCCGCATCCCGCAGACCATAATCGGTCAGAGCCATAAAGCGTACCGCCTCATGCAGGAAAGGCGCCTTCAGCCGCTTGGTGGCATAGGCAAACAGTATGTTCACCAAGCGCCCCACGTCTGTGGGCAATTCCTCAATCAACGCCAGCTGGCGCGCCTTGACCGCCGCGGCATCGCCGGACAGCTCCTTGCGGGTCATCAGCCCCAGCCGCTGGAGCAACAGGCTCACGTACAGAGGGGCCACCGCCGGATCGTGAGCCAGGGCTTTATCCGCAATAGCCTCGCAGATCCGCCGGGGTAGCTCCTTCATGTCCTCATACAGCATACCCTCCACTATGTCCAGCACGTCCTGCCTATCCGGCAACGGCGGGTGGATGACGTGGCAATCCCGCATGAGCACCTCCTCGGTGGCGGTCATGACAACGCGCAGGTTGGCCGACAGCGTTTCCGGCAAAAACAAGAGCGCTGCCCGATCACTATCGTCGTCCAGCTGATCCACCCCATCCAGCAGGATGACTAGCTTACCTTCCATTTGGCAATACCGCTGACACAGCTCGTTCATACGCCCATGCCAGTTCTCCGTGGACAGGGTGGTCTCCTTCTTGTTGGCCTCCTCGGTAAAGAGGCTTTTATCGTCCAGCACCGCCTCCAGATGGACAACGATGTGCCGCACCACGTCGGCGGCGGTGGCGATATCCGTGGAATAGCCGCCCACCAGCGGCAGGGTATCCCAGCCCTGCCGCTCCAGTAGGGTCATCAGGTGAGCGCACAGGGCACTCTTACCACAGCCGGAACGCCCCTGCAACGCCAGTACCCGAGCGCCTCTGTCCAGCTTATCCAGCACCGTCTCCACCAACGCCTGCCGTCCCCGGAAGGCACTGCCTGCTTCTCGCAAGCTGTTGCGTTGCATCAGGAAGGAGCGTTCCATTCGGCTGAGCAATGCCAGCCGCTTCCACCGGGGCTCCAGGACAGCAATCAGATCCTCCGCCAGCTTTTTGGCAAAAGCCTCCACACCCTGGGAGGTGGCACCCTTGAGAACAACGGTGTACTCCTGCACCTTGCAGTCGCTATCGGCCTTGAGATCGGCCTTCAGAGCTTCCAGCAACATGGACGCATCGGCATCGGTCTCAGCGATCTCCCCACCGCTGACACGACGCATATACACCAGAGGGGTGATATTCTGCTCCCGGCACAGCTTACGCCCATAGGCGATCTCCATGGAGGTGATGCTGGCATTGGTGGCATCCAGCTCCATCCCCTTTTCGTCGGCTACGCGGCGGATAACCTCGGCCTTGGCCGGATCCTCCTTACCGGGAGTCCAGCCGTAGCGATCTCCCAGCATGGCCACTAATGGCGGCTGACATTCCTCCACCGCCTGCAGACAGCGGCGCAGTACCTTCTCCGAGCTTTCCAGCTCAGAGAGGGTCCCCTCCTCCGTATCCACACCCCAGCGCAGATCCACAAAGGATACCGTCTGCCCATACCGACGAGCGGAGGCCTTAACAATCGGCAGAGCCACGCTCTGCAGAGCATCCCGCTCGTTGTGCATATCCCGGAAGGTACTGGATATAAAGATCTTGATCATGCACGCCCCTCCTTTTCAGCCGAAAACAGCCGGTCATCTGACCGACCGGCTGTTACGTTTATTCATCAATAAACTCCTCCGCATGGTCGCGGATGTAGTCCTCGCACAGAGCTAAGGGCTGCTCGGCACCCACCGCCTCGCGGAAGGCTTTTTCCGCCCCGGGCATATCCTCCGCACCCTCCAGCAAAGCGCGCCAGGCGCCGGCACAGCCGGGCGCACCGATAGCGTCAAAGCCATCCGCCGCCAGCGCCGCCATCTCCCGGGAGCGGCTGTGCATCATAGTGGCAAAATCGCCCGCCGCCATCTCCTTGCAGACCACCCACACGCTGTACACCACCGTGGAGCCATGCTCCATATCCGTCAGCACCTTCACCGGGTCGGGACGCCGGGCATCCTCCGCCCGGGCCAATACCCGGCAGACCACCGCGTCCACCAGCTCCCCTTCGGGGACGTTGTCCAGCATCTCCCGGGTCATGACCTTGTATTTCTTCATCAGCCGGGCGGCGCGGGTATCCTCACCCCGGCGGGCGCCCACCTTGCGCAGAGCCAGTATGGTCACGATCAATAAAGCAATCAGTAGCACATATTCCCAATACATACATTACTCTCCTCTCGTCAGCAGACGGTAGATGTCACCTTTTTTACAGCCGGTTTCGGCGGCGGCACGCTTGGCCGCCTCCGAGGGGGATACCCCCTCCTGCACGTAGTCCTGCGCCAATGCTAAAGCGTCCTCCGGGGTCATGGGCGGGGCTTCGGCAGGAGCGGCACCGCCCACCACCAGCACGTATTCCCCACGCGGGGTCTCCCCTTCCTCTCCGTAGCGGCTCGCCGCCTGCCCCAGGGTGGTGCGGATGACCTCCTCGTGAATCTTGGTCAGCTCCCGCACCAGGGCCGCCGGGCGATCCCCCAGTGTCTCATATAGGTCAGCCAGGGTGGCGGGGAGCTTGTGGGGTGCCTCGTAAAACACCATGGTGCGCTCCTCCCGCACAAGGGAGGCAAGATGCTCCCGGCGGCTACGCTTATTGACACTGAGAAAGCCCTCAAAGGCAAAACGGCCAGTGGGGAGTCCCGCCACCGCCAGGGCTGTCGCCATAGCCGTGGGGCCGGGCACCACCCCTACAGGGATGCCCCGCTCATGGCATTGCGCCACCAGATCCTCTCCCGGGTCGGAGATGGCGGGCATACCTGCATCGGTAACCAGCACCGCGTTTTCGCCGCGAAGCAGGCGGGCACAGATGACCTCTCCCCGCTCCCGCTTGTTATGCTCAAAGTAGCTCACCAGCGGCTTATTGATACCAAAGTGATTGAGTAGCTTCAGGGTAACCCGGGTATCCTCCGCGGCGATGAAATCACAGCTCTGCAGAGCCTCCAACGCCCGGGGAGAAAAATCCGACAGGTTGCCGATGGGGGTGCCCACCAGTGTCAAACGCCCGATGCTTGTATCCATGGTCATACCTCCTTTGGGAGATCGTAGATCTCCCGGTAGATGGGGCTGGGACTGCCGTCCGGCTGCTCCAGCACCAGGGGTGGCTCCCACAAAAGGCCGGGGTTGCCGCCCTTACGGGCTTCGATAAGCACGAGCCAGGGGCTTTGTCCCTCTCGGTTGTGCGCCGTCTGCAATCGCTTGGGAGTCAGCCCAGCGGCGGTCAGTGCCGCCAGCACATGGGGTAACCGCTCCGGGCGGTGGCATAGGCAGAATCGTCCACCGTATTGCAATAAGCGAGCGGCACCCTCGCACACCGCCCGCAGGGTATTTTCCGTTTCGTGGCGGATGCGGCGGGTGGCTTCCTCCCCGCTGACACCACCGGTGCCGGGAGCAAAATAAGGTGGGTTGCACACCACCAGCCGCCATTTTCCCGGCTGTCCCAAGGTGGCCGGGGCTTCCCAGTCTGCCACCCCGAAGGTGGGGACAGGGGTGCCGGTAAAGGCCTTCGCAGAGCGTTGTGCCAGGGCGATGGCCTCGGGGGCGATATCTACCCCATGTACCGCCGCAGGGCGATAGCGGGCGCACAGCCGCAGGGCGATCGCCCCACAGCCGGTGCCCAGCTCGTACACCGTATCCCCCGGCTTGGGGGCGGCAAAATGAGACAGCAGAATGGCATCCGTGCCAAAGCGGTGTACCGAGGATACCGCCACCTGGGTATCCCCCGCCACTACCAGCCATTGCAGGCTCTCCATTTGTCTCACCGCCTTTGTTCATATATGCAATTGACCGAGCAGCGAGGCTGCTCGGTCAATCATTGGGTCGTACGTTGCGATTATTCCGCAGCAGGAGCCTCGACGGGGCAAGCCTCCGCGCAGGCGCCGCAATCGATGCAGGTCTCGGGATCGATGACATAGATGCCATCACCCTCGCTGATCGCCTCGACAGGGCAACCTTCCGCACAAGCACCGCAAGCGATGCAAGCGTCAGAAATCTTGTAAGCCATGGTAAATTACACCTCCCATGCTCGAGATATATCTATAATAGCACACTTTTCAAAAAATGCAACTGCTTTTTTATTGGTTTCCCTTTTGGCTGTTACCGCCGCCGTTCTGTCCCGGGTTGCGGGGACGATTGCCCCGGTTGCGATTCCGGTTACGATTCCGGTTGCGATTTGGCTTCTGGCCGTCGCCCTTCTGCCCATCGCCGTCCTCCCGAAGGGGACGATTTTCCGGCTGTTTGGCAGGCGGCGAAGCGGGGGTCTGTGCCGCCGGCTCGGTCTCCGGCTTTGCCTGTATCGGAGGGGTGGGTAGCTCCTCGCCGGACTGTCCCTTGCGGATAATGCTTATATCCTCCCGGCGCATATCCACCGGGGGGGAATCCGGGTTTTTATCCAGACGCACCTTGATTTTACCGGTAAGGATAGCGCTGTCGGTGACCACGCCCCGTCCCTCCGGGGTCATGACCACAGCCCCTACCTTGGGGCTGAGCTTCCAAAGCTCCTCATAGGTGTCCTGCTCATACTTAAGACAGCACATCAGGCGCCCACAGGAGCCGGAGATCTTGGTAGGATTGAGGGACAGCCCCTGCTCCTTCGCCATTTTGATGGACACCGGCTGGAAATCCCGCAGGAACTGGGAGCAACAGAAGGGGCGACCACAGATGCCGATGCCCCCCAGCTTCTTGGCCTCGTCGCGCACGCCAATCTGATGCAGCTCGATGCGGGTGTGGAACACCCCCGCCAGATCCTTGACCAGATCCCGGAAATCCACCCGCCCATCGGCGGTGAAATTAAACAGGATCTTGGAGTTGTCGAAGGCGTACTCCGCGTCCACCAGCTTCATCTCCAGCCCATGGGCGGCGATGCGCTCCTGGCAGATCTGCATGGCCTCCCGCTCCTTGCGGGCGTTTTCCTCCACCCGGCGCAGGTCGTCAACATTAGCGCGGCGCAACACCGGCTTTAAGGATTTATCTCCGCCCTCCCCGGCTTCCCGGTTGGCGCGTGCCACCTCGCCACATTCCACGCCGCGGGCGGTCTCTACCATCACCTTTTCCCCCGGCAACAGGGTCAGCTCACCGGGATCGAAATCGTATACCTTTCCGTTGTTGCGGAAACGGACGCCTACGGTCATTGCCATAGCTGTAAAACCTCCTAAATACCCATCAATAACCGGCGGCCTGCCGCAGGCGGGCACTCATCCGGGTAAGGAACAGGGTGTTGTTCATATTGCGTTTGTGGTCTCGTTGCAGAGCATCCGCCGTCTGCAACAGAGCCATCAGGCGGGTGCCGGTCAGCTTCTGTGCCAGGCGGGTGGCGGTATCCGGAGCAGTAGACAAGCGGCTGTCCGCACCGTAGCGGCAGGCCAAGGCATCCCGCAGGATGAGTGTCAGCCCCGCCAGGGTAGCGGCGGTCAGCTCCTTATCCTTCTCCAGCCGGGCGGTCAAGCGCAACAGCGGCAGCTCTCCCACCGCCACCAATGCCTCGGCGAACTGGGGAGTCAGCTCCAGCACCTGCCGGAAGGTATCCTCCTGCACCCCGGCGATCACCCGACCGATCATACCGCCGAACAGACTGTGGGCCCGTTGCAGCTCCTCATCGCTCTTGCCGGGCAGACGGCTTCGCAGTACCGGGGCAGCCTCCTCCCATGCCACCGCCTGCATGGTCAATGCTACACAGCGGGAGCGAATAGTCTCCAGTAGCTGGGTACGGTTTTCACAGGTGAGGATGAACAGCACATGAGCGGGAGGCTCCTCCAGAATTTTAAGCAGGGCGTTCTGCGCCTGGGGGGTCATGGTCTGTGCTTTTGCCAGAATGATGACCCGGTAAGGGGCTTCATTGGGCAGAACGTACGCCTCCTGGCGAAGCTGGCGGATGGTATCCACCGTCAGGGGCTTGCCATCCCCGCCACACAGGGTAATGTCCGGGTGCTCTGTTTTGACGCAGGCCGCGCAGGTGCCACAGGGGCGCTCTCCTGCACCGCGACAAGTTGCCGCGCGGGCTAACTGCATAGCCAGGGTACGACGGCCACTGCCTTCCTCCCCTTCCAGCAACAGGGCGTGGGGAAAATGCCCGGCATCCACCAGCGCAGATACCTGCCGCTTGACAGCCTCATTACCCACCAGCTCGCCGAACCGCATCCCACGCACCTCCTTCACGCGATCACATACAGGTTTATTATACATGATATCTCCACCGCTGACAAGGATTTTTTTATTGGTAAAAAATTTGTGCTCTACCGCCTTTCACCTCTTGTTTTACGACAATAAATGTGGTATGCTATTTATGTTTGATAATCAGAGGGTGGTGTGAGCATGCAAAAGGGCTTTGACAACAAGCTGTACATGGAAAAACAGAAGGCACATATCCTGGACCGCATCTCCAAGTTCAACGGCAAGCTGTATTTGGAATTCGGCGGCAAGCTGTTTGACGACTATCATGCCGCCCGCGTGCTTCCCGGCTTTGAGCCGGACGCCAAGATCCGTCTGCTACGCTCCATGGGCGACCAGGCGGAGATCGTGTTCTGCATCAGTGCGGATAACATTGAAAAGAACAAGATCCGCGCCGACCTGGGCATCAGCTACGACCAGGATCTGCTGCGGCAGGTGGACATGGTGCAGAACATGGGCATCTCGGTCAACAGCGTGGTCATCACCCGCTACACCGGACAAGCCGCCGCCGACCAGTTTAAGTGCAAGCTGGATGCCCTGGGTATCCGCAACTACATCCACCGTCCCATTGAGGGATACCCGGCGGATGTGGATCACATCGTCAGCGAAAAGGGCTATGGAGCCAACCCCTACATCGAGACCACCAAACCGCTGGTGGTGGTCACCGCTCCGGGCCCCGGTAGCGGCAAGCTGGCCACCTGCCTGTCCCAGGTGTATCACGAGCACCAGCGAGGCATTATGGCGGGGTACGGCAAATACGAGACCTTCCCCATCTGGAATCTGCCCCTCAAGCATCCGGTCAACCTGGCGTATGAAGCCGCCACCGCCGACCTGCAGGATGTGAACATGATCGACCCCTTCCACCTGGAGGCCTATGGGGTCACCACCGTCAATTACAACCGGGATGTGGAGGCTTTCCCTCTGGTGCGCACCATTCTCACCCGCATCACCGGCAACGATAAGTTTTACTGCAGTCCCACCGACATGGGGGTCAATATGGCGGGCTACGCCATCGTGGACGACGAGGCCTGTCGCGCCGCCAGCTGTCAGGAGATCATCCGCCGCTACTACACGGGGCTCACCGACCTGCGCATGGGCCGGGAGAAGGAAGAGACCGTGGAGAAGCTCAAGATGATCATGCAGCAGGTAGGTCTCAAGCAGACCGACCGGGCGGTGGTACAACCTGCCCTGGACAAGAGTGCCCGGGTAAACGCTCCCGCCGCTGCCATCCAATTGCCGGATGGGCGCATCATTACCGGTAAGTCCTCCCCGCTGCTGAGTGCCTGCTCCGCGGCGGTGCTCAACGCCATCAAGGTGCTGGCGGATATTCCCAAAGCCACCCTGCTGATGAGTCCGGCGGTGCTGGAGCCGGTGATCGATCTGAAGAAAAACCTGCTGGGTAGCCATTCCAGTGCCCTCAAGCTGGACGATGCCCTGACCGCCCTGTATATCTGTGCGGCCAGCGATCCCACCGCCGCCCGGGCGGTAGCCCAGCTCCCTCTGTTGCGGGGGTGTGAGCTCCACTCCACCCAGATCCTTCACTCCGGCGATGAATCTATCCTGCGCAAAATGCGCCTGCACATCACCTGTGAGCCCGCCTTCCCAGACAAGAGCGTCCTATATTAAAATCTAAAAGCCGTTGTTTCCTAAGGGACAACGGCTTTTTCCGTAGGAGGTATACATATGATCCGTGTATTGCAATTTGGCGAAGGTAATTTCCTGCGCACCTTTGTGGATGCGTACTTTGACACCCTGCGGCAGGAGGGACACCCCTACGCCGTGGACATCGTCAAGCCCATTCCCATGGGCTCGCTGGAGTCTTTCCGACGGCAGGACAACCGTTACCATATCGTCCTACGAGGGGTGGAAAACGGACAGGACGTGGAGCGGGTGCGCCCCATCTCTGTCATCGACCGGGTGATCGATCCCTTTGCGGATACCGATGCCTTTTTTGCCCTGGCACGGGACCCGGAGCTGACTCTTATCGTGTCCAACACCACCGAGGCGGGCATCGTCTACGCCCCCACTGACCGGATGGACGGCTTTGCCGATATCACCTACCCTGCCAAGCTGACCCGCTTGCTGTACGAGCGGTTTCAGGCCGGTCTGCCGGGGGTATACCTGCTGCCGGTGGAGCTGATTGAAAACAACGCCGACGAGCTGTACGCCTGCGTGGACAAGTACATCACCCTATGGGGGCTTCCGAAAGCGTTCCGGGAGTGGAATGACCGGGCATGCTGTTACTGCAACACCCTGGTGGATCGCATCGTCTCCGGACATCCCAGGGATGCCGCCACCGCCGCTCATCTGCGTGCGCTTATCGGGAAAGAGGATGCCCTGTGCAGTATCGGGGAGCCCTTTGGACTGTGGGCTGTGGAGAACAAGGGGAACATCGCCCGGTACATACAGGAGGGGCATCACAACATCGACGTGGTGCTCACCGACGACATCGGCTACTACAAAAAGCGCAAGGTACGGGTGCTCAACGGCAGTCACACCAACCTGGTGGCCGCCGGCTTACTGTTGGGCAAGGAGACGGTGTACGACTGCATGACCGACCCGGTGCTGGCCAACTTTTTGGAGGACACCCTGCGTCAGGAGATCATCCCCTTCGTGTCGGCGGACATCGCCGCCACCACCGCCTTTGCAGACAGTGTAAAAGAGCGGTTTCTCAACCCTTATCTCAACCATCAGCTGGAGAGCATTGCCCTTAATTCCATCTCCAAGTGGCGAGCCCGGGATCTGTGTAGCTTTACGGACTATTATGCCGCCAATGGGCACATCCCTGCCCGGCTGACCGCAGGCTTTTCCTACCTAATGGCGCTGTACAGCCGCGCCCGGCGACAGGGGGACGGCTTTGTGGCCAACGTGGGCGGGCGCACCGTAACCCTCAAGGACGATCCCGCCTATCTTACCTACTTTGCCGATGGCGGCTCGGTCACTGGTTTTATGCAAAGGACGGACGTATTCGGGGAGGATCTGACCGCCTACAATGACTTCGCAGACACGGTGGAACGGCAGGTCGCCACCATCAATGAAGGAGGCGACATTCTTTGAAGGATACGCTGATTATTGCCAAGGGCGACAATGTAGGCGTGCGGCTTACCCCGGGCGAGGGTATCCCCGCCGGACACAAGTACGCTCTCACCGCCATCCCCGCCGGGGGCGAGGTGATCAAATACGGTGCGGTCATTGGCCGCGCCACCCGCCCCATTGCCCCGGGGGAATGGGTGCACACCCATAACCTGCGCTCCCACCTGGACGAGGAGGCCGCCTACACCTACACCCCCCACCTTGTGCAGCCTGAAAAGGTAGCCGCCACCTTTATGGGGTACCCCCGGCAGGGGCGGCGGGCAGGGATCCGCAACGAGATCTACGTCATCCCCACGGTGGGGTGCATCAACGGCATCTGCCAGCAGATGGCGGAGGAGGCACAGGCCTTTGTCACCGGCTCCATCGACGGCATCTTTGCCCTGCCCCACCAGTTCGGCTGCAGCCAGTTAGGGGAGGATAACGAGAACATCCGCGCCCTGCTGTGCGGGGTGGCCCGCAACCCCAACGCCAGCTACGTGCTCATCGTGGGGCTGGGGTGTGAAAACAACCGGCTGGAGGGGATGGTGAAAGACCTCACACCGGATAACGCCGATAGACACATTGCCTTCTTCAACGCCCAGGACGTGGAGGACGAGGTGGCCCACGGCGTGGCGATCCTAAAGGACTTTGCCGCCAAGGCCGCCACGTTGCGGCGGGAGCCGGTGGGCTATGACCAGGTATGCATCGGACTTAAGTGCGGGGGCAGCGACGGCTTCTCCGGCATCACCGCCAACCCCTTGGTTGGCCGCATCAGTGACCGGGTGGTGGCCTTAGGTGGTGCCGCCGTGCTCACCGAGGTGCCGGAGATGTTCGGTGCCGAGCAGCGGCTGATGGATAAGTGCGTCAACCGAGAGGTGTATGAGCAATACCGGAAGATGATCGTGGATTTCAAGGACAGCTACACGGCACTGGGCTTCCCGGTGTATGAGAATCCCAGCCCCGGCAACAAGGAGGGAGGCATCACCACCCTGGAGGAAAAATCCCTGGGTTGTGTGGAAAAGGCGGGCACCAGCCCGCTGGTGGACGTGCTCCCCTACGGCGGGTCTGTCACAAAGCCTGGGGTCACCGCCCTGTGCGCCCCCGGTAACGACCTGATCGCCGCCACCGCCCTGGCCGCCGCCGGGTGCCAGCTGGTGCTGTTCACCACCGGGCGGGGGACGCCCTTCTCCACCTTTGTACCCACCATGAAGATCGCCTCCAACGACCTCCTGGCGCAGAAAAAAGCGGGGTGGATCGACTTTTCCGCCGGGGGGATGGATGAGGACGCCCTGTGGACGCTCATCCACCGCACCTTGGAGGGGGAGTACCGCTGTAAGAGCGAACAACGGCGGGAGATCGCCTTCTACAAGACCGGCGTGACCCTGTAAAAAGAAACGCACCCGCTGTAAGGGCGGGTGCGTTTCTCTTATTTTCCGTCGTAGGCAATAACCGATTCCACGTCGTAGCCCTCCAGCAGGCGGCGACCCTCCAGGCCCTTGAGCTCCAGCAAGAACAGCATCTTGACCACGGTGCCGCCCAGCTCCTCCACCAGCTCGGCGGCCGCCTTCATGGTGCCGCCGGTAGCGATCAGATCATCCAGCAGCACCACCCGCTGGCCGGGCAGGATGGCATCCTTGTGCACCTCGATGGTGGCGGTGCCGTACTCCAACGCGTATTCCTTCTGCACCACCGCCCGGGGCAGCTTGCCCGCCTTGCGGATAGGCACAAAGGGCTTGCCTAAGTTGTAGGCCAGAGGCATACCAAAGATAAAGCCACGACTCTCCGCACCGGCGATCACATCAAAGTCCAGCCCCTCAAGACGCTTCTGCAGCTCGTCGATGGCCAGGCGCAGGCCCTCCGCATCCTGCAGTACACTGGTCACGTCCCGAAACATAATGCCCGGCTCGGGAAAATCGGGAATGGTTACAACGTAATCGGCAACGGTTTTCATAGCAGCGGCTCCTTTATTTTTAAAGTACGTACTAACTTTATCAAGATTCGGCGAAAAAGTAAAGGGCTTTGAAAAAAATTGCAAAATTTTCCGTCACAATGGGTGATGGGAAAATAAGGCTTGACTTTTTACCGCTGTTTGGATATAATATGTAAGCGTTAATTGTAGCGCGGTATGAACCATTAGCTCAGCTGGCAGAGCATTTGACTTTTAATCAAAGGGCCCGGGGTTCGAATCCCCGATGGTTCACCAAAAAAGAGGGTATCGCTTTTGCGATGCCCTCTTTTTTCGTTAATCTCCGGAGTAAGCAGAAAGTCGGCTGATTTTGCCGGTTTCGCCGTCAGGCGAAATGCCCGGTGTCCAGCCGGGCAAGGCAAAAGCATACGCGTTTGGCGGTATGCCACTTACATCCATGTGCAGGCCTGTCCCGCCATACGCGCGGGTTCAGAATCCCTGCCCCCTATAGTCCCGCCGGGGGATTTGTGCGAACCCTTTTTGTAGGGTGCGGCGTTTACGACGCACCGAAAAACAGCCCTATGGGGGTCAGATGGGGGTCAGCCAAAAAGCTCTCCACGAAACTTTTTCGGCCTGTGCCGATGCCCTTGCTTTTGCCTGCCGTGTTTGGTATACTGACCTTGAAAACAGGGTGACAGGAGGACTGACTATGGCAACCGTAACCGTTTTTCCGGACAGACCGATCAAGAACATGAAACCCATGCACGGAGGCGGGCAACCGCCCATCGGCGGTGGCGGGATGACCGAATACTTTCACTATATGACCGAGGCAGGCATTCCCTTTTCCCGTCTCCATGACGTGGGCGGCGTGTTCGGTGGCGGCCGTTTCGTGGACATCCCCAACCTGTTCCGGGATTTCAGTGCCGATGAGACCGACCCCGCCAATTACGATTTCACCTTCACCGACTATCTCATCAAGGCCATTGTGGATGCCGGGGTGGAGCCCTATTTCCGCCTGGGCACCACCATCGAAAACTACGCTCTCATCAAAGCCTACACCATCTATCCGCCGGCGGATTATCACAAGTGGGCGCGCATCTGCGAGCACGTGATCCGTCATTACACCGAGGGGTGGGCAGATGGCTTTCACTACACCATCCGGTACTGGGAGATCTGGAACGAGCCCGAGGTACAGGACAAGATGATGTGGATGGGAACGGACGAGGAATACTACGCCCTGTACGACGTGACCGCCAAGCACCTAAAGGCCTGTTTCCCCCACCTCAAGATCGGCGGCTATGCCAGCTGTGGCTTTTACGCCATCGCGCCGGCGAAAACGGTGGATCCGGTCACCCATCTCCCCGGCACCATCCCCCCCGACGAGCACGAACAGCATCTCATGCAATTCTTCTACGGCTTCTTCGACTATATCAAGGAGCATGGCTCCCCCATCGACTTCTTCTCCTGGCACAGCTACGCGGATGTTAAAGTCGGATCGTAGCCATGTCGTTCTGTGAGCCAAGGAGTTGACTATAAAGCTTGTCTTCCTAAGACCGCTTTGGCCTCCGACTTATGCAATTCTTCTACGGCTTCTTCGACTATATCAAGGAGCATGGCTCCCCCATCGACTTCTTCTCCTGGCACAGCTACGCGGATGTTA
>JAZSOW010000045.1:0-15687 GCA_045537135.1 Acutalibacteraceae bacterium
AAGCTTGTCTTCCTAAGACCGCTTGGCCTCCGACTTTCTTGCGCGCCAGACGGCAGCGTGTCTGCACCGTGCCCATCGGGATGCCAAGTCCATCGGCTATCTGACGATATGTATACCCGTCAAGATAATGCAGAGAAAACGCCAATCGCTCATCCTCGGTCAGACAGGAAAGTACCCGCTCTACCGTGTCTTGATGCTGCACATCTGTTAACGGGTCCGCTTGCGCAGCAATAACAGGGACGTCCTCGGTCGGTTGCTCCCATCGACCGTCCCGCAACATATTAAAGCAACGATTACGGGTGGCGGTGAGTAACCACGCGCGCAGGTGCCACACATCGCGCCCTTGTTCCAGTTCACGATAGTAGGACATAAACACCTCTTGCATCACATCTTCGGCAGCAGCGGCATCCCGCAGCAAGGCAAGGGCGGTATGATACACCGCTGTGCGCTGTTCTCGATATACCTTATCAAACTGCTTTGCGATATTTCTCATACGCCCCCTCCTTTCTGCCTCCGATTATGAGACACATCATAAGCACATTTTGTTTTCGTTTTCAGTGTAACAGAAAAGAAGATTTTACGCAATAAAAAAGAAAACGGGAGCGGCTGTGCCACTCACGTTTTCTTGATGTTGCGGAACTAGGAATCTGAACCTCGGAGTCTCAATGAATAACAAAAGGGAGCGGCTTTACCACTCCCTTTTGTTATTGGCTGCGGAACTAGGAATCGAACCTAGACAAACAGATTCAGAGACTGTCGTGCTACCTTTACACAATTCCGCAATATCGGTGAGGAACGGGTATTATTTTAACACATTTTCCCGGTTTGTCAATAGGTTTTCCGTATTTTTTATATTTATTCGCGACATATTTTTAGGGGGTCTTCAGCAAGCCGAAGACCCCCGTCTTGTTTTTTTAGATCTCCACCTTGAAGGGCGACGCCAGATACCCGGCGGCGTTGTACAGGTTGTGCTCCGGGGCGTTGCGGTAGCCCATGGCGATGGCCGCAGGGGAGAGCGCTTTGTCCCAGGCGAGGGTTACGGTATTGTCTGCCACCGTGGCGGTGACCGGGTGCTCCACTCCCTCAGCGTCCAACACGAAGGTGTCCTTGAGGTCTCCGTCCTTAAAATGCAGTCCGTCTGCATGGCAGAAGGTCAGTGTAGCGGTGTTTCCCTCCACCTTGTGGTCGGCCAGCACCGGGCCGCAATACTCCACGTCGGCACCGAACTGCACCCGCTTGACCGCGTTGGACAGCGCCAAAGCAATGGTCTTCTTTCGGGGGGGATGAATGTCGTGGATCTCATTGGTGTCCACCAGGGTGGTCAGGTACACGTTGTCTACCGTGCGGCACACTTCCTCCTGCTTAGCGCGGATCATCGGCCAGTCGGCATTGGGGCCCTCGTTAAAGGGCATGAGCTGTACAATGTAGAAGGGCAGGTTGCGCCCCCACAGCTTGCGCCAGCTACCGATCATGGCCGCCAGCAGCTTGTCGTAGTTCTTTGCCGTCTCCGGGTTGCGGTCACTTTCACCTTGGTACCACAGCACACCGCTGAGGCCGTAGGGGATGAGGTTTAAGAGCTTGTTAAGGAACAGCCAGTTGTAGTGGTTGCCGCCGTAGGCATCGTAGTCGAAGTGGGGCACCGCCATCCACTGGCGGTAGGCTTCGCTCTCGGTGACCTTGGGGTCGGTCCAGCTTTCGATGCAGGAGGCACCCTTGTTGCAGGACAGGATACCCACGGGTATGTCGGTGTACTGATGCAGGTCAATGCCAAAGCAACCGCCGATAGCGGTGAAATCCGCGGCACTCTCGGGGGTACACTCCCGCCAGCCGATGAACGCATCTATAGAGATGATACCCTCGTCGTTGATGTTGTGGGGCTCTTTGAAGAAACGCACGTTCGGGAGATCCTCGCCCTGCATATCCGTTGCCCGGTTCATCCGGAACTCCATATTGGACTGGCCACCGGCGATGTACACGTCACCCATCAGGATGTTGCGGATAACGGTGGTCTCCCCGTTGAGGGTGACGGTCATCTCGTGAGGGCCGCCCGCCGGCTGTGCGGGCAACATCACCCGGAACACCGGCTTGGTGACGGTGAACGCCACCGTTTCCCCACAGAAGGTGATGGAGCCGTTGCCGCTACCGGTGCCGTACACACAGATGGGCTGATCCCGTTGCAGGACCATATTGTCACAAAAGATATCAGCTAAACGCATAATAACACCTCATTTTCGGTTTTTCTTCCACTTAGCATTGTACCATAGTCCCGCTTCCTGCACAACCCTAAAAATCGACGACAAAAACGGTGAAAATGTTTTGCTTATTCATACAGGATAAAGCCTGTGTCGGCCTTGCCGTCTCCCGCTCGCCGGGATCCGGTCACTTCCGTGTAAGGGCCGCTAAAGTCCACGGCCAGCAGCTCCACGTCGGTGTCCTTGAAGCCGTTATCGGGCACGAAGGTGATGGCGGATACCGCTACCCCGGGATGGGGATTTTCGTAAACGCACTCGTATACGAACCGCTCCCCACATTTTTTCGGCAGGGTGGAGTAGGTAGTCTCTCGGTATTCGGATTGGGTCATGTAGCTGTCAAAGCTGTCGGCGGCCAGGTGTGTGCCGTATTTAACAGGCAGCTGTGCTTTGTGGCCGTCGGTGTATGTCAGCTCGTAGTGCCCCATCCGATACTTGTCATCGGCGATGAACACCCCATCATAGAAGCACGCATATTTCATCGTGTGCGTGGTGGTGTGGGTGATCCGGATGGGGGCGTTGACACGGCGGCATTTCTGCCGGTGTAGCTCCCGGACGGTCATGGCTACCAGCATCTCCCTGTCCGTCTGTCCAAAGTCCTCGCACCAAAAGGCGTAGGCAGTGTTGACCAGACTGAAATACTGCAGGTTGCGCTGCATATATTCCTCCTCAAAGGAGCCCCAGTTGCTGACAAAGCCGCCGTGGATGCCTCGGGCTCGCCGCATGGCGAAATTACTCACGTTGATGGCATTCAGATTGCCGTACACCACGTCCATGCCCCGGTCGAGATACACCTTGTCGTGATCCTCTCCAAAGCTGTAGTACCAGTGCAGATAAGTGATGTCGGTGGGCAGGAGATCCCGGCAGGGGTACAGCCGGGGGACGGCGCCCTTGCGCCCGGTGCCGCCGATGGGCCAGCCGTCGATGTAGGCCTTCAGCAGCTTTTCTCCCCACATATACACGTGGATGTTCCGCGCGTGGAGGAACTCCCGCAGCTTCCACACGTCGTCGGCATACACCTGGGGTGCCGGCGTTTTGCGGCACTTGGGGCAGATGGAGACGGAGTAGGCCTCGTCGTGACCGATGTGGATGGCGGTAGGCTGGAATACCTCAATGACTTCCTCCAGCACGTCGAACACCAGCCGGTAGGTGTCCGGGTGGTGGGGACAGTAGGTGTCCGGATAGGGATCGGGGTATTCCTGCACGTTGCGCTCGGCGATCTGAGGGTGAGAGGCTACCAGATAGTCACAGTGGGAGAAGGTGGGACACTCGGGGATCACGTCCAGCCCCCGGGAGCGACAGTAGGCTACCAGCTCTCTCACCTCGTCCTGAGTGAGAGAGTCGCCGCCGCCGTTGTCGCAGTGGAAACAGTTCTTCATCCAACCGAGGGAGTGCTGTAGCTCATTCCCCCGTCCGGAGTAGGCCTTGACGTCCTTGCAGATCTCCCGCCATTTGTCGTTGATCTCCGGGTGACGCTTGTACTCCATGGCACCACCGATCTCCAGAATGATGCGGTTGTATTTGTAGTAGGCCAGGAAGTCCACCACCCGCTTAAAGTCGTCGAACTTATCTCGGGGCGGCAGAAAAGCCCGGTATCCCCGGGTGTCGTCTATAGGATAGTCGTAGATGAGACCCTCGCACAGCCGCCCTTCCTCCGCTAAGGCCAGCAGGGTGGACGCGGCGAAGATAAAGCCCTCCTCCCGGATGGCATAGATCACCATCTTTTTCCCCAGCCGGATGGCATAGGCTTCGTCGTTTTTCGCGTACGCACAGTGGGCGCGGATCGCCTTTTTGATAGAGGCGGGGAAGCCCAACACAAATGTCACGCACGCGCAGGGAGTGTCGCCCTTGCCCAGTGTACGGATGCTGTCAAAGGTGGTGGACAGGTAGTCGGCGTATTTGATGCCGGACAGGTCGATCTGCGCGCCGGAGAGATCGATACGCTTATCGGTCAGGTCGCAGACCTTCAGCTTGAAGAACATAAACTCACCTCTTACAATGTATTGCGTCACCTCCATTATAAGGGGATTTAATGGATTGTCAATATAAAATCGGGACAAGATGCCCCGGAAGGGAATAGCATAGAAAAACAGCCTCGTTCTTGCAACGAGGCTGTTTTCTGTGGGATATTATATTTACTCTCGGACGATTTCGTACATTCTTTCACCATCGAACACGTATTTTTCAGAAACATATATTGTCGCTGAGTTGTCATCCACGGTATGCAAGATTCGTCCGTCAGAGGTTATCAGGGAAAACTTTTTATACCCCGCGGTCATGGCGCCGATGCCGGTTCCTTTGGCAAACGGTATGATGCACTCATAGCCCTGTTTACCCGAGACGTTTGTGAAGCCCAGCCCCTGGTAATTGGCAACAATGTTTCCACTTTTATCGATGACTGCAAAGACGTTCTTTTCGGTTTCCACAAAAGCGCGCCCGTTTGCAAAGGAGTTGGCGTAAAGAAAGGCGGGTTTGATAACCTCGTTGCCGTTGATGTCGATATACCCCCATTTGCCATAGTGACAAATCTCAATGAGTCCATCGGAGTACGCACCCAGGTAATCATACTGACACGGTATTTTTACAGCTCCGGTTGTCAGATCGAGCAGCCCCCATTTACCCTGCTCGTTAACAATGTTCATGTAGCCGTTTTCGGCAATAAAGCCGTCCATGTTCCCTAAACCGTTTTTCTCATAAATATATATGCTCTCACCGGAACTCCGGATCAGCGTGCCGTTCCAAATCTCCTTTCCGGTCAGGTCGTACAAGGCAAATATGCCATTGTACTTAGATTTGTCTTCCGCATTTTGCTCGGTGTAGTATATAAGAACACCGCAGAATTGGGGCGTGTTGATCGTCCGTATCTCCTGAGCGTAGTGATTGATTCTAAATTCGCTTGTTTTCATGTTTTCGTTGACGACCAACACCTTGGTGTGAGAATTCGCGCGATCAGCGATCCTTGAATAGAGCAATGCTTTGCCATTCTTGAAAAGGGTACCGCTGCCTTTCTCGGGACTACCTGAATATTTACCAAGAGTAGGTGAATAGCCCACTGGCAAGGCCATCAGTTCCTTGCCAGTAGTATCGATGATACTGTATTCATCACTTGTTCTTTCAACACCGTTATGCATATAGGTGGTAGATTTCATAACAAAAGCCTTGCTTTCAGAAAACCAGCTTGCGCCATCGTAAATGGCGTCGATCACAATATTGCCGTGTGCGTCGGCATAGCCACGTTTTCCATCATACTGAAAAGGAAACAAGTCAGTATCAAGGTGCGAGATGCTATCTTCATTATAGAAGGCGTACTTGCGGTCACTCCCGCAGTCGAAGAGATCTCCGTCAAAATTGTCGTACAGGATCTCGCCGGTAGAGGAGATCTCTTTTAAAGAGACCATGGTGTGCTTTTTCTCCTCTATAGGATCGTCAACCGTCAGGCCGCTTGATACCGGATTTTTGTCTGCATACGGATCGTGTGCCTCTTTGTCGGCTCTTTGTCCCTCACTGCATGCGGCAATTCCCATGCATAGAACGACCACCAAAAAAACAAAAGACCTTTTTCATACAATCACCTCAAACTGTTTATACTCCATATAATGAGCACAGACAGTATACTCGATTTGTAGAGAATTGTCAAGTAATAGAGTAGAAATTATTATAGTATACAGGGGTGATGGCGATGATATCCTACGAGCCTTTGTACAAAACACTAAAAGTCAAAAACATATCCACCTACAAACTGATTAATGAATACGGTGTCAGCCGTAGCTTGCTGGATCGTCTCAAGCATAACAAGCCCATCAGCACCGTGACCCTTAACGACCTGTGTACGATCCTGCATTGTCCGGTGGAGGATGTGCTGGTGTTTGTAGAAGAAGCATAAAGCCGCCGAGTATATCGGCGGCTTATATTATACGCAACTTCCTGCGCGTCGGGAGATATAGAATTCACCCCGACGGTCTTGACAGATGGTAAGTGCTGATCCTGTAGGGCGGGGGCTTGCTCCCGCCGCTATGGTTTGAGGTCGTCAAGGTGCAAAACGGAAAAACCCAAAGAAAAACACCACCCGATGGGTGGTGTTTTTCTTTGGCTGCTCCTGTCAGGCTCGAACTTGACGCCTCCGACAAATGCAAGCATTTGTCGGGCAAGTTTCCCTTGCCGATTTAACAATCGGCATTTCGGCAACGCCGAAAACGAAAAACATTGCCGTGCGGCCTACTGAGTGCGTACCCTCTAAAAGTTGGGCTTTGCCCAACGATGACTGTTAATCTGATGCCGTCAGCGCACAGAACGGAAAAGCAAAAAGAAAAGACACACCGGATGGTGTGTCTTTCTTTTTGGCTGCTCCTGTCAGGCTCGAACTGACGACATCATGATTAACAGTCATGCGCTCTACCGACTGAGCTAAGGAGCAATGTCTATTTGATATTATAAGGAGCAATGTCTACCAATTTGTTAGTGTGGCTTGCCATGCACAGGGCACGGCAAGCCGTTCACCAACGTATGGTGACCCGTAGCGGATTCGAACCGCTGTTGCCGGCGTGAGAGGCCGGAGTCTTAGGCCACTTGACCAACGGGCCATATGGTACACCATCACGGGCTCGAACCGTGGACACCCTGATTAAGAGTCAGGTGCTCTACCAACTGAGCTAATGGTGCATATGCGGTCTGTCGCGCAAACCGCTTGACTATAATACACTATGCATTTTCATTTGTCAAGAGAAATTTTACAGTTTTTTTCAAAAAATGATAAACGCCCTTTGAACATTCTGTAAAATCTCCCGCGCCCTCTTGCACCTACCACATTTATCTGCTAAAATAGCAGTAACCTACGAGAAAGGCGATGGCTATGGCACGGGAAATGTTGTTAGCCGGGGTGGACCCCGAGGAGTTTAAAAAGACAGAGGAGACCCCGCCGCCGCAGACGCCGCGGCAGAAATGGGAGAACTATTGGTACCACTATAAATGGTTGACCATCGGACTATTATTCCTGCTGGTACTGGTTATTGCCTTTACGGTGCAGGCACTCAGTCGAAACGAGCCGGATTACACCATTCTGATAGCCACAGAGGATCCTCACGATAACTACACGCTGGCACCGATGGAGCGTCTGTTGGAAAAGTATGGCCGTGACCTTGACGGCGATGGGGAGGTGGAGGTGCGTGTTATCCCCTGCAACTTAGGGGCTAAGGAGTACGCTACTGCCTCGGATCAGGTGCTCAACTACCAGATCCTGCAGACCCACCTGGTATCCGGTGATGTGATGCTTTTCGCCTTCGAGCAAAAGTATTTCAACTGGTTTATGGGGGAGATGTCCGAGAGCAAAACCAACTTCCTCACGCCGCTTGGCGTGGAGGGGGACGGCGTCAGCGAGGACGGCTACCGCTGGAGCTGGGCGGAGGATCCCCGCATCAAGGGGAATGCCGTCTTTTCCTCTTTGCCGCCGGATATGGAATTCGGTGTGCGGGTGGCTGCCGGCACCGCTTCCGGACGGCAGGAGGAGCAACAGCAGTGTCTTGCGCTCTTACGCGCCTTGATTGCGGATAAACCCCTTACGGCAACCGAATAACACCCCTCGGCAGGCTTCGCGTAAGCGAGGCCTGCTTCTTTACAGCCATTGCAGAGCCAGCCACATACCCCCCGCTCCTGCGGCGGCGGCGGATAGCGTCCATAGGATGCGCCGTCCCCACAGCCGGATACGCTGTTGCCGAAGGCCGGCATAGGTATCGGCTTGTTGTACGACCTTGTCTGCCAATCGTTGCAGTGTTTCATCCGCCGGCTGGCTGCAGCCGGCACGCACCACCAGGTACGCCCGCTCAAAGTAGGGGCTGCCTGTATGGGTAACCTCGATCATCTGCCGGTTGATCCCTTTGATCATAGCGGGCTCCTTTCCAATGCTCACTTTTTACAGAGAATAGTATGGCGATTCTCGCAAGGGGTTATGCGTCGCAGGGAAATAATACAAACTGTAAAACATTTCCGCGACCTTCCGGGAGATGGGCTTGGAACGGGATTGTGGAAAACTCGGTGGAAAATGTGAAAAAATCGCGGTTTGGATGGGTTTCCCTCTCCACCGGCTTGTGCATTTTGTGGAAAAATGGACCCCTTTCTTTGACAAGTGGGGATAACTTTGGGTTGAATGGCCCTTACAGAAAAAACGACAAAACAAAAAAATCCCGCAACTTTACATTTTCAGTTGAAAATCCTGCGCAGAGAAGGTATAATAATATACTGTCTAAGTTTATTCTAAAATAAGCACATCATAAGCAGAGGAGATCAAGCATTATGGCGGATAACAAAAAAATGGTGGAGGCCATCACCTCCATGGATGAGGATTTTGCCAAGTGGTACACGGACATCGTGAAGAAGGCGGAGCTCATCGAATATACCAGTGTGAAGGGCTGCATGGTCATTCGCCCTTATGGCTATGCCATTTGGGAGAACATACAGCGCATCCTGGATGGGATGTTCAAGGAGACCGGGCATGAGAACGTGAATATGCCCATGTTCATCCCCGAGAGCCTGTTGCAGAAGGAGAAGGATCATGTGGAGGGCTTTGCCCCTGAGGTGGCATGGGTCACCTACGGCGGCAGCGAAAAGCTGGAGGAGCGCCTGTGCGTGCGCCCCACCTCCGAGACCTTGTTCTGCGAGCATTTTGCCAACATCGTTCATTCCTGGCGCGACCTGCCCAAGCTGTATAACCAGTGGGTGAGCGTGGTGCGGTGGGAAAAGACCACCCGCCCTTTCCTGCGTTCTCGTGAGTTCCTGTGGCAGGAGGGCCACACCATCCATGCCACCGCCGAAGAGGCTATTGAGGAGACCGAGCGGATGCTCAATGTGTATACCACCTTCTGCCAGGAATATCTGGCCATGCCGGTGGTGCAGGGTAAGAAGACCGAGAGTGACAAGTTCGCCGGTGCGGAGGCCACCTACTGCATCGAAGCCCTGATGCATGACGGTAAGGCTCTGCAGGCGGGTACCTCCCACTATTTCGGCGACGGCTTTGCCAAGGCCTTCGACATCACCTTTACGGATAAAAACAATACGCTCCAGTACGTCCACGAGACCTCCTGGGGCATGACCACCCGCCTCATCGGCGCCATTATCATGACCCACGGCGATGACAACGGCCTGGTGCTGCCCCCCGCGGTGGCTCCTATCCAGGTAGTGATTCTGCCCATCGCCCAGCATAAGCCCGGCGTGCTGGATAAGGCCGCCGAGCTGCGTGACCGCCTCAAGAAGGTAGCGCGCGTCAAGCTGGACGACAGCGACCAAAGCCCCGGCTGGAAGTTTGCGGAATATGAGATGAAGGGCGTGCCCCTGCGTCTGGAGATCGGCCCCCGGGATATGGAGCAGAACCAGTGCGTCATCGTGCGCCGCGACACCCGGGAGAAGATCGTGGTGTCCCTGGATGAGCTGGAGACAAAGATCCCTGAGCTACTGCAGGCGGTGCGGGACGGTATCTATGCGAAGGCGTTGGCCAACCGGGAAAAGCGCACCTACACCTGCAAGACCATGGAGGAGATCCCCGCTCTGCTGGAGCAGAACGGCGACGGCTTTGTCAAGGCCATGTGGTGTGGCGACGAGGCCTGTGAGGATAAGGTGAAGGAAGTTACCGGTGTAGGCTCCCGTTGCATCCCCTTGGAGCAGGAGCACCTGGCGGATACCTGCGTCTGCTGTGGCAAGCCTGCCCAGCATATGGTCTATTGGGGTAAAGCGTATTAAGCGGCCTGCCTCTGTGCCGATACCAACTTGCACGAAAGGAATGGTACTATGAATCAGTTAGCGACTCCCGCCGCCGGCGAGCAGGTGGCGGTCATGCATACCTCCATGGGGGATATCTCCCTGCGTCTGTTCCCGGAGCACGCCCCCAAGGCGGTGGAGAACTTTGTCACCCATGCCAAGAACGGCTACTATAACGGCATCGTGTTCCACCGGGTCATCAAGGGCTTTATGATCCAGGGCGGTGACCCCACCGCCACCGGCTGTGGCGGCGAAAGCATCTGGGGGGAGAACTTCAAGGATGAGTTCACTCCCGCACTGCACAACCTGCGGGGTGCCCTGTCCATGGCCAATGCTGGCCCCGGCACCAACGGCAGCCAGTTCTTTATCGTGCAGGCAGACAGCGTGCACCCCGGTCTGCTGGCGCAGATGGCCGAGCTGCGGGATTACTTCCCCCAGGCATGTGAGGACGCCTACCGTCAGGTGGGCGGCACGCCGCACCTGGACTTCCACCACACCGTGTTCGGCCAGGTGTATGCCGGTATGGACGTGGTGGATGCCATTGCCGGGGTGAAGACAAACGGCAATAATAAACCCCTCACGGACGTGGTCATCCTGGGCGTCGATGTCGTTGACTATGTGTGAGGCTGTTAAACGCGCCCGGGCTCTGCTTCAGGAGGTTACTCCCTTTAAGGCAGATTGCGGGCAGGTGTGCGAGGGGCGTTGCTGTCAGCCGACGGCGGAAAGCCGGGGGATGCTGTTGTTCCCCGGAGAGGAGACGCTGGCGCAGGATGCTGGGTTTACCCTGATTCCCGCCGACGGCGGCCACACCCTGGTTACCTGTGATGGCCATTGCAACCGGGCGGATCGCCCCCTGTCTTGTCGGCTGTTCCCGCTATTTCCCATGGTGGAAGCGGATGGCCGGGTGCGGGCGGTGTATGACCCCCGGGGCTATCGGCTGTGTCCCCTGGTGCGGGAATGTGCCCACGTGCCGCTGGACAGGCGGTTTGTGCGGGCGGTGCGCCGTGCCGGACGCATCCTGATGGAGGATCCGGCCTGCGCGGCGTTTTTGAGGGAGCAAAGCGAGGAGATTCGGATCCTGGGGCGTCTGTTACCCTGTCTTGAGGAACGCACGCCCATCATGCGGCGAAATATTCACAAGAAATGAGGACAACCATCATGCGTAAGATAAAATGGATATCTCTGTTGACGGCGACGGTGCTGTTGCTGGCCAGCCTCACCGGTTGCGGCTTACAGGCGGAGACCTCCCGGCCGGATGAGCCAAAAGTGCCGATCATCGGACCGTCGTCTGTGGCGGATCCCAACGCCTATGCCAATGAGGATTACGGCTTCCAGCTGGAAAAGCCCCAAGCCGGGGAAGATGTGGCGGTGATGCACACCTCTATGGGGGATATCTATATCCGCTTTTTCCCGGACGCTGCCCCCAATGCGGTGGAGAACTTTAAGAGCCTTGCCAGAGGCGGCTATTATGATGGCTTGACCTTCCATCGCGTGATGAACGATTTCATGATCCAGGGTGGCGACCCCACCGGTACCGGCTCCGGCGGTGAGAGCATTTGGGGTAGCGATTTTGCGGATGAATTCAGCAAGAAGCTGATGAACCTGCGCGGCTCCTTGGCCATGGCCAATTCCGGCGTGGACACCAACGGTAGCCAGTTCTTTATCAACCAGGCGGGCCCCACCGGGGATACGGCGGCTAAATTGAAAGCCACCGTGGAGAGCGCGAATGCGTCTCTGCGTCAGCAGGCGGCAGAGGCCTATGATTCGTACGTGGATTACTACGGCGAGGAGTTTAAAGAGAAGTACCCCGACTCGGAAAGTCTCGCAAAGGCGAATATGACCCCGGCGGCAGAGCTGGTACCGGATGAGGTGTGGGAGCTGTACGCTCAGTACGGCGGCAATATGCACCTGGATGGTGGCTATCGCTACTACGGCGGGCATACCGTGTTTGGGCAGGTGTACGAGGGCATGGACGTGGTGGATGCCATTGCGGCGGTGAAGGTTGACAGCAACAACAAGCCCACCACGACAGTGACCATCAATAGCATTGATATCATCACCCACAAGGGGTAATTCTGCGCGATACATGAAAGGAGGCGGCACCATGACGGTAGATATCGACGGGCGCGTGGTATCCTACATGGATACCGATCCCGCCAACAACGAGCACAAGCCGGTGGTGCTGTTTCTTCACGGTTGGGCGGCACCGGCAGCTACCTACAAGCTGTTGCTGGAGCACCTGTCCGGCTACTGCCGGGTGGTAGCCCCCGACCTGCCCGGCTTTGGCGGTAGTGCGGAGCCGGAAACACCCTGGTGTGTGGACGATTATGTGGATTGGACGGTGGCCTTTGCCAAGGCCTTGGGGCTGGATGACGTGATTTTGATGAACCACTCCTTCGGTGGGCGCATCAGCATTAAGCTCCTGGCGCGTCGCCCGCTCCCTTTTGGGGTGCAGAAGGCGGTGTTTATCGACGCGGCGGGCATCCGCCCCAAGCGGACGCTGAAGTATTACCTCAAGGTATACAGCTACAAGACGGCCAAAAAGCTACTCCCCGGCTACGCCAAAAAGGCGCAGGGGAAGGCGGGCTCCGCTGACTACCGCAATGCCAGCCCTATGATGCGGCAGACCATGGTGCGTTGCATCAATGAGGATCTGACCCATCTGCTTCGCGATAACCCGGTATCCACCCTGCTGATATGGGGGGAGGCAGATACCGCCACGCCCATTTCGGACGGCAAGCGGATGGAAGCCCTTATCCCCGATGCGGGGCTGGTGATCTTGCCCGATGCCGGGCACTTCTCCTTTGCGGAGCAATGGGGCCAATGCCGCCGGGTATTGGATGTGTTTTTAAAGCCGAAAGAGTGAGGTCGATACGATGGAACTGGCTATGAAATGGGTGCTTATCGCCTCTGCGGCACTGAACTTCGGTTTGCAGGCGTGGTATTTTACCCACATGCTACAGCTCAACTCCTACCGCCCCGAGCGGTATAAAAAATGGTGCGTGGATAACGATAAAAAGCTGGTGACTCTGTCCCGCATCCTGCCGTTTCTGTGCGTGTTGGCCATGGTACTGTACGGTAGGGTGCCGGAGTGGGGAATATATGCCATATGCAGTGGCGTGTTGTTGCTCACCGCTCTGCTGTGCCGCCCCCGCAAGGCGAAGAAGCCTCTGGTGATCACCGCCCGGGTCAAGCGGCTATTTGTCACCCAGGCGTTGCTATGTGCCTTGTTGCTGACGGGGGTGTGGTTCCTGTTGCCTTTGCGCGGCTTGGGGATGGTGGGACTCCTATCTATGGTTATATGGCTGTGGACAGGGGTTGCTAACTATATTAACATCCCGCTGGAGAACAAGATCGCCGCCGGTTATGTGGCAGATGCCCGCCGTCGGCTGGCAGAGATGCCGGCGCTGAACGTCATCGGCGTGACCGGTAGCTATGGTAAGACCAGCGTCAAAACCTTCCTGGCGGCTCTGCTGGGGGCGAAGTACAACGTGCTCATGACTCCCGGCAGCTACAACACCACCATGGGTGTGGTGCGTACTGTGCGGGAGCTGTTGCGCCCCAGCCATCAGGTGTTCATTGCCGAGATGGGGGCGAAAAACCCCGGAGATATCGCCGAGATCTGCGACCTCGTTCACCCCGCCTATGGGGTCATCACCTCCATTGGGGAACAGCATCTGGAAACCTTTGGTACGGTGGAGAACATCGTAAAGACCAAGTTTGAGCTGGCGGATGCCATTCCCGCAGAGGGCACCGTGTTCCTCAACTGGGACAATAGCTTCATCCGCTCTCGTCCGGTGGAGGCACCGGTGGTGACCTATGCAACCGATACACAGGCGGATTACCGGGCTACCGATATTACGGTGGACAGCCACGGCTGTCAGTTCACGCTGATCGCCCCGGATGGGGAGACCTGCCGCTACACCACCCGCCTGCTGGGTGCGCATAATATTCAGAATTTGGCGGGCTGTATGGCGGTGGCGCACAAGCTGGGGGTTTCCCTTAAAGAGATGGTGTACCCGGTGCGGATGCTCAAGCCGGTGGAGCATCGCCTACAGCTACTCCCCAATGGGTATATTGACGACGCCTACAATTCCAACCCGGCAGGCTTCCGCAGTGCGCTGGATACCCTGGCGGGCTTTGAAGCCCAGCGGGTACTGGTCACTCCCGGTATGGTGGAGCTGGGCGAGCGGCAGGAGGCTCTCAACCGGGAGCTGGGCGAGTATGCCGCCAGCCGTTGCGATTGGGCGGTGCTGGTGGGGCTCAAGCAAGCCCCGCCCCTCAAGGAGGGCTTGCTAATGGGCGGTTTCCCGGAGGACAGGATCTTTGTGGCGGCCACCCTGCAGGAGGGGCTTGCCTTTGTAAACGGCTTGCCGGTAGAGGGACAGCGCATCGTGCTGTTGGAAAACGATCTGCCGGATAATTTCTGATAGCGAGAGGACGGATGAGTATGAAAACGAGAGTGGCGGTGCTGTTTGGCGGTCACAGTGTGGAGCACGAGGTGTCCATCATCTCCGGCTTACAGGCGCTGGGTGCACTGGATACGGCGAAGTATGAGGCGTTCCCGTTGTACATCACCAAGGATAACCGCTTTTTTGTAGGGGATAATCTCCGGCAGGTGCAGTCCTTCCGGGATATGGATGCGTGCCTGGCGGCGGCCACCCGCGTCATGCCGGTGCCGGGAGAGGGCTGTGTTGAGCTGTGGCGTCACCCGGCCAAGAAGTTCGGCAACAACGTGGTTGCCGCCTTTGATGTGGCCATTCCCGTGGTGCACGGCACCAATGTGGAGGATGGTACCCTCATGGGCTATCTGGAGCTGTTGGGCGTGCCCTACGCCGCCTGCGACGTGACCTCCTCCGCCCTGGGTATGGATAAATATATGATGAAGGCCGCTCTCAAGCAGGCAGGTGTTCCGGTGCTGGATGCTCTGCAGTACAGCGGCAAGGATTACGCGGTGGATGGGGAGACCATCCTTGACGAGATCGAGCAGAAGATCGGTTATCCGGTCATTGTGAAGCCGGTCAACCTGGGCTCCTCCGTAGGTATCTCTAAGGCTAAGGATCGTGCCTCTCTTATTGACGCTATGGACCTGGCGGTGAGCTTCTCCGCCCGGGTGCTGGTGGAGCGAGCAGTACCCAATCTGCGGGAGATCAACTGCGCTGTGTTGGGTGACAGCGAGGAGGCGCGGGCCTCTGCTTGCGAGGAGCCCCTTAACGCGGAGGATATCCTCACCTTCAGCGATAAGTATTTGTCCGGCGGCTCCAAAAAGACTGGTGTCTCCGGCGGTATGACCGACCTGAAGCGCCGTTGCCCCGCTGACCTGCCGGAGGGTATGACCGAAGAGGTGCAGGAGCTGGCGGTCAAGACCTTCAAGGTGCTGGGATGCCTGGGCGTTGCCCGCATCGATTTTCTTAATGATAAGGAGACCGGTGAATTGTGGGTCAATGAGATCAACACCATCCCCGGCTCGCTGTCCTTCTACCTGTGGCAGGAGGTGGGCGTCAGCTTTGCCCAGCTCATGGATGAGCTGGTACAGCTCGCCTTCAAGCGACAGCGTCAGCGGGAGAGTCTCACCTTTACCTATGAGAGCAATATCCTGGAAGGCTTCGGCGGCACCAAGGGTGCCAAGGGAAGCAAGATGTAAAAGGAAAAAGGGCGGAGGGGGGGGGTGGCCCCTCCCCGCCCTTTTTTTGTT
>JAZSOW010000057.1:0-13313 GCA_045537135.1 Acutalibacteraceae bacterium
GCCAACTTTTCTTCTTTACTGTGACTAATGTTTGTTCCGCCTTTTGGTCTTCCCATTACAATCACTCCCTTTCTTTTATTCTAACATAAAAAGTGATGGTAGACACTTTTTTAGTGTCTACCATCACTATACCACTTCACGCCCTTGTTTTTCTTATTCTTTTTCTTTCTTTTTCTTACTGTACCGCTTGGGTAGCTTCGTGAAGCCTGGCGTAGGCACCGCCCGCCGCCACCAGTTCCTCGTGACTGCCCTGCTCCCGGATGCCGTCGTGATCGATGTACACGATGGTATCCGCATGGCGGATGGTGGACAACCGGTGAGCAATGACCAAGGTGGTACGCCCGCGGGAAAGCTCGCTGAGAGCCGCCTGGATATGCGCCTCGGTGACGGTATCCAGCGCAGAGGTGGCCTCGTCCAGCAGCAGGATGGGCGGGTTTTTGTGGAAAATGCGGGCGATGGAGATGCGTTGCTTCTGTCCACCGGAAAGCTTGACGCCCCGCTCGCCCACATAGGTATCGTACCCGTTGGGCAGGGCCATAATGTCCTCGTGGATCTCCGCCTTTTTCGCCGCTTCAATGACCTCCTCATCGGTGGCATCCAGACGACCGTAGCGGATATTCTCCAGCACCGTACCGGCAAAGATCATCACGTCCTGCTGGACGATGCCCACCTGCCGCCGCAGGGAGTCCACCGTGACCTGCCGCAGCTCCTGCCCATCAATAAAGATCTCCCCGGCCTGCACCTCGTAGAAACGAGGAATGAGGTGGCACAGGGTAGTCTTACCGCCGCCGGAGGGGCCTACCAGCGCCACCGTCTTACCGGCAGGGATGTCTAAGTTCACATTCTCCAGCACCCGCACCCCCTCATCGTAGGCGAAGGTAACGTTTTTCAATTCCACATGCCCGCCCTTGCAGACAAGCGGTGCTGCCTGCGGCGCATCGGTGATGTCCGGGTCGGTATCCATGATCTCCTGAAAACGCACAAAGCCCGCCATGCCGGTGGTGTACTGCTCCACAAAGCCGGCCAGCTTACGGATGGGCTGCAGGAAAGAGGCAATGTACATCGTAAACACCAGTAGATCCACATACTGGAGCTTGCCACTGATGATCAGCAGACCGCCGGCGGCGATCACCGCCACGTTGATAAGATTGGTGGTGATATCCGTACCGGCACTGAAAATGCCCATCTGCTTGTAGAAGCCCCGGCGGGAGCCCCGGTATTCCTCATTACCGGCGGCAAAGCGCTCCCGCTCGTAGCTCTCGTTGGTGAAGGCCTTGGCGGTACGCACGCCGCTGATGCTGGACTCGATGTTGCTATTGATGACCGCCATCTTTTCCTTGACGCCGCGGCTGGCCTCCCCCATCTGTCGGCGGCGCATCACGGTGAAGCCCACCATCAGCGGCACCAGCACCAGGATGACCAGCGCCAGCTCCCAGCGGATGGTAAACATGATGATCAGTGCCCCTACCAGGGTGACGACGGAAATGAACAGATCCTCCGGTCCATGGTGTGCCAGCTCCACCACCTCGAACAGGTCGGTGGTCACGCGGGACATCAGCTTGCCGGTGCGATGCCTATCGTAGAAACGGAAGGAAAGCTTCTGTAGGTGGGCAAATAGATCACGCCGCATATCGATCTCCATATGCACGCCCAACATATGTCCCCAGTAGGTGACAATAAACTGGAATACACCCTTGAGCAGGTAGGCCCCCACCAGCACCACCATCCACACGAAAAAGGCGGTGTACGCCTTCTGGGGCAACAGGGTGTTAAGAGCGTATTTGGAAATAAGGGGGTAGACGAGGTCCACCGCCGCAATGAAAAAAGCGCACACAAGATCGAACACGAACATCTTCTTGTATGGCTTATAGTAGGCGATAAAACGGCGCAGCATAGGCGACTTCCTTTCTCATACTGTCTGTCACTAATTATAGCAAAGCCCGCCGATATTTGCAACGCAAAAATCAGCGGGCTGTTTCTCTTTTTCATTCTAGCGGCAATATACGTGAACGGCTGTTCCCACCGTGCCATCCGTACGGATGCGCAGCTGGTAGGAGGCCTCTTGGGTGGCAAAGGGAACGACGGTGTGCCCCTGAGCTGTGCCGGCGGCCACCGGCTCAAAGGTGGTGCCGTTAAAGGCCTCTACCGTATAGGCACCCTCCCCATCAAATTCCACCGTATTGTATGGGAAGATGCCACCCAATTCCACCCGCACGCCATCCGGCTGGGGAATCACTCGGGCACCGGGTGCCACTGCCAGATTCCGGTGAGGGTCGGCGGTAGGAGCGGCATCTGCCAGATAGGAGGTCACGTCCCCATGCAGGGAGAAAGCACGCAGGATGGGAGTGGCGACGAAGGCGAGGATCCGCAGGCACACCGCTGTAGCGGTGACAGGCGGGAAATACACCGCCCAACGATAACCCACACATTCCTTTTCCGCCAGGGTGATCCAGCGTCCATCCACCAGAGCGTCCACTGCAAAGCGGCGCACCCGATGTCCCCACTCGATGCCCTCCTGCAGGACAAAGCAGCCAATCTCGGCAGGCCGTGGCAGGGTGAAGGTCACTGTAGGAACAGGGTCCCCCTCCACCGGGATGTAGAGCGCATCCTCCTCTGCGGACAGCAGGTGCTCTGCCGGGGTGGCGGCGGAGCTGGCGGTGACAGTGGAGCCCCGGGTCAGATCCGCCGAAAATAAGGCGGTCAGCCGTTTATTCCATTCCCGCAGGATGTCCACATCTGTCCGACAAAGCCGCCCGGAGGTTTCCGGCGGCACATTGAGCAGGATGCCCGCGTTACGCCCGGCAGAGGCGAACCAGTACTGCATCAGCATCCCCGGTGACTTGACGAGGATATCCTGCTCCGGGTGATAAAACCAGCCGGGGCGGATGGAGGTATCGCACTCGGCGGGTATAAATCGCTCCCCGTCGGGGGCACCGCTGTTAAGCTCGGCGGGAGTTTCCACCTGCAGAGAACGCACATCCACCGTACCCCAACAGGGGTCACCGGCGAGACCCGCCTCATTGCCCACCCAGCGGATATCCACGTAGTCTGATGCCCCAAGGGAGCCGAAAATCACACATTCCGGTTGTAGGCGGCGCACCGTTTGAGCCCAGCGTTGCCAATCGTAGTGCGCCGTTTCGCTACCGGCACCGTCCCACCAGCACTCATAGATGGGGCCGTAGTTTGTCAACAGCTCCGTGAGCTGAGTCACATAAAAATCATTGTACGCTTCGGTGCCCCAGCAGGGCTCATGACGATCCCAGGGGGAGAGATAAATGCCGGGCTTTATCCCATATTCCCGGCAGGCGTCTGTAAACTCCCGCACCACATCCCCCTGCCCGCCCTTGTAGCGGGGAGAGGACTTGACGGAATGGGCCGTCACCGAGGAGGGCCACAGGCAAAAGCCATCATGGTGCTTGGCGGTGAGAATGACCGTATCAAAGCCCGCCGCTTTCAGCTCTCGCACCCATTGGCGGCAATCCAGCCGCGTGGGAGCAAAGCGGGCGGGGTCCTCGGTACCGTCCCCCCACTCGGTACTGTAGAAGGTATTGATTCCGAAATGCACAAACGCGGTGCGGCGGCGGTACCAGGCCATCTGTAGCGGCGTGGGGCACGCCCCAAAGGGCTGAATGAGCATGACGGATTCCTCCTTACATTGTTTTCTTTATTCTATAAAAAAGAGGCTCCTTTTTCAAGGTAGCATCCGCTAATAATGTGGACAAATCGACTTTTATTACAGCTCGAAGTTAAGCAGGTAGAGGGGGCACAGCCGTAGGGAGACAGGGAATAACTCTGCCGAAGTCCAAAAAAAGCCGCCCGAAGATGCTTCTTCGGGCGGCTTTTGCGCTTAATGCTTACTTATACAGGGGGCCGTAGGCGGCGCAGGCACGGTAGTCCTGCCCTTCCTTATCCATACCGAACGCGTTCCAGGCGGCGGGCCGGAAGATGGCATCCTCCGGCACATTGTGCATACACACCGGGATACGAAGCATGGAGCACAGGGTGATGAGGTCGGCACCAATGTGGCCGTAGGAGATGGCGCCGTGGTTGGCGCCCCAATTGTTCATCACCTCATAGGCGGTCTTGAAGGGGCTGCCCTCCTTGCCGTCACAGCGGGGAGCAAACCAGGTGCAGGGCCAGGTGGGATCGGTGCGGGTCATCAGCTTATCGGTGACCTCATCCGGCAAGTTCACCGTCCAGCCCTCGGCGATCTGCAGGGTGGGGCCCAAGCCCTTGACCAGATTGAGCCGGATCATGGTGCAGGGCATCTCGGCGCGGGTGACAAAGTGGCTGGAGAAGCCGCCGCCACGGAAGTTGTCAAAGCCCGCCTCGCACCACACGGTGGCATCGGTCATCTTCTTAATATCCTCATCGGTGACCTCCCACCACTTCTTCATGATAGCGTTGCCGTTCTCATCGGTGCACTCACCACAGGCATCCAGGCAGGCGGCACCGGAGTTGAGCAGGTGAATAATACCGTTGCTCTCCGCGGCCTTGCCCTCCAGCTTGTAGCCAGTGACGCGCTGGGTGGCCTCACCGGACCAGTAGGTGCGCACGTCGGCAAAGATCTGGGCGCGACCGGTGAGCAGCCGCATGAACAGCATACCGAGGCCATTGAGTATATCGTTTTCGGTAGCCAGGGTGTAGGGCTCCCGAGCGCCCTCATAGTCAAAGGTGGAGCTGAGCAGCGCCTCCGGGTAGTCGCAGTTGGGCCAATGATCCGTCCACTGCCGCTGGCCCTGGAAGCCGCCCACGATGGCGTTGTGCCCCACCTTCTCCTCCTCGAACTTATCACTAAGGGTGGGGTTGCCCGCCATCAAATCCTTGATAATGCAGTACATCTTAACGGTGAACTCCCACTGCTTCTCCTTCTCCTCGGGGGTGAACTTGATGCGGCGGGTCTCCCCTAAGAACTCCACTTCCTCCGGGTTGTTATCGGGGCCCTCCTTGCAGTGCGCTTTGGTCCAGGCCAGCGCCTTTTGGTACTCCTCCTCGTTGTAGATACCTTCCTCCATGCGGCGCAAGATCTCCACCTCGTCCACGGATTCCACCCGCATGCCCAGGTAGGATTCCACAAAATCCTGATCCATGATAGAGCCGCCGATACCCATGCACTGGGAGCCGATCTGCAGATAGCTCTTGCCCCGCATGGTGGCCACGGCGATAGCGGCACGACCAAAGCGCAGCAGCTTCTCCTTCACGTCGGCGGGGATCTCCTCCACCTGGTCGCGGTCCTGCACCTCATGGCCGTAGATGCCAAAGGCAGGCAGACCCTTCTGAGCGTGGGAGGCCAGCACCGCCGCCAGGTACACCGCACCGGGACGCTCGGTGCCGTTGAAGCCCCAGACCCCCTTAATGGTCATGGGATCCATGTCCATGGTCTCGGAGCCGTAGCACCAGCAGGGGGTCACGGACAGGGTGATGTCCACGCCCTCTTTCTTGAACTTATCCGCGCAGGCGGCGGTCTCCGGCACGCGGCCGATGGTGGTATCGGCCATGACCACCTTCACCGGCTCCCCATTGGAGTAGAACAGGTTTTCCTCAAACAGCTTCTTAGCGGCCTTAGCCATCGCCCACACCTGGGGCTCCAGGCTCTCACGGAGCTGACGAGGGCCGCGGCGTCCATCCACGATGGGGCGGATGCCGATGACGGGGTATTCTCCGACATATCGTTTCGTTGCCATAGGTATCATCCTTTCAAAAAGTTTGGGTATAGTTTCATTATAGTCTTGCCAAACGCAACAAACAAGGAGTATAATGGATGAAAAACAGGACGATATTCCGATTTTTGGAGATGGAGATATGAAATATATAGACCGGCGGGAAAGTATACAACACGGCACCTTTGATTTTCCTTTGGGGTACTACCCTGTCGATCGGCGGCACCCCCGGTATGAGATGATGCTCCACTGGCACCCGGAGCTGGAGATCATCCGGGTGCGCCGGGGCACACTGTGCCTGGAGCTGGATGGGCAAAAGATCACCGCCCAGGCAGGGGATACGGTGGTAGTGGACAGAGGCGTGTGCCACAGCGGTCATCCCGCCGATGAAGAGAGCGAGTACACCTGCCTGGTGTTTGATATGGGCTCTTTCCTTTCCCGCAATCCCATCGCCGCCCGCCCCGCCCAGCCTCTACTGCACGCCGGCTGTCACATTCGCCCCTGTATGCCCCGGGGTCTGCCGGATCTGGACGGGCTGCTGGATGGGCTTTACCGGGCGATGGACGCCAACAGTACCGGGTATGAACTGTACGTACAAGGAGCACTGTACCAGCTCCTGGCCATCATCCTGCGGGAGGGGCTGTACACCGTGGAGCCGGAAACGGCTCCACGCCGCGGTGATCGGTTGTTATCGCTGAAAAACGCCGTGGAGTATATCCGGGAGCATTATGCTACCAGTATCACGCTGGATGATCTGGCGCGGGCAGCGGGAATGAGCCGAAAGTATTTCTGCTCCTACTTCCATAGCATGACAGGAAAAACGCCCATGGAATATCTCAATAACTACCGCATCGAGACCGCCTGCGAGCTACTGCTGGGCGGGGAACGCTCGGTAGCTACGGTAGCGGGGGATTGCGGCTTCAACGACGTGAGCTATTTTGCCAGGCGGTTTCGCCGGGTGATGGGGGTCACCCCGCTGGAATACCGGAAAGGAAAGGAATAGGACGCCGCTAAGCGGCTACACCTTCCCCTCAAGGGAAAGGCATAAAAAGGCATAAGACACGCTATCCCCTCCATACAATGCCGTATGGAGGGGATACGATATGTTCTGGGTCATTAAGAAACAGCAAGCCATTGCCTGGGCCGCCGGGTGCGCCATCGCGGTAGCGGGAATTTTGGGGGTGGGGGTCGCCGGAGAGCGGTATGCTCAGACCGCCGCCGAGGCGGATAACTGGGGATTGAGCTTTCAGCAGGAAGGGCAACCGCCGGTTGCTAACGCCACCCCACAGGCGCTGACAGCGTACGACACGTACTATGTGGGGGATACGACAAACAAGGTCATCTACCTCACCTTTGATGCAGGGTATGAGAACGGCAACACCGCCCCCATCTTAGACGCGCTGAAAAAGCACAACGTACCCGCCACCTTCTTTGTAGTAGGACACTACCTGGAAACTGCCCCGGAGCTGGTACAGCGGATGGTGGCAGAGGGACACACGGTGGGCAACCACACCTACCATCATCCGGATATGTCTGCCATAAGGGATGTAAGCGCTTTCAAAGAGGAGCTGGAAACGGTAGAGGCCACGTACAAGGAGGTTACCGGCCAGGAGATGGAGAGGATCTATCGCCCACCCCAAGGGAAGTACAGCACACAAAATCTGCAAATGGCGAAGGCGTTAGGATACCGCACCTACTTCTGGAGCTTAGCCTACGTGGATTGGTACACCGATAAGCAACCCACCCGGGAGCAGGCCTTTGATAAGCTGCTCACCCGTGTCCATCCGGGAGCGGTGGTGCTTCTGCACAGCACCTCCTCCACCAATGCCGCCATTATGGATGAATTGCTGACAAAATGGAAGAAAATGGGGTACTCCTTCGGGAAACTTTCCGACCTTAGCAACGTATGAAACGCCTGCTGACGGACATACTGTAACTGGCTGTTGACGGTGGCGAGGCCGCCGCCGGCGGCCAATCCGTCAGAAAGGAGAGCGTTATCATGGATAAGGCTAACAAGAGCATCCGCTGTACCGTGACTTCCTGTACCAACCACTGCGATTGCGAAAATTATTGCAAGCTGGACAGTATTCAGGTGGGCACGCATGAGTGCAATCCTATGATGGATCAGTGCACCGATTGCCAGTCTTTTGTGAAGAAGAACTGAGAACGTGCGCTAAAAACCCGCCGTCGGGGTCTCCCCGACGGCGGGTTTTGTTTTCATTTACTCGTCTAAGGAGAATATCTCCTCATAGGAAACGTGCAAAATACTTTTAATCAGGCGGATCTCGTCCGGGTATACATGACGCTGTCCCACCTCGATCTTAGCGATAGCACTGCGCGTGACATCGCACCCCTCCAGCTGCATCTTTGCCGCCAGCATCTCCTGCGTCAAGCCGGCTCGTTCACGTAGCTGTCGGATGTTTACGCCTATTCTCTTTTCCACAGCAGCATTCATTGCCCGATCACCTTTTACATTTAAGGTACACAAACCGTTTGACAATATTATACTGTTGTGCTATGGTATTTATGCACCTATATAGGTGCACTCTAAGATGGGGGTGAAGCTATGACGATCAGTTTTTTTGGTCACCGTGATACACCGGCATTTATACAGAATGCTCTCAGGATAAAACTAGAAGAAATGCTTCTCCACGATGAACATATACGCTTTCTGGTTGGCAATCAAGGAGGGTTTGATGCTATGGTGCAACACACTTTGTGCGAACTTCAAGCACACCATCCCTCATTAATATACAACATTGTTTTGGCGTATTTGCCGCAAAACACCGTGACGGTTCCCTGCTCTCTCTACCCGGAAGGGCTGGAGCGTGTACCAAAACGGTATGCTATCAACAGGCGAAACGAATGGATGGTTGACCATAGTGATGCTGTGATTGCCTATGTGACCCGCTCCTACGGTGGTGCGGCTCAATGCATAAGGTTAGCCGAACGCAAAGGAATACCGGTATTTAATCTATCCAGCCGCACCGATTGAACGTGCCAAAAAACCGCCGTCCCTTAGGGGAGTTATGCGTAGGGATTAGGAAAGCCTCCCCCTGTGCCTCATCGGGATCTTTCATTTACTCCACCACATATTCGGCGGTTTCCGCCAGCAGGCGGACCCCCAGGGTGACGGTCATGGACAAACCCTCCGGCACGTATTCCTCCTGCTCCACCTGTCCCTCTCGACGACATTCCTCCGCCAGGGCGCCCTTGGAAAAGGGAAGCAGGAGCTTGACCTTCCGCCGATCCGGCGGCAGAGCCGCGGTGACCGCCTCCAGCAGGGCGGGAACACCCTCACCGGAGCGGGCGCTGATGCACAGGCACCGGTAGGAAAGTTCCCCCGGCGGCACCAGGTCACATTTGTTCATCACCTGGATAATGGGGCTGTCCTCGCAGCCAAGCTCCCGCAGCAGGTCACCGGTGACCTCAAGATGCTCTGCCGCGTGGGGGCTGGGAGCGTCGCAGACGTTTAGGATCACATCCGCCTCCACCGCCTCCTCCAGCGTGGAACGGAAGGCCTGCACCAGCTGGTGGGGCAGACGGCGCACGAAGCCTACGGTATCCACCAGCATCACCTGGCGGCCATCCGGCAGGCGTAGTGCCCTGGCGGTGGGATCCAGGGTAGCAAACAGCTTATCCTCCGCCAGCACCCCGGCATCCGTCAAGTAATTGAGCAGGGTGGATTTCCCCGCGTTGGTGTAGCCCACCAAGGCCACGGTGGGGATGCCGTCCTTGCGGCGTCGCTGACGGCGGAGCACCCGCTGGCTGTCCACCTTCTCCAGCTGTTCCCGCAGAGCAGTGATGCGACGGCGGATGTGCCGGCGATCGCTTTCCAGCTTGGTCTCGCCGGGGCCGCGCGTGCCGATGCCGCCGCCCAAGCGGGACAGGGCGGCACCCTGCCCACCCAACCGGGGCAAACGGTATTGCAGCTGGGCAAGCTCCACCTGCAGGCGGCCCTCCGCCGAGCGGGCACGCCCGGCAAAAATATCCAATATCAAGGCGGTGCGGTCGATCACCGGGCAAGGAAAGATCTCCTCCAGATTGCGTTGCTGGGTGGGAGACAGCTCCCGATCCATAATAACCAGGTCGATGTCCTCTGCCCGGCATTGCAGCGCCAGCTCCTCCGCCCGCCCACTGCCAAGGCAGGTGGCCTTATCGGGGGATTCCTTCTTCTGTATAGCGGTATCCACCACCACGCCGCCGGCGGTCTCGGTAAGCTGGGCAAGCTCATCCAGGGATACCTGGGCATCAAAGTCGCCGGTGTCTACAGACACCAGTAGCGCCCGTTCCGGCTCCAGTTCCTTTATCTCATGCAATTCCATAGGGTTCCCCTCCGTTTTAATACGCTTAGTGTACCACACTTTATCGGCTTGTGCAACCTTTCCAGTATTGTGAACAGATTTTGTGTAAAAATTTGTCGCCGAATTAAAAAGTCACTATAGAAATATGGAAAGATGTGTGGTACAATGTATAGGACAAGCATTACTACACATATGGGAGAGGATAACGATGGAGAAAATCAGCAGCGAAAACGTCTTTGCCAAGGGCGGTCACGACGCTCCCCTGCGGCTCATTACCATGAACGGCACCCAGGAGCTGGGGGATAAGATCGAGTGGCATCTGCTCAACTGGGCACGCAAGTGCGGTGTTGAGGAGGAAGATATCCGTATTGAAGTGGATTGCCCTCGTTTCTCCTCCGGCGACGGTAAGGGTCTCATTAAGTCCTCCGTGCGCGGCGACGACCTATATATCCTGGTGGATGTGGGCAACTACAACTGTAAGTATCGGATGTACGGCTTCGAAAACGCTATGTCTCCCGACGATCATTATCAGGATCTCAAGCGCATCATCCAGGCCGCCGGCGGCAAGGCCGCCCGCATCAACGTGATCATGCCCAACCTATACGGTGGCCGTCAGCACCGCCGCAGCTACCGGGAGAGTCTGGACTGCGCCGTCATGCTGCAGGAGCTGCACGCCATGGGTGTGGACAACATCGTCACCTTTGACGCCCACGACCCCCGGGTGTGCAACGCGGTACCGCTGATGGGCTTCGACAACCTGATGCCCTCTTACCAGGTGCTCAAGGCCATGTTCCGCTCCATCCCCGATCTTAAGCCCGACCGAGATAACCTGATGGTGGTCAGCCCCGACGAGGGTGCTCTCAACCGCAACATGTACTACGCGGTGAATATGGGTGTGGAAATGGGTATGTTCTACAAGCGTCGCGACTACTCCCGCGTGGTCAACGGCCGCAATCCCATCGTGGCTCACGAGTATCTGGGTACCTCCGTGGAGGGGAAGGATATCTTCATTGCCGACGACATCATCGCCTCCGGTGAGTCCATGCTGGATATCGCCTATGAGCTCAAGAAGCGCAAGGCCCGCCGCATCTTCGCCTACGCCACCTACGGCATCTTCACCGCCGGACTGGAGAAGTTCGACAAGGCATATGCGGATGGCATCGTCCACGGTGTATTCGGCACCAACCTGACCTACCGCACCCCCGAGCTGCTCAGCCGCGAGTGGTTCCACGAGGTAGATTGCTCCAAGTACATCGCCTATTACATCGCCGCTCTCAACCAAAACGTATCCATCAGCAACCTCATCGACTCCCACGACAAGATCCAAAGGCTTCTGAAGAAGCATCAGAAATAAAGTGTCTTGCGTGTCCGGCACCCCAAGGGGTGCCGGATATTTTTTGTTTCAAATTATTCATACTATGGTTGCAGTTTCCATAGAAAACATGGTATACTAAGACTGTTATCAGACCAATGGAAGGAGCATGCCTATATGAAGCAACGGATGCTACTGATCGTTAATCCCCGATCTGGACAAAAGGCGGGAAAACGCCATCTGACGGACATTTTAACATTGTTCTGCAAAGCGGAATACATTCCCACCGTGTTCATCACCACCTGTAAAGGCAATGGCCGGGAGGTTGCGGCACAGCATGCCGCCGCCCATGACCTGGTGGTATGTATGGGGGGCGACGGCACCTTCAATGAGGTGGTATGCGGTGTGCTGGACAGCGGGGCCGACGTACCCATCGGTTACATACCCTGCGGCAGTACCAATGATTTTGCCAGCAGTGTGGGACTACAGAAGGATCTGCTCAAGGCCGCACAGGATGTCATTGATGGCACCCCCCGCACCTTTGATGTGGGGCTGTTCGGCGGGCGACCTTTCACCTATATTGCCTCCTTTGGCGCCTTCACCCGCGCCTCTTATGCCACACCGCAGAACGTGAAAAATGCGCTGGGACACATGGCGTATATCCTAGAGGGCATTAAGGATCTGCTCTCCATCAAGGCGCATCACCTACGGGTAGAGACCCCCGACAAAATCTTTGAGGGGGACTACATTTTCGGCGCCATCAGCAACTCTACCTCCGTTGGCGGTATTCTGACGCTGGATCCAAACTACGTAGATATGAATGATGGGCTGTTGGAGCTATTGCTCGTCAAAATGCCGAAGAGCGCCTTGGAGCTGGACGAATGTATTCGCGCCCTTCAAAAGCAAAACTACGCCTCCCCCACGCTCTCCTTTCAAAGCGCCAACCGTCTGACCGTGTATGCAAACAAGACCATGCCTTGGACCCTGGACGGTGAGCGGGAGGACGGACACGACTGTGTAGAGGTACGTAACCTGCATAGCGCCATCCGTCTGATCGTCAAGGAAAAAAGCAGTTAAACTTGTTGCCGCCGAAAAAAGCCGATATTTTGTGCATAATAACCAATTTATTGCGGACAATTCCGTAAATCAGCAAATCTTTTCGTCATTTTATAAAAAGTATTGCATTATTTGAGTACCCAGTATATAATAGAATATAGCGATAGCCCGCCTGCCCTGTCGCAAGCGGGCTATACTATTACATAAAGGAGCGCTCCACATGAGTAAGACCACCGCCGGCGGTGTCGCCAAGAAAGCCGCACCCAAGTCAAACGCCCGACGGGAACTGAAGAAGGAACTAGAGATAAAACTGCTGCACAGCTTCTCCGTGCAACCGGAGGAGGCTACCCACGAGCAACTATATAACGCCCTGGCACTGGTTCTGCGTGACCGGATGCGGGGACAGCGGGTGGACTACATCCGCAAGGCGAACAAACAAAAAACCAAGCAGGTATACTACATGAGCATGGAGTTCCTGCTGGGTCGTTCACTAAAAAACACCCTATACAACCTGAACCTGACAGAGGATGCTACCGCGGTGCTAAAGGATTTTGGGGTGAAGCTGGACACTCTATACGAGCTGGAGCCGGATGCAGGGCTCGGCAACGGCGGCCTGGGTCGCCTAGCGGCCTGCTTCCTGGATGGGCTGGCCACCGCCTCCATCCCCGCCATCGGCTATTCCCTTCTGTATGAGTACGGCATCTTCCGGCAGAAGCTGGTGGACGGCTGGCAGACGGAGATGCCGGATTTTTGGCTGCCCGGCGGTGAATGCTGGCTGCTCCCCCGCCCGGAGCGCACCCAAAAAGTGCACTTCGACGGCAAGGTAGACGAGTGGTGGGACGACAATGGCTTCCACCACATTGAGCATACCGACACCAACGTGGTCATTGCCCAGCCCTACGACCTGATGGTAGCGGGCAAGGATGGGCGCGGCGTGTCCACCCTGCGAAGTCGGATCGTAGCCATGTCGTTCTGTGAGCC
>JAZSOW010000062.1:0-23802 GCA_045537135.1 Acutalibacteraceae bacterium
CATTACCGAAAGTATCAAGGAGGTTTTTAACAAATGAGGAAAACAAACAATGAAATCAAGCACACAGCACATTCAAGTTACAGATGTCAATATCACATAGTGTTTGCACCGAAATACAGACGAAAAGAAATATATGGGCAATTACGAAGAGATATTGGAGAAATACTGCGGAAATTGTGTGAGCAAAAGGGAGTAGAAATTATAGAGGCGGAAACGTGCTTAGACCACGTACATATGTTGGTAACGATTCCACCGTATCTTAGTGTAGCACAATTTATGGGGTTTCTCAAGGGAAAAAGTTCTTTGATGATATTCGATAGACACGCAAACTTAAAATACAAGTATGGGAACAGGAACTTTTGGTGCAGAGGGTATTATGTAGATACGGTAGGCAAGAACAAGAAAATCATTGAAGAATATATACAAAACCAGCTGGAAGAAGATTATGCAGGGGATCAAATCAGCATGAAGGAGTATATGGACCCGTTTACGGGTAGCAAGAACAAGTAGGCAAAAAAAGGCAGCCGCACGTGAGCGGGTGCCTGTGATGGTAATGCGGTGGCAAACTTCTGTGCCCCTTTCAGGGGCTAAGCCTGTAAAAGCCCCTTCTAGGGGCTGGTCAAACCACCAGTTTACTGGTGGTTATGATTTTTCTGTCGAAATGGTTGCAAACACCGCGAATTTGTAGTATACTAATATCTGTATGAGTATGTATCGGAGGAAAGACCGTGGCGGAGATCTATTTGGATAACAGCGCTACAACCCGCGTGTGTCGGGCGGCGGCGGATAAGGCATACGACCTGATGGTGAACGTATATGGGAATCCCAGCTCTCTGCACACCTTAGGGTTTCGTGCGGAGCAGGAGCTGACCGCCGCCCGCCGTGCGGTGGCAAAGCTGCTGGGCGCGCAGCCGGAGGAGCTGTATTTTACCTCCGGGGGCACCGAGGCCAACAACCTGGCGGTGCTGGGCAGCGTGGCGGCTCACCCCCACGGGGGACGTCATGTGATCACCACCGCCGTGGAGCACGCTTCCGTCACCGCCGCGTGCGATCTGCTGGAACAGCAGGGCTATGAGGTCACCCGCCTGGTTCCCGGCGCAGACGGTACCATCACTGCCGAGCAGATTGTGGAGGTCTGCCGCCCGGACACGGTGTTGGTGGCGGTGATGCTGGTCAACAACGAGACCGGCGCTCGATTCCCGCTGGAAAAGGCGATAGCCGGCATTCGTCGGGTCGCCCCCAAGGCACATATCCATTGTGATGCTGTGCAAGCGGCGGGGAAAATGCCGTTACAGGCGGATCGCTGGGGGCTGGATTCCCTGGCCGCCAGCGCCCATAAGCTCCACGGCCCCAAGGGCTGTGGTGTGCTGTTCCTGCGGCGGGGTGCCCGCATACAACCCCGCCAGGTAGGCGGTAAGCAAGAGGGTGGCGTGCGTTGCGGCACCGAGGCCGCCCCTCTTATTGCCGCCTTTGGTGCGGCGGTGGAGGAGCTACCGCCCTATCCCGCCCAGCTGGCGCATTATACCGCTCTGCAACAACAATTGCTGGAGGGGTTATCCCGCATTCCCGGGGTGCGTCTGCACCTGCCCCAAGGTGGCGTCCCTCACATCGTGCATTTTTCGGTGCCCGGCCTGCGCAGTGAGACAATGCTGCATTTTCTCGCCCAGCGGGAGATCTACGTGTCCAGCGGCTCGGCCTGCTCCAAGGGAGCAAAGAGTCCGGTGCTGACGGCTATGGGATTACCGCCGGAGGAGATCGACAGCGCTTTGCGGGTCAGCATGGATATGAGCAACACAGCAGAGGAAATCACCCTCTTTTTACAAGCACTTGAGGAAGCGACCCGGGTGCTGGCAAGGAGATAGAAGCGTATGACAGAGAGACACGACACCCCTTCCAATAGCGATCTGGAATCCCAGATCAAAGAGCTACTGGCGAACCTTTCCGGGGGCGAAACGGCATCATCGGTAGATATTGACACCGTTCAGTCGGACTCCCTCTTTGCCGTTGCCGAGGTACCGTTGCCGGTGTACGCTGAGCCCCGGCTTATCTGCACGCCGCGTAAGCCGGAGCACCCTTCCCGCGGCGGGGAAGGAGACACGACCTTGTACCAGCCGGTGGATCTTATCCTGTCCGGTCGTTCACGCAGAAGCCATCCTCGCAACTGCGGCGATGACCTCAACGATTTGGCCTTGGACGAACAGCCGCCCCAGCCTCGGCGACAGCGCAACCCATATAAGGTGCTATTGGGCGTGTTCCGCGGTCAGATGATCTGCCGGGAGGATGCCCCGGCCCAATGGGTACGCAAGGGTGCCTTTTGGTTGTCGCTGGCGACACTTTTTTTCTGCCTGTTGTATGGGCTTTACGCAGTGTGGTTGCTTCCCCTGATCAATGCGTCCCGCTATGATGAGGTGGCGGCCATGTACCTTGAGCAGGGCGCCGCTTCCGCTCCCGACGATGCCGCCTACCCTAAGGGGATGCGTCCGGCCTTTCGTCCTCTGTACGCCATCAACGAGGATGTGCGCGGCTTTGTACAGTACCATGCCATCGGCAAGGCAGATTTCCTCAATATCGATTACCCCATCATGCGTGGGGCTTCCGTTTATGTGGATCATGACTTCTTCGGCAACCGCAACAAGAACGGTACGCCGTTCTTTGATACGCGCAATCATGTAGATGATGCCGGACAGCAGGATCGTGTGCTGTTTATTTACGGACAAAACGGCTTGGGTGGTCAGATGTTCTCCGGTCTTAATGATCTGGTAGGCAGTGTATACAGGGCGCGGGCGGCGGCAACGCTGACCGTGAGCACCTTGTATGAGAACAGCACCTATCAGGTGTTTGCCGTGATCCTGACGGACGAGAATGAAACCGGAGACAGCTATTTCTATGCCCGCCGTACAGAGTTTAAGGACGATGCGGATTTTTTGGCCTATGTGGACTCGGTGCGGGAACGTTCCTTGTTTGATTACCCTGTCGATATAACCGCATCGGATCACTTAGTGGTGCTCTCCACCGTGGCTTCTCCCAGTGTATCCAAGCTGGATAACAGCCGGATCATGGTGTTTGCGCGGCGTGTGACGGATAGTGCATCTTTGGATACGGCACGCATCCTCAAAAATGAGGAGGTAATCATGCCTATGGCATGGTACATCAATCAGGGGTTGGCGGTACATCCGTATTACGAGCAAGCGGAATCCCTGCCTACCGAGGAAGCCACCACGACCTCTGCCTCAACCACCACGGTGACGACTTCTGCAACCACAGAGACCACGACTACCACCACGATGACGGAAACCACTACCACAACAAATACAACCACCACAACGTCGGAAACCACCACAACAACCAATACAACGACTGAGGAATAACGAGATGACACAGACTTACACACCCAAAGAGATCTTGCTTATAAAGAACGGCGAGCTGGCCCTCAAGGGGCTTAATCGCCGCACCTTTGAGGAGGCACTGATGCATAACCTTCGCTACCGTCTACGGCGGGCGGGGGACTACCTGGTGCGCTGTGCCCAATCCACCATCTATATTGAGCCGAAGAATGACTTCGCGGATCTGGATGAAGCCTGCAACTGTGTGTCCCGGGTGTTCGGCATTTCTGCTTTCTCCCGCGCCCGGGTGGCGGCGAAGGATCTGGCGACCATACAGAGGGAAACCGTTGCCTACCTGGGTGACCGTTTAGCGAGGTGTGCCACCTTTAAGGTGGAGTCCAAGCGCTCCGACAAGCAGTTTCCTTTGACCTCTCCGGAGATCAGCCGGGAGGTGGGCGCGTATGTGTTGGAGCATTACCCCCACCTGCGCGTGGATGTGCATGACCCGGATCTGCAGATCATGGTGGAGATCCGGGATTTCGGTGCCTATATTCACGCGGAACAGCTTCCCGGTGCCGGCGGTATGCCGGTTGGCACCGGTGGCAAGGCGGCTATTCTCATCTCCGGCGGCATTGATTCTCCTGTGGCGGCCTATATGATGGCCAAGCGGGGGGTGGAGCTGACCGCCATCCACTTTGCGTCACCGCCCTACACCAGCGAGCGAGCAGAGGAAAAGGTAGTCTCTCTGCTGGAGCGGGTGAGTCGCTATGCGGGACATATCACCATGCACATCGTTCCCTTTACCCACATTCAGGAGGAGATCCGCCGGTCGTGCCCTGAGGACTATTTCACCCTCATTATGCGCCGGTTTATGATGCGCCTGGCACAGCGTGTGGCACAGGCGGAGGGCTGTGGCGCCCTTATCACCGGCGAGAGTGTGGGACAGGTAGCCAGTCAGACCATTCCCGCTTTGGCGGTGACGGACGCGCTGGCAACCATGCCGGTGTTTCGCCCATTGATTGGTATGGACAAGGAGGAGATCGTGCGTATCTCCCGGCAGATCGATACCTTTAATATCTCCATTCAACCCTACGAGGATTGCTGTACGGTGTTTACGCCTCGTCACCCCTGTACCAAGCCCCGCCTGCATAAGGTGGAGGAAGCGGAGGCGGTGCTGAACATCGACCAGTTGGTGGAAGAGGCTATGGCGGGCGTCCGTCAGCGTCGCATCTGATAAACAAAGCACCCGGAAAAGGAGGTCAGCTGTTTATGGAAAGCTATACCCGCACCCTTCAGTTCTTCGGTCTTCCCCTGCAGACGGTGGAGGAGCGGCTTAGTGATCTGTTGATCACCCCTTCTGTGACAGCCAATCTGACCGCCCGGGATGAGGATGTGACCTTGTGTCTGACCGGGATGGATGAGACGGTCCTGGAGACGGTGGTCGCCCAGGTAGCCACCCGCATGAATGTGTATCTTTACAGCCGTGACGGCAAGGAGCTTGCCGCCCGGGTTGTAGAGCTGCTTCAACAGCGTGACATGACGGTAGCGGCGGCGGAATCCTGTACCGGCGGTCTGCTGGCATCGGCGCTCACCGCTGTCCCTGGTTGTTCTAAGGTGTTTGGCACCGGTGTGGTGTCTTACAGTTGCGATTGCAAGGAGAAGCTTCTCCATGTTAAGAAGGAGACCCTGAAGGCGCACGGTGCTGTCAGCCGGGAGACAGCCGGCGAAATGGCGCGGGGTGTGCGCAACGCTGCCGGTTCCCACTTAGGTATCAGCATCACCGGAGAGGCCGGCCCACAGCCGGCGGAGGATCATCCGGTGGGTACGGTGTACATCGCTTTTGCCGACGGCAAACGCACGTGGGTGCAGGAGCTGCATTTAGACGATGGCGTCCGGGATCGAGCGGCCATCCGGCAGGCGGCCGCGGCGTATGCAATGGATCTTATACGGCGATATCTGGAGGCCTACCCGGCAGTCATGGCGGGAGGGTTGACGCAGACGATTCCTCCTTCCCACAAGCCCGGGGCGCGCGTTTGGTTGCCCAATCTGTTTCCACGGCGGCAGGATAGTCTTAAAAAGCGGACACTCAAGATCGCTTTATGGGCATTAATCCTGCTTTTAGTGGTCGGTATTGCACTGGGGGCTTATGAACTGGCGCAGGCGCCGGCTACCAACCGAAAGCTGCAGGATAGTTTGCGGGGGCTATATTGGGGGGAGAGTGGCTCCCTGTCCAATATTGCTCAAGCAGAAGGAGAGTACCCGGAGGGGATGATGCCTCGCTTTCGCAGCTTGTACGATATTAACCCGGATATCGGTGGCTGGATCCGTATCCCGGATACCGTGATCGATTATCCGGTGATGACCTACCGGGATGGATATTACGAAAACCATAGCTTTGCCGGCGAATATTCCTATTATGGACAGCCATATTTTTCTGTAAACACCTTAAAGCGGGATGCGCAGCCAAAGACGCTGTTGGTCTATGGCAACAACACCCGGGATGAGCAGATGTTTTCCACCCTATTATCCTACCGGCGGATCGCCTATCTGCAGGAAAATCCGGTTATCGAGTTGAATACGCTGTACAGCTCGGCTACATGGCAGATATTTGCGGTGGTGGCGGTGGATACAGACGACACCTCCTTTGATTTTACGCAGGTAACGGAGCGGGAGGACTACATCCGCCAGCTCCGTGCGCGTTCTCTCTTTGATAGCCATCTGACGGTTAATAATGATGATCGGCTGTTAGTGCTTTCCGCCGATGCAGAAAAGGAATATGGACAGAGCGGTGCTCGTCTGGTGATCGCGGCGGTGGAGATCACCGAGGCGCTGTCACCGGTCACCTATACCGTTAACTGGGATGCGCGTATGCCCTCCAGTTGGACGACTACTCCTAACCGCACCACACGTACCACCGCGAGACAGGAGTTGCCGGATGATACCGTTTCTGATAAGGATCAGGGGCAGGAGGGGACGACGGCTCCAGAGGATACGACCTCTACGCCAACCACCACGACAACGACTGCGGAAGCCACCGAGCCCACCGACTCCGATGCGGGTGAAGCTCCCACCACCACGACCACACAGGATAAGGACACCGGCGAGGGTGACTTGTCAGATAAGGAAACGGAGACAGAAGACGATGCTGATCTTGGGAATTGACCCCGGTTACGCTATTGTTGGCTGGGGAATCATCCGCTACGAGCGGGGACGCTTTATCCCGGTGGATTTCGGCGCCATTACTACCCCGGCGGGTATGCCTTTCGCCAGAAGGCTTGACCGCATATACGAGGAGCTGGGTGTGCTTTTGGCTACCCACCATCCGGATGCCGCCGCTGTGGAAAAACTGTATTTTCAAAGCAACAAAACCACCGCCATCGATGTGGCACAGGCTCGCGGTGTGACTCTGCTGGCGCTGGAAAAGCATGGGGTACCGGTGTTTGAGTACACCCCTATGCAGGTAAAAAGCGCGGTGACCGGCTACGGACAGGCACAGAAACCCCAGGTCATGGAAATGATCAAGCGCCTCTTGCGGCTCAAGGAGGTTCCCAAGCCGGATGATACCGCTGATGCGTTGGCTATTGCCATCTGCCACGCCCAGTATGGCGGTATGCAACACAAAGTGCACGAGCAACTGCAGAAGGAGAGATAATCATGCTGTATAGCGTTAAAGGAGAGCTCATCCATTTAGATACCCGGGTAGCGGTCATCTGCTGCGGCGGGGTGGGCTTTCGTTGCCAGATCACCATGAACACCGCCCGCCAGCTACCGTCTATTGGTGGCGAAGCCATGCTGTATACCATCATGAATGTGCGGGAGGATGCCATCGAGCTGTTCGGTTTTGCAGACAAGAACGAGCTTGCCTGCTTTAAACAGCTGACCTCCATCTCCGGTGTAGGCCCTAAGGTGGGACTGTCCATCCTGTCGGAGCTTTCCCCGGAGCGGGTAGCTCTGGCGGTGGCATCCGGCGACTACAAGGCACTGACTAGGGCGGCGGGCGTTGGGCCTAAGCTGGCACAACGCATCGCCCTGGAGCTCAAGGATAAGGTGGGGGCGTTGCCCTCAGCCGGTGGCGTGGTGGAGATTCCTGCCGGAGCCGCGGTATCGGCCAGCAGTAACGCCGCCCAGGCGGTGGATGCGCTGACGGTGCTGGGCTTTTCCGCCGGGGAAGCCTCAGCGGCCGTGGGGAAGCTGGACAGCGCTTTGCCGGTGGAGACCCTGGTGCGGGATGCGCTTAAGATGCTGGCGCGTCGCGGCTGACAGGAGAATGACCATGTACGATTGTATACTCATTGGCGGCGGGGCTGTTGGCTGTGTAGCTGCCGCATTCCTGGGGCGGGAAACCGCCCGGCAAGGGGTGCACAAACGCATCCTATTGCTGGAAAAGACCCCTCGCGTGGGCAAGAAGCTGCTGGCTACCGGCAATGGCACCTGCAACCTGACCAATATGTATGCGGATATGAGCCGCTACCATGGCACCCCGGCGTTGGCACAGGCAGTGCTGTCTGCCTTTACGCCGGTGGATGCCATCGCCTTTTTTCGCTCGATAGGGGTGGATTGTATTACCCGCCCGGACGGCAAGGTGTACCCTGCTTCGGAACAGGCTGGAGCGGTACTGGACGCTTTGCGGTTGGAGGCCGCCGCATGCGGGGTGGAAACCCGGTGCGATACCGCGGTTGCCGCTATTCGCGTGGAGAAGAACGGCTTTTCCCTGGAGAGTAACCAAGGGGTGTTGACCGCCCGGCAGGTGTTGGTATGCACCGGTGGTGCGGCGGCGCCTTCCCTTGGCGGCAGTGCCGAGGGCTATGGGCTGCTCACCGCCTTGGGGTATGAGAAAACCCCGCTGTTTCCCTCCATCGTCCAGTTGCGCACCGCCACCGACTACGTGCGGGCGGTCAAGGGCATCCGGGTGGATGCCACTCTGCGACTATACTTGGACGGTAAGGCGTTGGCCGACAACACCGGGGAGGTGCTGTTCACCGATTACGGCCTTTCCGGGCCGGCGGTGATGCAGATCTCTCGCTACGCCGGCGATTGGGAGCGCCGCAAAATAGGTGCTCTCACCGCTACCCTTGACCTACTTCCCACATGGGAGCTGACCGCCCTGTGTGATCGTATCCGGGAGCGTAGTCGGATGCCCGGGCGTACACTGGAGGATCTGCTTACCGGTCTCTTACATAAGCGGGTAGGGCAGACGGTGTTGCGCGTGGCGGAGGTCTTACCGCTTACCCGCCCGGTGGACAGCCTGACAGATGTGGAGTGCCGTCTTGTGGCACAGACGGTGAAGTGCTGGTCGTTGCCGGTTACCGGCACCCAGGGCTTTGGCGGGGCACAGGTCACCGCCGGCGGTATCGATCCCAAGGAGTTGGATCCCAGCACCATGATGAGTCGCCGTCATCCCGGCCTGTATATGGCGGGAGAAGTCTTGAATGTAGATGGCGATTGCGGTGGGTTTAATCTGCAATTTGCCTGGAGCAGTGCGTATGTGGCGGCACAGGCCATGGCTGCGCGCTGGTAAGGAGAGTTTGTTTATGCTGCGAGTGTCCGGCATTTCCATGCCGCTGTCGTATACCGATAAGGATCTGCAACGTCGCGCCGCCGCCTTGTTAGGCGTGCCGGTGGGGGCGGTGCTTTCCTGCACCCTTGCTAAGCGGTCGGTGGATGCTCGCAAGAAGGAGAACGTCCATTTTGAGATTACTGTAGATGTAACGGTGGAGGATGAGGAGACGGTATTACAGGGAAAGCGTTGCCGCCGTCAGCAGGTATCCCAGGTGGATAAACGCTCCTACAGTGTACCGTCCCTTTCCGGGGCGCCGGCTGTGCCGCCGGTGGTGGTAGGTAGTGGCCCGGCGGGCTTGTTTGCCGCACTGACGCTGGCCAGAGCCGGAGCACGTCCCATTCTGCTGGAGCGGGGCGGTGATGTAGACAGCCGGCAGGTGGCGGTGGAGACCTTCCGTCGCACCGGGGTGCTGGATACCGCTAATAATGTACAGTTCGGCGAGGGCGGTGCCGGTACTTTTTCGGATGGCAAGCTCAATTCCGGCATCAAGGATCCACGCAGTCGCCACGTACTGGAGACCTTTGTGGCCGCCGGTGCTCCCGATGCCATCCTATGGCAGGCAAAGCCTCATATCGGCACAGATGAGCTACGCCATACGGTGCGAGGGTTACGGCAGGAGATCCTGCGTTTGGGTGGACAAGTACGCTTTCACACCCAAGTCACCGACCTGGTTGTTGCCAATGGGGAGATAAAAGCTTTGTGCCTCTCCACACCGGATGGGGAGGAGGAGCTACCCTGTCGGCAGGTCATTTTAGCTATCGGTCACAGCGCCCGCGACACCGTGCAGATGCTTTGCCGCCGCGGGTTGCACATGGAGCAGAAGCCCTTTGCTGTGGGGGTACGCGTGGAGCACCCTCGCACGATGATCGATCGTAGCCAGTACGGTACTGCCGCCGGACACCCGGCGTTAGGCGCCGCGGATTATAAACTCCATTGTACCCCTGCCGGTGGGCGGGGCGTGTATACCTTCTGCATGTGCCCCGGCGGTGTGGTCATCGCCGCCGCCTCCGAGGAGGGCGGCGTGGTAGTCAACGGCATGAGCGAGCATGCCCGGGACGCGGTCAATTCCAACAGCGCCCTGCTGGTGGGGGTCGATCCGACGGATTTCGGCTCTGCCGATCCCTTGGCGGGCTTTGCGTTTCAGCGACAGATGGAGCAGGCGGCCTACCGTTTGGGAGGCGGTGGTTACCGTGCTCCCGCTCAGTTGGTAGGGGACTTCCTTGCCGGACGCGGCTCCACTGGAGCGGGGGAGGTGTCCCCCTCTTACCTGCCGGGTGTTACCTGGACGGATCTGCGGGAGTGTCTCCCCGGCTTTGTCACCCACTCATTGAAGCTGGCGTTGCCCGTGTTTGGCCGACAATTGGCGGGCTTTGACCGCCTGGACGCGGTGCTGACGGGTGTGGAGAGCCGTTCTTCCTCCCCGGTGCGCCTGTTGCGTGATGGGGAAGGGCAGTCGGCTGTGCGCGGCGTGTTTCCTTGCGGCGAAGGTGCCGGGTATGCTGGTGGAATCTTATCGGCGGCGGTGGATGGCATCCGCTGTGCGGAATGGGCGTTAAAAGATATGATCTAAAGGAGTGTTCGACATGTTCAAAAAAGCAACCCCTGTATGGGCGTCCGGTCTTGGGAAGGAGTTTACGGTGACGTTGGGCTTTCACGCCCGGACGCAAGCAGGAGAGACCCTGTTGCGGGTAGCCACCTCCGGCTTTTATCGGGTGTTTGTCAATGGGGAATTCGTTTACTACGGCCCTGTGCGCTGTGCGCACGGCCATTATCGTGTGGACGAGGTGCCGCTGACCACGTATCTTACCCAGGTGGATAACCACATCGCCGTGGAGGTTGTTAACTATTATGTTGACTCCTTCAGTTCGTTGCAACAGCCTGGTTTTATTCAGATGGAGCTGGTGCAGGAGGATGAGGTGGTTGCCTATACCGCTGATCAGCCGGTGGGCCTTACGGCGTACACCCTCTCTCAGCGAGAACGCCGCGTGCAGCGCTACAGCATCCAGCGCACCTTCTCGGAGTTCTATCGTTTGACACCTGCTACAGACGCTTGGCGGGTGGGTGAAGCCTCTCCCACAGCGATCCCCTGCACCTTGGAAAAGACAGTGGATAAGAACTTGCTGGAAAGGGAGCTGCCTTTACATACGTTTCCGACAGTCGGGGCGGAGACGGTTTGCTCTCGCGGCTGTGTGACGGTGGGGGATTACCCGGAAAAACTGCGCCGTGACCGTAGTATGGATGTGGCATACTACACCGGCGTGCCGTTGGAGGAGCAACCCTATGTGATCTCTGATGAGGGACAACGTTTCTCCACGACCCTTTCGGCAGTAGACGTTCCTTACAATGGCCATTCAGTGCTCAATGCCGGAGAGTGCGAGGTGCTTTCGCTTTATGCGGAATGTACAGGTTTTATTGCGTTGCAGGTGCATTGTGATGAGCCGTCTGTGTTACACATCTCCTTTGACGAGATCCTTACGGAGGATGGTGATGTGGATTCTCGTCGTATGCAGTGCGTCAATGTGGTGCGATTGGAGCTGGAGACGGGCGACCACACTTTCATGACCATGGAACCGTATGGTTTTCGCTATGTAAAGCTTCATTGCTTGACAGGGAGCGTGGTTGCCAGCGACCTGCATCTGCGGGAGTATGTGCATCCCTACCCCTGTATTATCAGCCTTCCTTCAGCAGACGAGGCGGAGCAGAGTGTTTACAAGGCGGCTTGGCATACCCTGCGGCAGAACGCGGCTGACCTGTTTACCGATTGCCCTACTCGGGAACGCGCCGGCTGGCTGTGCGACAGCTTCTTTATCGGGCGTGCCGCCCAGTTTTTCACCGGTGAGACCTTGATGGAAAAGCAGTTCCTGGAGAATTTCATCCTGCCGGAGCGGCTACCGGACGTACCGGACGGCATGGTACCCATGTGCTATCCCTCCGATCACCGCAACGGCGAATTCATCCTTAACTGGTCTCTGTGGTATGTGGCTCAGCTGGAGGATTACACCCGCCGCACAGGTGATGCGGCTTTGGCCGCCCGCTCCCGAGATCTAGTGTACCGGATGGTGCGGTATCTGACCACCATCGAGAACGCGGATGGTCTGCTGGAGCGCCTGCCGAGCTGGGCTTTTGTGGAATGGTCTAAGGCCAACGAGCTGGTGCAGGACATCAATTTCCCCAACAATATGGTTTATTATAATATGCTGAAGGTTACCGGTCGGTTGTACGAGGATGCGGCTTTGCTGGAAAAGGCGGAAGCCCTCAAGCAGACCATCCTGCGCCGCTCCTTCAATGGGGAATTCTTCGTGGATAACGAGGTGTACCGGGACGGCGTGCCGGTATCTACCGGGGAGACCAGTGAGACCTGCCAGTATCACGCGTTTTTCTTCGGTGTCGCCACCCCTGAGAGCCACCCGGCTCTGTGGAAGACACTGACCACGGATTTTGGCCCTCATCGGACAAAGACCGGGGCGTACCCCAAGGTGTACCCCTCCAACGCCTTTACCGGCAATATACTGCGTCTGGATGTGCTGTTGCGATATGGGTTGTATGAGCAATGTCGCAAGGAGGTGGTGGGCTATTACAGCGATATGGCCCGCATCACCGGCACCCTGTGGGAAAACATGACGGCTACCGCCAGCTGTAACCACGGCTTTGCCGCCTATGCCGCTTATCTTCTGTACCACGCTTGTACCGGCACTCCTCCGCAATAACCAAAAAACTGCCAATGACCTTCACGGTCATCGGCTGTTTTTTTATTCTTCCGTTTGCAGTCTTTCACACAGGGCTTTATCCGGGTTGACATAGGCGGTGCGGTTGTCGGTATAAATGACCATACCGGGCTTGGCTCCCGCCGGTTTTTTCACGTACCGGGCGGCGGTGTAGTCCACCGGCACCTGTACCGACTCCGCCGCTTTAGAGTGGGTGGCGGCCAGGATAGCCGCCTGCTCCAGGGTGCGGTCGGGAGGGGTCTGCCCTTCGGTCACCACGACCACGTGGGAGCCGGGGATGTTCTTGGTGTGTAGCCAGATGTCACTGCCCTTGGCCGTACGCAAGGTTAGCCGGTCGTTTTCCGTGTTGTTGCGCCCCACCAGGATGGTAAAGCCGTCGTCCGAGCGGAAGGTCATGGGTCTGAGCGGCGGCATAGATTTCTGCTTGCCCTTGCCGCCCTTTTGCCGTCTAAGGTACCCTTGCTCCTCCAGCTCCGAGCGTAGCTCGTCCAGCTCGCGGGTGGTGGTGGCACGGGAAAGGGCGTCGAACACCGTGTCGATGTAGGCGAGCTCCTCCTCGCCGGCGGCAATACGCTCGGTCAGCATCCGTTCGGCAGTCTGCGCCTTGCGGTACTCCTTATAATAGCGCTGTGCGTTGGCCGCTGCACTGAGTGCCGGATCCAGCGGCACCGTACGGGTGCGGCACTCTTGATCGTAGTAGTCGATGAGCGCCGCCTCGGATGCGCCGGGCGGGATAGCGTGGAGGTTGGCATTAATAAGATCCCCGTACAGGCGCAGGGTCTCCCGGTCAGTCGCCTCAGCCAGTTCTTGCCGTTGGTTTTGCAGCTTGCGTCGCACACGCTCGGAGGCGTTGGTCAGCACCCGCAAGAGATCGTGGGAGCGCACCTTCATCCGCTCCGCCGCTGCCCGCCTGGCGTAGAAGGCATCCAACAGAGCGGAGAAAGAAGCCATCTCCTGCCCACGTGCCTCCATTCCGTACTGGATGATGGGCTGGAAGCTGTACTCCAGCGGGGTGCCGTCCGGGCGAAGTAACAGGTACGGTATCCGCCGCTCGCCAAGCAAGGCCGCTCTCCGGGTGCGCTCCAGCAAGTCAGCCAGCTTATCCCACTCATTAGCGGTCAGCTCGCTGACCAGGGGATCACGGCCGCCGGTGGCCCGATAGGCAATCTCCCGGCAGGTGAGAGGGGAGAGCCCTTGGCTTACTCCCAGCACCGCCTTGGATAGTGGGCCATCCTTGCCGGCGCGCACCGCCTCCACCACCTCATCCGGGGTGTTGCGAGATAGGTCTAATCGGGACGCCTCGGCAGGCGGCGCCTCATACCGGATTCCTGGTAGGATGGGGCGTACGGAGGACATGTCCGGGTCCACTCTCTTTACGGCGTCAATGACGGTGCCGTCTTCGTTGATAAGGATGATGTTGCTGTACCGCCCCATAATCTCCACCGCCAAGGTAAGCCGCACCGGATCCCCCAGCTCGTTGATGCAGTCAAAGTCTAGGTACAGCACCCGCTCCAGCCCTTCCTGGCGGATACCCACCAGCTTGCCGCCGGTGAGCCGCTTGCGCAACAGCATACAGAACATGGGCGGTTGTGCCGGGTTTTCCGGCACCTCGTTGGTGAAATGGATGCGCGGTGCATTGGCCTGTGCAGAGATATACAGTTTTTGGGCCCCGCCCCGGTAGCGCAGGTGGAGGATCAGCTCCTCCCGCCCCGGCTGATGGATCTTATCGATCCGCGCCTCCGGAAGCCCGGCAAACAGTTCCTCCCGCACACAGGCGAGAAACGCGCCGTCCAATGCCATATCCGTGTCACCTCGTTGTTGATCTTATTTAAGTTGTCTGCAATGGACCATCGTTCTGCGATGGTCATTTTGTATTATATCACGCTTTTTCCCAAAAGCAAATGTAACCGTGCAATTTCTTATTGTAAAACGGACTAAAAGGAGATAGTCAGCACTTGCAGTGCTTTTTGTATGCAGTTGCCGTTTGCCCGGTCACTTTCTTGAATGTTTTACTGAAATAATAGATGTCTTCAAAGCCGCATGAAGCGGCTACGTCCCCGATGGTCAGCTCCGTGGAACACAGCATTTTCTTGGCAATATCGATTTTGCGATTAACGATGTATTGATTTGGCGTTGTGTAAAAATTGTGCTTAAAAACATCCGTGAACCGCCGTGCCGATACCCCATATACCTCGGCCGCTTTAACAATGCATTTCTTTTCTCTAAAATGCAAATGAATGTATTCCATCGCCTTGGTGAGTCGTTCGTCTTTTGGCGCATATTTTTTGCAGTGAATATCCTCAAAACAGCCGAACAACTTATAGAGCTCACTAAGACATTTGGCAGAACACCCACCGGCGTTGATGAATTGCTGTTCGATAGCGTTTAACATGCGGAGAATGGGGTGATTATCTTGGATTTTTACAGAAAAGCTTTTTATATCCAACGGTTCATAGGTCGTAAAATGTACCGAGAAGCACACCCCTCTTTCGGTTATTTCTGCGCAGTAATCGTCCTTTTGATTGAAAAAGTACACACAGTTTTCATCAAGCGTAAATTGATGATCCGCGAAATAATGTGTCGCATTACCGGAAAGCTGGATGCCAATAATATGGTCATTCCGATTTTTGGCGGTAAACTTGAGGGCTTGCGGGGTGTAGTGGAGTATGGCGTGGATGTCTTTTACGCGTATCTCGGAAAAGATCATAAATACCCTCCTATGTGTGTTGTATATACAGTATAGCGCATAAGAGGGGATTTGCCAATATTTAATTTCTGTATTTTACAAATTTCATTAATTTTCATTGTAAAACCGTTATGCGCAATTTATACTACATTTCGATAGGAGGGGTGCTTTATGCGTTATTCGAAGCTGCGGGAAGAATTAAAAGCCTATTGTTGGCACGAAGCGGATAGCCACTCTGAGGCCTTTTTTGAAAAATGCACGGAATTTATGGATGCTGAGGCGGATGCCACAATGTCCGCCTATGAGATGAAGGCTTTTCAGTATAAGACGATCAGTGACATGCTTGAACCGATATTGTTTTACCATTCACCGTTTTATTATGAGACGGGAACGCTTTCGGCGCATTGTGATGGGGCGCGGGATTTCCGAGGGCATCGTCATGCCGGTGGCTGGACGTATAGAAAAAATGAGTTTAAGTTTATTAATCAAGACGAAGAGCTTTGGGGGAAACGTTGTAAGCAACACGAAGAACAATTCTATCTGATCTGCGGCCCTTATAACGATACGAGTCAACATTTTTACTTTAACTGCCGCCCGATTTTTGAATCGGGCTTAAAGGGTGTGTACGAAAAAGCGCGTGACGCATTGAAAACGGCGGATACCGCAGAGCAAATAGTGTTTCTCAATACTCTGTGCAAAGGGCTTTTATGTATAAAAAAGATCAGTGAAAAGTTTGCGGCCAAGGCACAAGAAATGGCAACTGTTGCTCCGGATGCCATTTCCAAGCGTAATATGATGAAGATCGGTGAGGCGGCCATGCGTACGCCTTGGGAAAAACCGAAAACGTTTTATGAAGCCCTGAATTGCCTGGTATTTTTTCGCAAGGTAATAGGCTCGCTTGAGGGCATCGGCGTCAATTCCTTCGGGAGAGTGGATATGGATCTGTATCCGTTTTATGAGGCCGATATAAAACACGGTCGTCTTACCGAAGAGGAGGCTTATGAGCTAATATGCAAATTTTTGATTACGTTTGATATGCATTACGATCACGATATGCTTATGGTGGGGTATGCGGATCATGAGCTGGAAAACACCTATGTTTTAGGGGGCTGTGATTTGAATGGCACTCCTCTCTTCAATGCGCTTACAAGGCTGTTCCTAAAGGCTACGCGGGAAGAACGCATCATATTCCCCAAGGTAAAATGTCGGTTTTCAAAAAGCTCGCCTAAAGACTATTTTGACGAGATCAATGCAGCCGTGGTAAAGGGAGCGAGCGTTATTTTATACCAGAACGACGATGCAGTGATCCCGGCACTTATTCGTTCCGGCAAAACGGTAGCGGAAGCCAGAGATTATATCGTTACCGGCTGTTGGGGCATTCAATGCAACGGCGTTGAAAAGTTTGATGGCGGTGCCTATGTGAATATGCTGAAGCCCTTTGAGTATTCGTTGCATAGGAAGACGGACAAAATGAAAGAAACGGGCATGACGTTCCGACTGCTTGACGGCGCTGAAAGCTTTGAAGAGGTTTACAGCATTACCTTGGAAAACATAAACGTCCTCTTCGAAGAAAGAGCACGGATAACACGGATGGGCGGAAACATTTGGAATTTGGTCGATCCGTTGCCGTTATTCTCGGCCACGCTGGCAGATTGTATCAAAAATAAGAAGGATTACACCGCTGGAGGAGCCCGCTATAATGACGATCAGTTTATGTGCTTCGGTTTGCCTAACATCGTCGACTCTTTGCTTGCTATAAAAACGCTTTGCTTTGATAGTGGAGAATACACCCTTGCTCAGATGTTGACCGCTGTGCGCCGGAACTGGGAAGGCTTTGAGGAAATGCGGTTGGAGGCGCAGCGTTGTCATGGCTTTGGAGATGGCAGTAAAGAGTCCTGCGAGTTAGCGGATCGATTCAACAAGGATCTCTTTACTATGGCGCAAGCCTTAACCGGAACGCGCGGAGGAAGGGTGCAGATCGGGCACTTGACTTACACGGAGATCCGTTGGTGGGGCGAAAGGACCCTTGCTACCCCCGATGGCCGTCGTAGCGGCGAGTATTTTTCGCAAGGTCTGACCCCTTCCAGGCTGAAGAAAATACCCTCTGCCACCAGCGTTGTAAACAGCTTGGTTTGTCTTGATGCCTCTACGATGGCTGGGAATAACGTGGTCAATATTATTCTCCCATCGAACAAGATCGATCTGGATATTTGCGAGGGATTTTTAAGAACGGTTGCCGACTCGGCCATTATGTCCTTGCAGTTGAATTGCGTGACCAGGGAACAGCTTCTTGACGCACAAAAGCACCCGGAAAAACATTCCGATCTGATCGTGCGGGTTACCGGTTTTTCTGCAAAATTTACCGCACTTTCACCCGAATGGCAGCAGGAGGTGCTTTCGAGAAACTTTTATGAATAATCGCCTGCCGTGACTTGTGGAAGAAGCCAAAGAAGGAGAGACGTGAAAGCGACGATTTTTGACATCGTAAGGAGCTCGTTTGTGGATGGCCCCGGTATTCGTACAACGGTGTTTTTTAAAGGGTGTAATCTGCAATGTGCCTGGTGTCACAACCCGGAAGGTCAAGCAAGCGCCCCACAGATGATGCTATATACGGATGTGTGCATCGGGTGTGGCCGGTGCAGACAGATCTGTGCGTCCCCCGAGGCTTGTACGCTTTGCGGTAAATGCGTGTCGCGGTGTCCTGTGGAGGCACGCAAGGTTTGCGGTAAGGAATATGCCGTGGACGACGTGCTGGCGGAGGTGATGAAGGATAAAGCGTTTTATGACAATTCCGGCGGTGGCGTTACATTTTCCGGTGGAGAATGTATGCTGCAGATAGAGTTTCTTACAGACATATTGAAAAGGTGTAAAGCAAACGGTATACATACTGCTGTCGATACGGCTGGACACGTCCCATTTCAATACTTTGAAAGAGTCTTACCATACACCGATCTGTTTTTGTATGATATCAAATGCTTTGATAGCCAAAAGCATCGGAAATACGTAGGGGTAGGGAACGAGCTGATCTTAGATAACCTTAAAAGATTGTTGAAGCTGGGTGTCAAAGTATGGATACGGATACCCATCGTTGCTCATGTTAATGACAGCGTGGAAGAGCTCCGTCATATCAAAGCGTTTTTGACGGCGTGTGGCAAGGTGCAAAAGGTGGAGCTTTTACCTTACCATGCTATGGGCGAAAACAAATGTCGATCCATAGGAAAAATTCCACGCATTTTTGAAACACCAGACAAGGAGAAGCTCGAACGATTAGCAGAGCTTTTTGCTTAAGTGGTCGCATTGCATTCTTCGCATGTGACGGTGTGATTTTTTCGAGCAAAGGAGATCGTCTCCAAACTATCTAAACTAAGGAGGTATTGGTATGTTAATACCACAGGTACGTCAAGCACGGTATACCGGAACTCATCTTTTTTTGCCCTATGCCCTGAGGCTGCAAGCACAGCCAGAGGTAGTGGAAAAGGCCTGCCGTTGCGCATCCTTGTTGTTGGAGGCTAAGGTCGTTGCCGGTAACGAACCGCATATTATTGCTCAACAAGCCGACTGGCCGGCAGAAGCCTATCATCTGGATGTAGGGGATACCGTCGTGGTAACCTACGGTGATTATCTGGGGCTGCGCAATGCCTTGGCTACCTTATCCGGATTGCTGACCGCTTGTGAGGGTGGCTACACCGTGCCGAAGGGCTACATAGAGGATGCACCGTTGGCGTCCCATCGAGGCATCATGCTGGATATTGCCCGCGGTATCCGCCCTTTGACAGATTTTCGGGAGGATATTCTTCTTATCGCGCGCGCTCGTATGAATATTCTGCACCTACATGTGCTCGATTCTGCCGGCTGTGCCATTGCCTTAAAGTGCCTTCCCTCTGACTGTGTGCTGGAACAGCACTACACCTGCGAAGAAATGGCGGAAATTGTAGAACTGTGCGACGTGCTGGGCTTGGAAATTGTTCCGGAATTCGATCTGCCTGCCCACTCCAAGCGGCTGACGGCTGTTTTTCCGGAAACCCTGTGCCCTGTAGAGGGGCACAACGGCGGATGGGTCACTTGTGCCGGCGCAGAGGAAACCTTTGCTATCTACGAACGAATTATTCGTGAGTTGGTGGAGGTGTTCCCCGGTGGACGCTATTTTCATATCGGCGGGGACGAACTGGAGATGGGTGATGTTCCGCAACTGGACGATCTCTGCTATTGGGACAAGTGCCCTCGCTGTCAGCAACGCATGCGGGAAGAAGGCCTAAAGGATCGGCAGGAGTTGTATTACTATGTTATCTTGCAGGTGCACAAGGTGGTGGAGTCCTTGGGACGGCAGATGATCATGTGGAGCGATCAGCTGGACTGCACCCGTTCATCGCCCTTGCCGCGGGATATAATAATGCAGTTTTGGCGAATAGCTTGCCAAGGGCGCGGACCGGTGGAGGAATGCTCCTTTGCGGCACAGCTGAAAATGGGGTATTCTCTTATTAATTCCCATTATTTGGAGGCCTATATTGAGGAGGAAGGGGAAATGACGGAGGATACCATCCGCGACTGGCGTTGGGATGAGCGTCCCACCTGCGAGGAGGCGCACAGGCAGCAGATCATAGGGGGTGAGCTGTGCGTGTGGATGTACGGCATAACCGCTGATCCTGATTGGAAACCGGACGACTTTGCGTTTATCAATCGACTGATGCCCTCCGCTTTGTTCCTTATGGGGGATAAGCTTTGGAACGGCAAGGTGTTCACCTATACGGAGGAGTTCCGGCAAAAGCTCACCCGGGCTGTGCTGGGCTCTCATACGCCAAAGGGGCTGGACCTTTGGCAGGTATTTGGCGGGTTGATCCCCCCAAAAAGCAACACCACTCTTGCTTACCGTGACCGAGTTATCTGTTCCAAGGATACCGCTGCAGCCGTGCTGGCGGCACTACGCGCCATGCCACAGACCAGACAGATTACGATATATAGCGATGCTATAGAATCGCTTATTAACTGCTGGGGAAATGGATGATGTGAGTGAATTAAAGGCCAAAGCAGAGCAGGCTTGCTCTGCTTTGGCCTTTTTGGCACTTACTTAATGATCAGATCGATCTCCCCGGCGATGAGGCCATCGGCCTCGGCTGTTACCCGTAGGGTGCCGGGAGTTTTTTGCATTTTGATCGCCACGCTGATAGCGCCGGCGTACATTTTGCGGATGGGGGAATTCACCGGCACGTGGTCGGTGTTGTCCGAGCCGGTGCCGATCACGTTGCCCACCCCGGCGGTGTGGAATTGCACCGTGGGGGAGGCATCGGGGACGACCCGCCCTGCGTCGTCTACACAGCGGCAGGTGAGCAGTAGCACGTCCACACCGTTGCCGGTCACGTCATCGGCGTTTTCCGCCGTCAGTTGTAGAGCCACCGGCCGCCCGGTGGTTTCCCGGATGTCCCGGGCAATCTCCACGCCGTCCTTGTAGGCCACCACCTCCAGCCGTCCCGGCTGGTAGGGCACCTGCCACTCTCCGTGACCGGGCTGGTCGATGGCTTGCCGCCCCAGGCTCTCGCCGCCCAGGAACAGCTCTGCCTCCTCTCCGTTGGTGTAGGCCCACACCTTGATGGGCTTACCGATGCGGTGAGGATAGTTCCAGTGGGGGAGCAGATGGATCATCGGCTTCTCGCTCCACAAGGCTTGGTTCTGCCAGAAGGCGTCCTTGCGAAGCAGGAACAGATCGATGGCGCCGGATACGGAGCACACACGAGGCCATACCGCCTCACCCCGATACTCAAAGGCGTTCCATTGGAAGCCGCCCATGATCCAGGGACGCTCACAGAAGAAGCGCCAGGTGTTTTCCCGCCCGCGGAACCAGTGGTTGGTGTCGTGGTCGTAGGCACTGATCCGACCCAGCTCCCCACAGTCCGATTCGTACCAGCCACGGCTGGTGCCGGTGGCGCAGTTTTCCGTGGACAGGATGGCCTTGTTCGGGAACTTTTCGTGGAGCATATCAAACATCTGCAGGTTGTAGTTTACTCCGATCAGGTCGTTTTCCTCGTACACGGTGCACTCCGACGGTGTCCGGTCGTTGGCGGTGATCACCGGGCGGGTGGTATCCAGCTTGCGTACCTCCGCTCGTAGGGTGCGAGCAATGCGGGCGCCTTCTTCTCGAATGAAATAGGGCTCCTCGTTGCCGATGGACCACAGGATGACGCTGGGATGGTTGCGATCCCGCTTGATGAGGGTGCGCAGTTGTTCAATTCCGTCGGCAGAGGAGGTGAAGAAGCGGGTCTCTGCCATCACCAGGATACCCTGGCGATCCATCTCATCCATCCAGTATTCCGCTTGAGGGTAGTGGGAGCAACGGTAGCCGTTGGCACCCATCTCCTTGATGAGTCGCGCCTTGTAGCGGTAGACGCTGTCGGGCACCGCCCGGCCGGTGAGGCCGTAGTCTCCGTGGCCGCAAACGCCCTTGATCACCACGTGCCGCCCGTTGAGGAAGAATCCCTCGTTGGGATCAAAGCCCAGGGTGCGGAAGCCGAATACGGTCTCCACCCGGTCAGTTTCTTCACCGTCGTATACCACGGTGGTAACAGCGGTGTACAGGTTGGGGTCATCGATATCCCACAGGGCGGGGCTCGTCACCGCCGCCACGGCGGTGGTGAGCGCGTTGCTCCGAGCGACGACACAGACGGTGCTTTGGCACTCTGCCACCGTTTCACCGGCGGGGGAGATAAGCGCGGTGTGCACCGCGGCCTCTACCGTGTCAAAGGTTTCGTTGCGCACCTCTACCTGTACCGGCACCTGCCAGCCATCGTCGGTCTTTTCGGGGGCAACGAATACGCCGTAGCGCTCCACCGCCACCGCACCGGTCTTTTCCAGCCACACGTTGCGGTAGATGCCGCCGCCGCCGTACCACCACCCCTCAGCCTTGCCGGGGATCACGTGCACCGCCAGCACGTTGTCCTCATCGAAACGGACAAAGTCGGTGATGTCCACCTCAAAGGGGGTATGGCTTTCCCGATTTTCATACAGAATACAACCGTTGAGGTAGACTGTGCAATGGTCGGCCACCCCTTCAAAGTATAAAGTCAGCCGCTTGCCTTCATCCTCCCGCGTGAGCTTAAAATGCTTACGGTACCAGGCGGGGTGATAGTCAAAGAATCCCCAGGCGTTGTTCTGCTCCTTGTCTGGTGTTTGGGTCACGATGTAGTCGTGAGGCAGAGAGAGCCAGCTCCACCGCTCCAGGGTGATGTCTTTTTTGGCACCGCCGAAATCATCCGGCTGGTCGGAATAATACATCCCCGCCGGGCCGGCGAGAAATTGTTCGGTCTTTGCCTGGGCGTAGGCAGGCCCCTTCCATGCAGGAGCAGGGGTCTCGATCTCGCCCTCGTGGAACAGCCAGCCGCCGTTAAAGTGGATCTTTTCACGCATCGGTATCACACCTTTCTGCACGCATAGGGTTCGCCGTCATAGTAGGGGGTCACTGTTAGCGCGGGGAAGTGCTCGTTAAGCCACCGGCACAGGGTGTCTACCACCGGCACCTCGGTGGCGTAGTGGCCGGCCTCCACCACCGTCAGTTCGGCGGCTCCCGCCGCCAGCCACTCGTGATGGCGCACCTCGCCGGTGACAAAGGCGTCAACCGTGCCGGCCAGCGCCTCAATGAAATCACCGCCGCTGCCGCCGCATACGGCCACCGTGCGAATATCGCCGCCGCCGTTTACGCGTACCGTACAGGTAAGTGCCGCCGCTACGTTTTGCGCAAAGCTATCCGCCTTTACAACCTCGGGCAGAGTGCCGATGCGGCACATACCGTCGGGAGTGGGGTAAATATCCGTCAGCCCCAGCAGATCGGCCAGGGTGTCATTCACGCCGTCCGGTGCTTTGTCCAGGTTGGTGTGGGCGCAGATGACACTGATGCCCGCCTGCGCCAGCCGGTAGGGGACAGTGTTTTTATCTAAGGTCTTGAGAGGGGAGAAGATCACCGGATGATGGGTGATGATGAGATCGGCCCCCACCGCTACGGCGGCATCTACCGCCGCCGGTGTGGCGTCCAGCGCCACCAGGACACGCCGAACCTCATCGGTGGGAGAGCCCACCAACAGCCCCACGTTATCCCATTCCTCCGCCGTGTCAAAGGGAGCCAATGCGTTTAGATAGTCATAGATTTCCTGTACCGTCATGTTGGTCACTCCTTTTGAGCCTTAGTTCGCCCACATTGTAGCATATTCTGTCGTAAAAAACAGCACTTTTTGATAGTTTTATAAATTTTCTTTATATCCCCGAAAAAAACACTTGATTTTTCTTTTGCCATGCGGTATAATAACAAGGCACTCACGAGAGAACACAAATATCGCGGGGTGGAGCAGGGGTAGCTCGTCGGGCTCATAACCCGAAGGTCGGAAGTTCGAATCTTCCTCCCGCAACCAAAAAGATTAGGGACACCATCCGGTGTCCCTAATCTTTTTTACTGCAAGAAGTAGGTTTGTACTTCCGTCTTGGGGTTATGAGCCCTTGGGCGAATAACCTGTGGGCGTTTGCGAGCGC
>JAZSOW010000034.1:0-31139 GCA_045537135.1 Acutalibacteraceae bacterium
CCGCTTGGCCTCCGACTTGGCGGCTTTTGCCAGACGCTCCAGCTCCCGGACGGAGAGGCCCTTTTCTACCGCGGCATGGGCGGCGGCGATGCGGGCATCCTCCCCCTCAAAGGCCAGCACGGTGCGGGCGTGACCCGCCGACAGAGCCCCGGAGGATACCAGGGCGGTGACAGCGGCGGGAAGCTGCAGCAGACGCAGGGCATTGGTCACCGCGGGGCGGGATTTGTTCACCACCTGGGCGGCCTCCTCCTGGGTCATGCCGTAGGTCTCCATGAGGGTGCGATAGCCCTCGGCTTCCTCCATGGGGTTTAAGTCCTCCCGCTGGAGGTTTTCAATAAGTGCCAGCTCCGCCGCTTGCTGGGTGGTCATTTCCCGCACCACCACCGGCACCTCGGTAAGCCCCGCCATGCGGGAAGCACGCCAGCGGCGTTCCCCCGCCACCAGCTGGTAGCTGCCGTCGGGCATGGGGCGCACCAGCAGAGGTTGCAGTACCCCATGCTGGGCGATGGAGGCGGAGAGATCGCTCAGCGCCTCCTCGTCAAACTGCTTGCGGGGCTGATCCCGGTTGGGGATGATCTCGTCAATGGGGAGGGTCACGGTACGAGCCGCGTCCTCCAGGGTGTTTTCGGCAAACAGGATGTCCAGGCCCTTACCAAGGCCGCCTTTTTTTGTAGCCATAAGAAAACCTCCGAAAGTAGGAATTAGAAATTAGGAGCTAGGAGTTGCGGGGTCTGTGCAAACTATACAGGCTTCTCCCTGGGGGGAAGCTCCTGCGAAGCAGGTGATGAGGGGTAAAGGTGCCGCCAAATGTCTTGGCACACGCGATCAAAGTGCTGTGTTACCTCGTTGTTAGGATACCGCAACACCGTAAGCCCTTCATCCGCCCCCCAAGGGGGAAGGCTTGCGGGGTCTGCGACGTCCCGCTAAGGTCTGTGCAGGATCATACAAGGCCCCCTCTTTGAGGGGGCTCCGCCCGCGTGGGCGGGGGGGGAGTTTTGGTTGCGACGCACTTCCCGCCGCCTGGGGCGGCACCCCTCATCCGCCCCTTCGGGGCACCTTCCCCCGAGGGGGAAGGCTTGCGGGGTCTGTGCAAACTATACAGGCTTCTCCCTGGGGGGAAGCTCCTGCGAAGCAGGTGATGAGGGGAAAAGGTGCCGCCAAATATCTTGGCACACGCGATCAAAGTGCTGTGTTACCTCATTGTTAGGATACCGCAACACCATAAGCCCTTGGCCGCGCAAGTAGGCATCCCGATCCCGATCTGCCAATTGGCCACGTTCTTCAAAATGCTGGGAACCGTCCAGCTCGATCACCAAGTTGGCCTGTGCGCAATAGAAATCCACTATGTACGGCCCAATCACCTTTTGCCGGTTGATCGTGACAGGAAGGGTCTTTAGAAAATCATACCACAGATGCCGTTCTTCCTTCGTCATGCCATTCCGTAGCTTTTGCGCGTTTGGGGTTAATTTTTTGTTTTTCTTCTTTTCCATATGCCCATGCCCCTCATCCGCCCCTTCGGGGCACCTTCCCCCGAGGGGGAAGGCTTTATCGGCTTGTGCAAACTACACAGGCTTCCCCCTGGGGGGAAGCTCCTGCGAAACAGGTGATGAGGGGTAAAGGTGCCGCCAAATATCTTGGCACACGCGATCAAAGTGCTGTGTTACCTCGTTGTTAGGATACCGCAACACTATAAGCCCTTCATCCGCCCCCCAAGGGGGAAGGCTTTATTGCCGCGACAAGCACATCGCCGCGGAGCGGTGGCTCCACAAGCGCGCATTGCGATGTGCCACACCGGCGCAATCCGCCGGTGACAAACCTCTGCTATCGGAGACATTGTCACTGTCTTGACAATATCTCCTCTCCCAGCGCTCTATACGCCTTGGCGCCCTTACAGCCCTTGTCGTAGTAGTTGATGGGCTTGCCGTAGCTGGGGGCCTCCGCCAAACGCACACTGCGGGGGATCACCGCCCCATACACCTTGCGGGGGAAGAACTTCTTCACCTCCGCCACCACCTGCTGGGTCAGGTTGGTGCGGCCATCGTACATGGTGAACATGACCCCCTCCAGCTCCAGGCCGGGGTTATACAGCCGCTTCACCTGCCGCACGGTGGCGATGAGCTGGGACAGGCCCTCCAGGGCGTAGTATTCCGGCTGTGCCGGAATGAGGAAGGTATCCGCCGCCACCAGCGCGTTGAGGGTCAGAAGCCCCAAGGCGGGCGGGCAGTCGATGATGATGTATTCATAGTCGTCCCGGTAAGCGGCCAAAGCGGCTTTCAGCCGGCTTTCCCGCCGGGGCATATCCACCATCTCGATCTCCGCCCCCGCCAGTGCCACGCTGGAGGGGATGATGGAAAGCCCCTTGTAGGCGGTCTGCACCGCCGCATGGGCGCTGTCCTCCCCACCGCACAGCAGGTCGTAGGTGGACTGCGCCACCCGGCGCTTGTCCAGCCCCACGCCGCTGGTGGCGTTGCCCTGGGGGTCGATATCCACCAACAGGGTGCGCTTCCCCAGCTCCCCGAACACCGATGCCAGATTCACCGCTGAGGTGGTTTTTCCCACGCCGCCCTTTTGGGTGACGATCGCCATGATCTTCGCCATCGTTTTCTGTCCTTTCGTGTGTACGTATATATACCTTATTTTAGCACACTTTTTTCCGCTTGTACACCCGCAAACGAAAATTTGCGCAAAAAAAGGCTTCGGTCACATAGACCGAAGCCTTTTCGGGAGACATTTTCGCTTATTCCTCGGCAGGAGCATCCTTTTCCTTGCTGAGCATCAGGTTGATAAGAATACCGATGATCAGCGCGGTAGCGATGGAGGTGATGGTCACCTGACCGAAGGTCAAAGACAACTGGCCGATACCGGCAATGAGGATGGCGGAGACCACAAACAGGTTGCGGTTCTTCTCCAGATCCACCTTCTGCAGCATCTTGAGACCGGACACGGCGATGAAGCCGTACAACGCCATGCACACACCGCCCATGACGCAGGAGGGGATGGAGTTGACAAAAGCCACGAAGGGGTTGATGAAGGCGATGAGGATGGCACCGATGGCCGCCGCCACGATGGTGTACACAGAGGCGTTGCGGGTGATGGCCACGCAAGCCACCGACTCACCGTAGGTGGTGTTGGGGCAGCCGCCAAAGAAGGCCCCCGCCATGGAGCCGACGCCGTCACCCAGCAGGGTGCGGTGCAGGCCGGGCTCCTCTAGCAGATCCTTTTCGATGATCGAGGAGATGTTCTTGTGATCCGCCACATGCTCGGCGAACACCACGAAGGCCACCGGGATGTAGGCCGCGGCGATGGTGCCGATGTACTGACCGCTGATCTCCCCGAAAGCACCAAAGGCGGTGAGGAAGGTGAAGTCGGGCACCGCAAAGAAGGTGGAGAGGCCGACGCCATCCTTCACCAGTGCCGCGAAGGGCGAGAAGTCGATGATGACCAGTGCCGGGTTGTTGGTCAGATTGCCGATTACCGCAAAGATGGTCGCCGCGGCATAGCCGGACAGGATACCGATGATGAAGGGGATGAGCTTCATCATCTTCTTACCGTAGGTGGAGCACAGGGTGGTCACCGCCAGGGTAATGAGACCGCAGATGAGGGCCACGTACACCGAGCCGTAGTTGGCAGACAGGGTCTTGTTGCCGTCCTTGTCCACGGTGACGGTGATGTCGCCCCGCACCTTATCCGCGGGGATGGGCTTCGTGACGTCGGCATCCTTCTCCAGTACCACGTAGGTGGTGCTCCCCGCGTCCTTGGTGTTCAGGGCGTAGGTGTTTTCTTCCTTATCAAACACGTAATCGGTGGCATCCAGCGCCACCACCTGGTAGTCTGCCTCGTTATAATAGGTGGTGTAGTTGGTCTTCTGCAGATCGCCCACGGCGTTGCCCGCCAGGGACAGGCCGATGATGGCCACGGTGGGGCCGATGACCACGGCGGGCATCAGCTTGTTGAGCCAGCCCACACCAGCGAACTTGACGGCGATGGCGATGGCCACGTACACCAGACCCGCCATGGCCGCACCGATGATGAGGCCCAGATAGCCCAGCGCCATGGAGGCCGCACCGGCAAAGGCCGCCGCCATGGAGCCCAGGAAGGCGAAGGAGGAGCCCAGGAACACCGGGCTCTTGAACTTAGTGAACAGCAGGTAGACGATGGTACCCACACCGGCGCCGAACAGGGCCGCCGCGGGGCTCATCTCTTGCGTGAATCCCCACGAGATGTTACCCACTGCGATAGCATCGTGCACGCCGCCGTTGATGATCACCGGCACCACCAGCGTCGCCGCCATGATCGCCAGTAGCTGCTGGATGGCGAACACGATCAGCTGACCGAACTTGGGTTTGTCTTTGACATCGTAGATCAGTTTCATAGCTTTTTATCCTCCTTATTCTTTCAAAGGCTTGTCCTCCGGGCACAAAAAAAGAGACCTCGTCGCGCACGACAAGATCCTAAAGGGTACGCCGGCTCTTGTCGGTTTTGTGTTCCGCAGAGAAAGCCTTTGTCTGTTGGTATTATACGGCGCGGCGCGAAATATGTCAAGGGGGTTTCGGGGATTTCGAGGCCTTTTTGACGAGGCAAACCGGCGGGAACGCGAGAAAGCTCTACGTATAACAGGGGGTATACTGGAGAGGGAGGCGCTATTTTAGGAGGTGTTTCACGTGAAACATATGTATGGCGAAGGCGCAAATAATTAAAAACAGCAATGTCGCTGCATTGCTGTTTTTGTATAATTGTTTTTAGAGATGTTATTGGATAACTTCAAATGTAATACCTTTTTTTGCCGCGAGTTCCGCAGCGGTAGACCCAGCATACCCTCGTATAACACAAAATTCCGTATTCCCATTTCTTATAAAATTTAATCGAGGATTATACACGGTTAAATCAATACCGTTATCATTATTGGTACCATAAAATGCACTACTGCCAATCTCTTGTACAGAGGCAGGCAAAATCATTTCTTCTAAAGATGCACAACCCAAAAATGCGCTTTCTCCGATTATTCTAAGTGTTTCTGGAATGGATACGCTGCTTAGAGATTTGCAATACATAAATGATGCATACCCAATTTCAACTAAACTGTTCGGTAAAGTAATGCTTTCTACATTTTTATATCCACTAAAAGATCGTTTCCCTATAGATATTAAATCTTTTGGAAAAACGATCGATTTAGCTGTGTCTTTTATTGTGATCTCCCCTATATAAGATTGCGGATCGTTTAAGTTTAAACTCCATACTGGCAAGGCTTCGATGCTGTCGGGGATGACCAAGGTTTCTACGTTTTCTCCGATATATCCGGTGATTTCAATATAACAGTCGTAGACGTTATATGTCCATTCGTCGTTTTGCGATGGGTATTGCAACACGGCGTTCTGCATCATATCCTTATTGGAAGGGGAGGGCATCTCTATTTCTGAATTGTCACCTTCAATAGGGGTGTCTTGTGAACAAACGTTGCTGTTGTTATGGTCTGTAGAATCGTTTGACGAACATCCACACAAACAAAACAGAATGCAACACAGACAACATAGCAAAGCGAAAGATTTTTTAGTTTTCATTGGTGTTCCTCTCTTTATTTGATATTTTTAACACAGTTTATTCTTTATCATCCCCCATAAAATAAAAAGTGCGGCTACCGAAGCAACCGCACAAAAAACGCAAACTCCGATAGTCGCCAAACCAATTCAATATAAGGGCAATACGCACAATCATATTGCGGAATTTGCATTTTTATCAAATTCACAATACGATTATGCGCAAAAAGGCTATGACTATCCCTAATATAAAAAAAGAGATTGCCCCTATACATATTCAATTGGTTTGGCAACTGTAGTTGCCCATGTTTTCCGCCACAAGTCAACAAAAATAACGCACCGAGGCCAGCGGTGCGTCGCAAACGCCGTCCCCTACAGCCCGCCGGAGGTATGCAAGGCTCTCTCCCGGAGGGGGGCTCCAACAGTTTGTACTAACCTCAACGCCACGCGTTTTACGTGAAACGTGAGGAGTGAAAAAGCAAAATCCCGCTCACGCAAGCGAGCGGGATTTTCCTCTCTTGTACGAAAATGAACCGGGGAAAAGCCGAGAAGTTGACATACCTCTTTACCGAACAGACTTTTTTGAAACATTTTGAGCTATGAGGATAAAGGCTGCGAGGATTATCGCAAAATAAGAAAAAGTAACTGGCCGATATGAAGAATCACATAATATTACTAAAATGATACCTTCCATACAATACAACAGACTAAAGAATGCACAAAGAAAACCAGAAATAGTATGTAGCGTTTTGTTATTCGTCCCTTTTATAGTTGCAAACGTATTTAGTATAACTAAAACAAAAGAAATGCAAAGCACAACTATATTAACAATAGATATAGCGCTTGATCCGCGTCCCCACCATATGGATAATATATCTTGTTGCAGAAAGCTATCATACCCATCAATAATAAAATACCCCCAAATAGATCCCTGTGTCACTTGTAGAGGAATAAAAAACATAAGAAAAGGCAGAACAGAAGCACACAGAGAAAATAAGCAAGCCGTTCTGCTCTTATTGGCGGAACCGTTTACCATCGCACAATTAGGCCTCGCTGTTTCCTTTCCGCATTGAGGACAAAAACGCATATCGTCTTTTACTTTGTTTCCGCATTTTGTACAGTACATCTGTATTACCTCCCAGGTACGAACATTGCTATGTCATACCCTTTTATCAGTTTTTGTAATGTGCATATTATATCATATTTAGGGGACTTTGAGGTTAAAGCGTTTATTGTGTTACGGCGTTACCGAAAACGCCTATCAATATTTTTAGAACAACTCCTCTAAAGAAGAATTGTAAAGTGAAACCTCTTTCGTCAAAAAATTATATACTTCAATCACACCATCATTGAGGCTTACACCTCCCCCCGAAGAACAGTCTTCCAAAACGATCTCGCCTAACAAATTACCAAGCACATCATAGGATTTTACAGAAAGCCCCTCAATGACGGTATTGTTCTTTTCAACCTTACATTTGTTGTGCGTTACTATCGTTTCTCCATCAAAATTTATTTCTGAACCTTCTGCTTTTATTGGCTCGAATTTTGCCGTTCCATTTTGTTCGATGATATTGAACCACATACCGTTATCTGAATAATATATAGCGAGACCCAAGCCACCTACGAAAGATATATCAGAAATACTTTCGCTATCTTTCACTTTCGCTACAACTTCACCAGTCAGCGCATTATAAATATCACCCCATTCCAAATGTTCATAGAACCCACTGCCACCATAAGTACCATTCGCCCAATACGAAAGCATGGGGGATTCTGTAATCATTTGCGTTCTGTCGGACATTTTTGTTCCAGTTCGCAAATCCAAAATAGTATCCTCAAAATATAGATATCCGTCATAATAATTGGTTCCATTTACATTCATTATGTTACTATTAATTATCTCTGCCAACTCGGCAGAAAAAGGCACAAGGGTATTAAACTCGGAATCAATAATACTCATCTCAATTTTTGTGCCTGTGTACGATTCTTCTCTTCGTTCCAAAATAATATAGCCATCTAAAAACGCCTGCTTGTGATTATCTGTATCTAATACGATTCGAGATGCATTAAGATCCGCCGCTTTGAAAATAGTTCCCTCTTTATCACAAAGAATAATTTCAGCCGCCTCAATCATTGCAATCTTATCATTGAATTTAGCAAAATTATATATATTACAATTCTCTATTTTAAATAACTGTTTACCTGTTTTGTCAATGCAATAGGTGTTTTGGTCATCATTATATTGAACAAAAGCTAAGCCATTTGAAAACCCGGCAATTAACGAAATGCTGCTATTCTCTACCTGTAATGCACCCGGAGCGTTGCTTTCTTTGTTGCTTGTCGCATCGCCCTTGTTGGAGCAGGCAGTTAAGAGCGCAAAAATCAGCACCACTACGATAAATACGATTGCTGTCTTTTTCATTTTTGTTCTCCCCCGATTCGAATTTGCCGTAACACCTTGAAAATGCTAAGGCTAAAATAAAAAGTGCGGCTACCGAAGTAACCGCACAAAAAACGCAAACTCCGATAGTCGCCAAACCAATTCAATATAAGGGCAATACGCACAATCATATTGCGGAATTTGCATTTTTATCAAATTCACAATACGATTATGCGCAAAAAGGCTATGACTATCCCTGATATAAAAAAGAGATTGCCCCTATACACTATTCAATTGGTTTGGCAACTGTAGTTTACCATGTTTTCCGCCACAAGTCAATAAAAATAACGCACCGCCTGCCTCGGTGCGTCGTAAACGCCGTCCATAGGACGGCTTTGTCTTTTTGGTATGGCGGCGGGGAGCGATCCCCGCTTTACAATCGCCCACGTGTGAATGTAGGTTACGCCATCTTTGCAGCCAACAGATACAAGTCCACACACAATGACTGTTGACAGCCTGGCACGCCCGGCGCGATTCGAACGCACGGCCTTCCGCTTAGGAGGCGGATGCTCTATCCTGCTGAGCTACGGGCGCATATAGCAGATATAGTTTACCCTCTTTGCGGGCTTTTGTCAAGCGGCGGGAAAAGTTTCGGCAATTTTTTCCGCTGGGTTGCAATGAGGGCTTGTTCGTGTTAAAATAGAGGAAACCCCACGAAAGAGAGAGGATACCCATGAAACACACGTATCGACGCACGGCGGCGCTGTTGACGGCGTGCGCCTTGCTGCTCACCGGCTGTGGTGGCGGCGGGGAGACCACGTCCACACCAACCACCACCGCAACGACGACCACGACCACCACCGCAACGACGACCACCACCACCGCGCCCCAGCTGGGGCTCAACCCCCTCACCGGGGTGGCGGATATGAAAACGGACAACGACCGTCCCATCGGGTTTGTGGTCACCGACGAGGATCAGTACCACGTGCAGATCGGGCTGGACAAGGCGGATATGTACTTTGAAGCGGAGACCGAAGCGGGTATCCCCCGGATCTTAGCCATCTTTTCCAGCATGGATCGCATCCCCAGCGAGATCGGGCCGGTGCGCTCCGCCCGCCCCCACTTTGTGAAGTTCGCCTACGGCATGGACGCCATTTACGGACACATCGGCGGCTCCACCACCGGGCTGGACACCATTCGCCAGCTGGGGGTGGCAGAGATCGCCTCCGCAGAGCAGGTCAACAGCGTGCTGGCGGCCAGCAAGAACCGCTCCTGGAATCGCAAGACCTTTGTGGCCACCAAGGTGCGTAACGAGGCCAAAAGCCGGGGCCACCGGCTGACCAGCGACAGGAAGGCGCCCTTTGTATTTGGAGATAAGGCGGGCAACAGCACCGCCAACACCGTGGTGGTGCGCATCTCCAGCCAATACCACATGGCTTTCACCTATGATGCGGCCTCCGGACTGTACCAGAAGCACCGCAACGCCCTTTCCACTCCCATCCACACGGTACACGGCGGGGGCAAGATCCAGGTCAGCAACGTCATCGTCATGTACGACAAGCGGCAGGTGGATCCCAAGGACGCCAACCGGTGCGACTACCCGCTGGTAAGCGGCAGCGGCGTGCTGGCCAGCGGCGGCACCAGCCGGAGCATCCAGTGGAAGCGGGACAGTAGCGGTCTGCACTACTACGAAAGCGATGGGGTCACCCCCCTGACCGTAGCCACCGGCAAGACCTTTGTGTGTCTGTGCAGTGACACCCTGAAAAGCGGCACGAAAATCAGCTAAAACGGTTATGAATGAAGGCACTATGTATCTTGATCGATGCATAGTGCCTGTTATTTTGTACAGGTTGATGGGGAGCGCAAGCCTCCCTCTTTGAGGGAGGTGGATTTTTGCGTAGCAAAAAGACGGAGGGAGTTTTCGGTTTTCGCCGCAGGCGAATGTCACGCAGACGGAGAGGGCTTCTATGGGTTTGTACAAGCCTCGGCCCCCTCTCCGTCACGGCTTCACCGTGCCACCTCCCCCATGGGGGGGAGGCATTTCTTCATCCCTACCCGCTACTTCTTTAACACCGGGCGTTGATCTTGGGGATCCTTACCACGTACTCAATATACTCCTCGCTGTCCCGGCGATCACTCTCCACCGGAATACCGCCCCGGCGCATGATATCCAAAGCGTGGTTGACGGTGTTGAAAAACACCCGCACATCCCGCACCAGGGGCTTGGCGGGGCGACGGCGCACCCGCCCGGTCAGCAGCTCCTCCACCAGCCGGTCACTTTGAGCCACCGTCAGCTTGTCCTCGATCATGCGGGAAGCCGCCAGCTCTCGCACCGTGCGATCCTCCAGCCGCAGTAGCGCCCGGGCGTGCCGCTCGGTGAGCCGCGCCTCGATGAGCCGGCGACGCAGGTCGGCGGGCAGGCGCAACAGCCGCAGCTTGTTCGCCACCGCCGCCTGGGAGTATCCCAACTGCTGGGCGGCCTCGCACTGGGTCAGCTCAAAGGTATCGATCAGGCTACGGATCCCCTCTGCTTCCTCAAAGCAGTTCATGTCCTGCCGTTGCAGATTCTCCACCAACGCCAGCACCTGCCGACGGCGCTCGGTGCCCTCCACCTCCACGCAAGGCACCCGCTGAATGCCGGCAATGCGGGCGGCCCGCAGACGTCGCTCCCCCGCCACCAGCACCGGCTCCCCGGTGTCAAAGGACACGGTCAGCGGCTGGAGGATGCCGTTCTCGCTGATGCTCTGCGCCAGCTCCACCAGCTTGTCCAACGGAAATTCCTTACGAGGCTGGGCGGGATTGGGGCGGATATCCCCGGTGGGGATCATCCACACCTGCCCCTGGCTTTCATAAGGCTGTTTATTCTTTTTCCGACGCATAGCAACATCTCCTTTGAAAATGTTTCACGTGAAACGGGGCAACGCCCCCTGCGGGCGGCTACCCCTCATCCGTCTGCGTGACATTCGCCTGCGGCGAAGTCTACGGGCAGCCACCTTCCCCTCAAGGGGAAGGCTTATACGGTCTGTACAGACATAGATAATTCTTACTTATCCATTCTTAATTAATTAAAAAACAGCCGTCCGCTTTTACTGTAGCACAGCAAAGGCGAAACGGCTGTCACATTCCGTTGTCTATTTGGGAGAGATTTTCTCGTTATAAGGGCTGTTTTGCAATTTTGGAGCCGTGGCGGGGATATTTGGGCGGAGTAGGTCGTATCTTGTCAATGGCAATGAGCTGTCGCTCCATGGGCTCCACACCCGCCACCGGCTTTGCCGGCAGGGTGTGTGCCCGGGTAAGGGCCACCTCGCCGCCCAGCAGGGAAACCGCTCGGGCGGCGGTTTCCTTCTCTCGCTGGCCGTCCGGCCCCTTAAGGGCGATAAACCGCCCGCCCACCTTCACAAAGGGCAGGCAATACTCGCACAGGGTGGGAAGCGCCGCCACCGCCCGGGCAGTAGCCACATCAAAGACTTCCCGCAGGCCGGGCTGTTGTCCCCCCTCCTCGGCGCGGGCGTGAACGAGCCGCACCGGCAGACCCAGTTCCCGGCACAGGGTATCCAGGAAGGTGAGCCGCTTATTAAGACTATCCAGCAGAGTCAGGGTGCCATCCTCCCGCAGTAAGGCTAAGGGCACGCCGGGGAAGCCGGCACCGGTGCCCACATCGATGAGGGAAAAGGCGCCTGTCGGTAACAAAGGCGCCGCCAGCAGGCTGTCGGTGAAATGCTTCACCACCACTCCGGTGGGGTCGGTGATGGCAGTAAGATTCATCTTTTCGTTCCATTCCACCAGCAGGCGGGCGTAGATATCCAGCCTATCCGCCAGCGCCGGGGATACCTCCACTCCATAGGCGGCGGCACAGCGGGTCAGCAGGTCTTTGTCGATCATTCGGTCTCCTCCCTTCCTTGCTGGGTGCTCCACACAATGAGCACCGACACATCCGCCGGGCTCACCCCGCTGATGCGGGAGGCCTGCCCGATGCTTCGGGGACGGATGCGGGATAGCTTTTCCTGGGCCTCCTTGCGCAGGCCGTGGATGGTATCGTAGGGGGCATCCGGGGGCAACAGGCGTCCCTCCAGCCGCCGCATCTCGTCAATCTGCCCTTGCTCCCGGCGGATGTAGCCCTCGTACTTAATCTCCACCTCTAATTGCTCCACCACAAACCGGTCAAGGGCGGGGCGGGCCGGATCCACCGGCGCCAGGGACTCGTAGGTGATTTGGGGACGGCGCAACAGCTCCGCCAGCCGAATACCGGTAATCACCGGGGTGGTGCCCCGCTCCGTTAGCAGGGTATTGAGGGTGTCCGAGGGGGGCAGGATGGTGTCCTCCAGCCGCCGGCGCTCCGTCTCCTTGGCCGCCTGCCGAGACGTGTACCGCGCCCAGCGGGTATCGTCCACCAGACCGATCCGCCGTCCTGTGGGGGTCAGCCGCCAATCCGCGTTATCCTGCCGGAGCACCAGCCGGTATTCGCTGCGGCTGGTCATCATGCGATAAGGGTCCATGCACCCCTTGGTGACCAAGTCGTCGATCAGCGTACCGATGTAGCTGGAGGCCCGGTCCAGCAGCAGAGGCGCCTCTCCCTTAAGCTTGAGTGCCGCGTTGGCACCCGCCACCAAGCCTTGCGCCGCCGCCTCCTCATACCCGGAGGAGCCGTTGAACTGCCCCGCTCCATACAGGCCGGGGATATCCTTGAACTCCAAGGTCATGGATAGCTGTAAGGGATCCACGCAATCGTACTCGATGGCGTAGGCCGGGCGCATGACCTGCACCTGCGTGAGCCCCGGGATGGTGCGCAGGAACTGTAGCTGCACGTCTACCGGTAGGCTGGAGGACAGCCCTTGCAGGTACATTTCCTCCGTGTCCCGCCCGCAGGGCTCGATGAACACCTGATGCCGCTCCTTATCCGCAAAGCGCACGATCTTATCCTCAATGGAGGGGCAATAGCGGGGGCCTACCCCCTCGATCTGCCCACTGAACAGGGGGGAACGATGCAGATTCTCATGGATGACCCGCTTGGTCTCCACATTTGTCCAGGTGATGTGGCAGGGCAGGACGTTCTGCAGAGGCTCGGTGGTCTCAAAGGAGAAGGGCACCACCGGCTCCTCTCCGTCCTGCCGCTCCAGCCGGGAGAAATCAATGCTCCGGCGTAGCACCCGGGAGGGGGTACCGGTCTTAAACCGGCGCAGGGATACCCCCAGCGCCCGCAGAGAATCGGACAGCCCCACCGCCGGGAACATCCCATCGGGGCCACTGTCGTAGCTCACGTCCCCCACGTACACCCGCCCCTTAAGGAAGGTGCCGGTGGCTAAGACCACCGCCCGGGCGGTATACTGCGCCTCCAGCCGGGTGGTGAGCAGCCAGTCCCCTGCCTCCCGGCGGGTCAGCTCCACGATCTCCCCCTGCCGCAGGTCGAGTCCCGGAGTGGTCTCTAAAGTATGCTTCATGTAGGCGGAATACGCCCGCCGGTCGATCTGCGCCCGCAGGGAATGTACCGCCGGGCCCTTGCCCCGGTTGAGCATGCGGCTCTGCAACAGGTTGGCATCCGCCGCTTTTCCCATCTCGCCCCCCAGAGCATCAATCTCCCGCACCAGGTGCCCCTTGGCCGTGCCGCCAATGGAGGGGTTGCAGGGCATATTCCCCACCCAATCCAGATTGATGGTGAACAGCACCGTCCGACAGCCAAGCCGCGCCGCCGCCAAAGCGGCCTCAATCCCCGCGTGTCCCGCGCCGATCACCGCCACATCGTATGCCTCTTCCAGAAACCTCATACACTCGTCCTTCTTTGCCTGAAATGGGGGAATGTTCCCCCTTTTTGTACTATTTTTGTGGAAAACTGGTCGGTTTTTCACCAGTTTGAAAGTTTTCCACCGTTTTGTCAACTTTTCCACAACCGTTTTCCACCTGTTCGTGGAAATTCCCCTTTTTTCTATACGTTTCGCAATCGTCCGGGGAATAAAGTTACACAATTTCCACGCGGTTTTCCACAGCGCCGGGGCAGAAACCCCATGATTGCAGGGTTTTCACGGTGGAAAAAGGGGGGAGCGGCTGTGGGTTTTCCACATAGGATGTAAAATAATACATTCCGTTATCGTCCCACCTATTGTACCATACTGTGAAGGAGAACGCAAGCCGTTTGCGGCGCGCAAACGGCAATTAGGAGTTGGGAATTAAAAATGAAAAGTTAAGAACGGCGGTGTCCGCGTTGCGGACGGAATTGTATGGGGTTTGTACAGACCACTGATAGGCTCCCCTGTGTAAGGGGAGCTGTCAAAACCGCCGGTTTTGACTGAGGGGTTGTTGTTTGCCGTACAATCCCCCGGCGGGACGTAGGGGCCGACGTCCTCGGCGGCCCGCTCCCATGGTGCGTGCTAACCTCGGCAGCGGGAGCAAGCCAAAAAAAGAAAGCACCCGCCAACAGGGCGGGAGCTCCGGCGCGCTTATTTCTTTGTATCTGTTCTTCCAACAAGATAATCCAACGACACATCATATAGTTGTGCTATCCGAAGTAAAATCTCGATCTTCGGCTCACGTGTCATCAGCTCGTAGTTCTGATAAGTCTTTTCCGTAATATCACAATAGATCGCGACCTGCCCCTGCGTATAGCCACGCTCCTTGCGGCACTGACGAAGTCGCTCTGCCAAAATACTTTTCACATACATCACCCACATTTGTTCTTGACATAACAAGTATAGGGGAATATAATGGGAGATATACTAACAATTGTTGGTGAAAGGTGATGTTGCAGATGGCGGAATTTTGTTTAGATTGTTGGAATGAACTAAATGGGACAAACGATACAGAAGACGACTACTACTTTTCAAAACACCTGGATCTTTGTGAGGGCTGTGGACAGTATAAAAAGGTTGTTATCAAAAAGCGAGAATTCAAAGGCGGTTTTTTCGGCTTATTATCCTTTCTATTCGACGATTAAAAAACACCCGGTATAAATGCAGTGCATTTATACCGGGCGTTTACTGTTTTTACTTATTCCTCGGTGGTTTCCGGGGTCTCGGCTTCGGGCTCCTCCCCCTCATCCTCCTCGGGGTGGGCGGTCTCCTCCCCTTCCTCGTGAGCGGTCTTGGCGATGGACACCACCCGCACGCCTTCCTCCATGCGCATGACCCGCACGCCCTTGGAGATGCGGCTGCACTGGCGGATCTCGCCGATGAGCATACGGATCATCACACCGCCGGAGGACATGAGGATCAGATCCTCGTCCGTATCCACCGACAGGATGCCCACCACGTTGCCGTATTTCTCCGTGTGGTAGTTGGTCAGACCCTTACCGCCGCGGGATTGCACCCGGTATTCGGCAAAGCTGCTGAGTCGTCCGTAGCCGGTCTCGGACACGGTGAGCAACAGCTTCGACTCATCCACCGTCTCCATGCCCACCACCAGGTCATCGGCGGCCAAGTTGAGCGCCTTAACGCCCCGGGCGGTACGCCCCACGGCACGTACGTCGTTTTCATCAAACCGGATGGCCATGCCGTTGCGGGTGGCCACTAAGAGGTGCTGATACCCATCGGTAGTCAGCACGCCTACCAGCTCGTCCCCCTCGTCCAGGTCGATGGCGATCAGGCCACTCTTACGCACATGGCCGTAGGCGTCCAGACGGGTGCGCTTGATGACGCCCTGGCGGGTGAGCATACAGAGGAACTGTCCCTCCGTCTGTTCCTGGGTGCGGATCATAGCGGAAACCTTTTCCCCCGGCTGCAGGGGCAGGAGGTTGACGATGTTGAGGCCCTTGGCGGTGCGGCTACCCTCCGGGATCTCGTAGCACTTGAGCACATACACGCGCCCCAGGTTGGTAAAGAACATAATGGAATCGTGGCTGGAGCAAATGAACATGGTACGGATCACGTCCTCCTCCCGGGTGGACAGACCTTTAATACCCTTGCCGCCACGACGCTGGGCGGCATACACATCCGCCGGCTGACGCTTGATGTAGCCCGCGTCGGTGAGGGTAAGCACGCTCTCCTCCTCGGGGATCAGATCCTCAATGTCCACCTCGCCGGTGACCACGGAGATCTCGGTACGGCGCTCGTCGCCGTACTTATCCCGCATCTTAAGGCATTCTTCCTTCACGATGGCCCGTACCTTCTGCTCGTCGGCCAAAATACCCTCGTACTCGGCGATCTTCATCTGCAGAGCGCCTAACTCGTCCTCGATCTTCTGCCGCTCCAGGCCGGCCAACTGACCGAGGCGCATCTTCACGATGGCATCCGCCTGGGCGTCATCAAAAGAGAAGCGTTCCATCAGCCGCTCCTTGGCGGCGTTCTGATCTTTACTCTCACGGATGATGGAGATAACCAGGTCGATGAAATCGCTGGCGGTCTTGAGCGCCTCCACAATGTGGGCGCGTTCCTTCGCCTTGCGCAGGTCATAGATGGTGCGGCGGGTGATGACCTCCGTCTGGAACTTGATGTATTCCTCCAGCATCTGCTTGAGGGTGAGCACCCGGGGGGTGCCGTTCACCAGCGTCAGCATGATGGCGCCGAAGGTGGTCTGCATCTGGGTGTAGGCATATAACTGGTTGAGCACCACCTGGGGCACCGCGTCACGCTTTAAGTCAATGACGATGCGCATACCCTCCATGCTGGAGTGGTCCACCACGTCCGCAATGCCCTCTACCCGCTTCTCGTCCACCAGGTCGATGATGGATTTGACCAGATTGAGCTTGTTGACCATGTAGGGGATCTCGCTGATAACGATGCGGCTACGGTTGCCCTGCTCCTCGATCTCCGCCTTGGCACGCACGGTGATGCGGCCACGGCCGGTGGCGGAGGCGGCGCGGATACCCGCCCGCCCCATGATCACACCGCCGGTGGGGAAATCCGGGCCCTTGATGAACTCCATGATATCTTGAAGCTCCGCCTCGGGGTTGTCGATGAGCAGGCAGATGGCATCCACCACCTCACACAGGTTGTGGGGCGGCACGTTGGTGGCCATACCCACCGCGATACCCGACGAGCCGTTGACCAAGAGGTTCGGGAACCGGGAGGGCAGCACCACCGGCTCCTTGGTGGTATCGTCGAAGTTGGGCATGAAATCCACAGTTTCCTTCTCGATATCCACCAGCATATCCAGCGCCATCTTGCTCATACGCGCTTCCGTATAGCGGTAGGCAGCGGCAGGATGACCGTCGATGGAGCCGAAGTTACCGTGTCCGTCTACCAGGGGATACCGCAGGGAGAAATCCTGCGCCATACGCACCATGGCATCGTACACCGAGGCGTCGCCGTGGGGATGGTAATGACCCAACACGTCGCCCACGGTGGTGGCCGACTTGCGGAATGCCTTGTCCGGTGTCAGCCCATCCTCGTGCATGGTGTACAGGATGCGGCGGTGCACCGGCTTTAAGCCATCCCGCACATCCGGCAACGCGCGCGCCACGATGACCGACATGGAATACTGCAGAAAACGAGACCGCATCTCCTTGTCAAGGTCTACTTGTATCAGCTTGGATAAAGGGGTCGATTGTTCTTCCACCTTAATCACCTGCCCTTTCTAATTTACGAACTGTATACTTTATAATAAATATTACTTATTGTTTTTCCAATATTGCTTTAACAGCCGGTCAAAGGCGTCGATATCCTCGATCTCCCGCTTGGGGATGCGCACCGCCTGGTGGTGATACAGCAGCTCCGCGTAGTCGCCCCGGTCATACACGTGCTCCACGGCTGACCATGGAACGGTGGCGTACTGCTCCCCGCTTTTCAGCTTAACACCCCGGTCGGTGAAGGTAATATCCACCGTGGTGAGGGAATCCGGCAGCTCGGCGGGCTGGCGAGGGATGCGGGTGTAGGGGAACACCAGACCGAACAGCACCTGCACCCCCATCACCGTCAGAAAGGTGAAGATACCGGGCAGAACGGAGGTCTCCGACCAGCCGAATATCAGCGCCAGCATTAGGCTGATGCCGGACAGATGGGGGAGCCGCCGCCAGAACTGGGACACCACCCGACTCTTAGCCAGGGCGGCGTATTCCTCCGGGGTGTAGCGCACCCGCCGCTCCCACAGGGTGGTGACCGGGATGGGGGCAGGCTCGGTGACCGGCTGACAGCCGGGGATAAGCCGCGCCACAAGCCGGCGATTTTGCGCCGGCAGGCGATCCGCACCGGCACGTACCATGGCGGCAGTCTCGGGAGTCAGGCACCGGGCGGGGAGCACGATGGCGCGTCCCTGTCGGCTGATCCACACCATCATGTCCTTATCCTCAATAAACAAGGCGTTGGCGTTAAAGGGCACGGCGGTGGTGACCTCCTGCCCCACCTTAACGATCTCGGTGGGACGCACCTCCACGGTGCCGTAGTAGCTGTAGCCGCTGGCGATGGTCTGCTCATACAGCCGCTCGGCCTGTTTACGCAAACGCTGGGGGATGATGAGCCACATGGCCACGGCCAGGGCACCCAGTGCCACCGCCATGATCAGCATAAACCAGTCCATCTCCCCAAAGGCCACGTAGGTGTACAGCACCACCCCGATAAGCGCCAGGCTCAGCGTCGCGGAAAGCACCAGCTGTGCTGTCCTCCCACGCATGGGGCCCGCCACCCGGGCGGATAGCCTATGGTAAGCGAGAAATTCCTCGCGGGTAAGGTCAGCCGGAAACCCCTGGGGGGTGCCGGTGACCGGTGTTGTCTCGTCTTGCATCCGTATATCACCTTAAATATCTAAGTTGGTGGCGTAGCCGGCGTTCTTCTCGATAAACTCCTTGCGGGGCTCCACCTTATCCCCCATAAGGATGGTAAAGGTCTCATCCGCCTGCTGGGCATCCTCCAGCGTCACCTGCAGCATGGTGCGGAAGGCGGGATCCATGGTGGTCTCCCATAGCTGCTCCGGGTCCATCTCACCAAGACCCTTATACCGCTGGATATCCGCATTGCCGCCCAGCTGGGCGATGTACTCGTCCCGCTCCTCATCGGAGAAGGCGTAGAAGGCCTGCTTGCCCTTGCTGACCTTATACAGCGGAGGCTGGGCGATGTACACGTGCCCTTCATCAATGAGGGGACGCATATAGCGGAAGAAGAAGGTAAGCATCAGGGTGCAGATATGGGAGCCGTCCACATCCGCATCCGCCATGATGATGACCTTGCCGTAGCGCAGTCTGGACAGGTCAAAGTCGTTGCCGATGCCACAGCCCAGCGCCACCACCACCGGGGTGAGCTTGTCGTTGTTGTACACCTTATCGATGCGGGCCTTTTCCACATTGAGCATCTTGCCCCACAGGGACAGGATAGCCTGGTAGTTCCGGTCTCGACCCTGGATAGCCGAGCCACCGGCGGAGTCACCCTCCACGATGTACAGCTCGGTGCGCTCCGGGTCGGTCCAGATGCAATCCGCCAGCTTTTCCGGCATACGCAGGGAGGAAAGTTTCTTGCTGTTGCGGGCGCTGTCACGAGCCTTTTGTGCCGCCTCCCGCACCCGGGCGGCGTTGATGGATTTTTCCAGAATCGCCTTGGCCACCGCCGGATTTTCATCCAAAAAGGCGGTGAGCTTATCGGTAAGCAGGGTGGTCACTAGGCGGCCAATGGAGGTGTTACCCAGCTTGGCCTTGGTCTGTGACTCGAACTGGGCGTCCTCTAACTTGACGCTGACCACCGCCATGAGACCCTCTCGCACATCCTCACCGGACAGGTTCTTGTCGTTGTCCTTGAGCATCTTGTATCGGCGGGCATAATCGTTGAAAATGCGGGTAATGGCGGTCTTAAAGGCGATCTCATGGGTACCGCCGTCCACCGTGTTCATGTTATTGGCGAAGGAGATGATATTCTCGTTGTAGCTATCGTTGTACTGGAAGGCCACCTCCGCCACGCTTTCCCCATCGGTGGTGGTCAGGTGGATGACGTTCTCATGCAGTGGCACGTAGCCGCGGGTTTTATTAAGAAACTCCACAAAGGAGGAGATACCCCCCTCGTAGCAGTATTCCTCCTGCTTCACGTTCTCCGGGTCGCGGCTGTCGGTGAAGGTGATCTTCAGCCCTGCGTTGAGGAAGGCCTGCTCTCGCAGACGCTTCTGCAGGGTCTCAAAGTCGTATTCCGTGGTCTCGGTGAAGATCTCCGGATCCGCCTTAAAGCGCACCAGGGTACCGGTCTCGTTGGTATCCCCCACGATGGTCAAGTCGGTAACCGCGTGACCACGCTCAAACCGCTGACGATGGACGTGTCCCTCACGGGAGATCTCCACCTCCAGCCACTGGGACAGGGCGTTGACTACCGAGGAGCCCACGCCGTGCAGACCGCCGGCCACCTTGTAGCCGCCGCCGCCGAACTTACCGCCGGCGTGCAGAACGGTGAGCACCACCGTCACGGTGGGTAAGCCCAATTTTTCATTCATACCCACCGGGATGCCGCGGCCGTTATCCCGCACCGAGATGATATCCCCCGGCAGGACGTCCACCTCAATATGGGTGCAGAAGCCCGCCAGCGCCTCATCGATGGAGTTATCCACGATCTCGTATACCAGGTGATGCAAACCCCGGGGGCCGGTAGAGCCGATATACATACCGGGGCGCTTGCGCACCGCCTCCAGACCCTCCAGCACCTGGATGTCTTTTTCGTCATAAGAGCCATCGGCCTGGGTGACGCCGGTTTGCAGCTCCTTTTCCATGTCGCTCATAGGGATTCCTCCTTATTCTACAGGCGTTTTTGCTCTCTTTTGTAACGTGCGGGGGGCGATCTGCGAGATGTAGACCGTCTGCTCGCCCCGCTTTTTCTGCTGATTTCGTGGGGGGGCACACACCGCGAAGGAGCGGGGTAGCTCCATGCTCACGGTGACTACCTGCCCCGTCTTCTGTGCCTTTGTCAGGTAGGTGCGGGTGTAGCGGGAGATGGTGGTGTTGTCCATGTCGAACACCCCCACCACATCCTGTTGCCGTACCACCACGTCTTGTCCCAAATGTAGGTACATACTTCTAATCCTATCTGTATAATTTTATTCAATTAATACGCCTTGTTTAATTTGAAACACCTTACCGCCGGTCATACGCAGGGCGGAGGAGGGCTCACAGCAGGTGATGAACACCTGCCAGTCGTGAATATGGTTGAGGATGTAATCCTGTCGGGAGACATCCAATTCGCTCATCACATCATCCAGGAAGGCCACAGGGGTCTCCCCGGTGACCTCCTGCAGGAGGGTGGCTTCGGCTAACTTGAGTGCCAGCACCGCCGAACGCTGTTGCCCTTGGGAGCCGTACACCCGCACCGGGTTGCCGTCCAGTGTAAGGGATAGATCCTCCCGGTGGGCGCCTACGGTGGAAAAGCCGGCACCCTTGTCGGCTCGGCGGGCATCCCCCAGCAGGGTGAGCCATCGGCGGGCGATATCCGCGGTGGTGGCACCTTCCTCCAAAGCGGGGGACGACCAGCGAAGGGTCAATTGCTCCCGCCCACCGGACAGGCCGTTGTAGATCTCCCGAGCGATGGGCTGTAAGCGGTGGATGTAATGGCCCCGGGCGGCTGTCAGTCGGGCCCCGGCGGCGGCCATGGTGTTGTCCCATAGCTCCATGAGCTCCTCCCCGGCGGCGGGAAAGCCTTGCTCGCCCCATTGGCGCAGGTAGGCGTTGCGCTGGGTGAGCACCTTGTGATATTCCGCTAATGCCCCGATGTAGCCGGGGCGAAGCTGGCAATAAGCGGCATCGGTAAACCGGCGCCGTTCCTCCGGCCCATCCTTGATAAGGGACAGGTGGGCGGGGGAAAACACCACCCCGCAAAAGGTGCCGGCCAAGCGCGCCGCTGATGGGAGCTTGACACCATTTAGGGTCACCTGCCGCCGCCCTTCGATGGTGATGGCGGCCTGCTGTTCCCGCCCGCCGCCGTGAAAATCCAGGGTCAGCCGGGCGCGATCCGCGTCAAAACTCACCATTTCCCGATCCTTCGCCCCGCGAAAGCTCCGGGAACCGGTAAACAGCCAACAGGCCTCCAGCAGATTGGTTTTCCCCTGGGCGTTGTCGCCGTAGAGAATATTAACACCCTCACCGGGCTCCCAGGAGCCGGGGTGCAGGTTGCGAAACCCTTCAAAGGTCAGCTTACGGACGAGCAACCGTGATCTCCTCGCCGGTATCGGTCACCCGGATGGTTTCTCCTCCATGGAGTTTTTTGCCCCGCATGAGGCAGGGCTCTCCATCCAGGGTCACGCCACCGGATTGAATGAGCACCTTGGCCTGTCCACCGGTCTCCACACAGCCGGTGAGCTTTAATAGGTCATCCAAGCGGATGAAGGCGCCCTCTAAAATAAACGTACTCATTTTTTCAACCTCACAGGCAGTACCAGGAACAGGAAGGCATTCCCCTCGGTGGGCAGGATCTTCATCGGCTTGAGAGCACCATTGAGCTCGATCTTCACCTCATCGGTCTCGCTGTTTTTGAGAGCATCCAGCAGGAAGCGGGAATTAAAGCCCATCTGCTCACAGTCGCCGTCCAGCTCACTGGCAACGGTATCGTTGGCGCTTCCCAGGGGGGTGGTGCAGGATACGGTGATGGTATCACTGCCAAAATCACACACCAGGGGCGATTTCAGCCGGTCATTGATCACCAGGGACACACGATCCACCGCGTCAATAAAGGTGCGGGTGTTCACCGTCACGGTGGAGGTCACCTCGGCGGTGATGATCTTATCATAGGCCATAAAGTCCCCATCCAGCAGGCGTGAAATAACCGCGTAGCCATCGATCTCAAAAATAATGTGGCGGCGACCCACGATGAGGGAGCAGGGCTTATCCTCATCTCGTAGGAGCTTTAAAATCTCCTGCAGGGTCTTGCCAGGCACCACGAAATCCATGGTCTCATCGTTTTTTATAGGCTCGGAGCGCATAGCCAGGCGGTAGCCGTCCACACTGACCAGCCGTAGCTGCTCCGGGGATACCTCAAAGCGGGTACCGGTGTAGATGGGGCGGGGGTCGTTGGGGGCAGCCACCGCAAAGATGGTCTGCCGCACCATGCTTTTGAGTACCTCCTGAGGTAGGGTGAAGCTTACCCCATCCTCTATGCGGGGAATCTCGGGATAATCTGCCGCGGTCATGCCGGTGATGGTAAACTCCGTCACATCGTTGCGGATGATGGTGTTGTACTTCTCATCGGTGATGATGGCCACGCTTTCCCCGGGCATTTTGCGCACAATATCCCCGAACATCCGGGCAGACAGTACAATATCCCCCGGCTCCCAGACATTGGCGTTGACGGTGGTGGTCATCCCCAGCTCCATATCAAAGCCCGCCAGGAACAGGGACGAGCCCTGTGCCCGCAGAAGGATGCCCTCCAGCGCCGGCAATGCCGCCTTAGCAGCCACCGCCCGCTGGACGTTGCCTACCGCCTCGATCAGTTCTTGTTTGTTACACAGAATGTTCATACCGAAATCCCACCTTGCGCGTATTTATTATGATAAACATATACAATTTTTTAGTAGTAGTAGTAGAGGCTGTGATTTTGTGAAAAAGCTGGGTCTGCCTTAGAAATAAGCGGATAGTTTGTCCACATTTGGAGAGCTCTATACGTGGAAAAAAATTGGAATTGTGGAAAGAGGGTGTTACCTTCCACCGGATGGTGGAAATTGGGGTGTGGAATGTGAAGAACTTGTGGAAAATGAAAAGAGGGTATTATAATAAGGAATATAAGATAAAAGGAGCTGGGAGTGGGCCGCCAAGGTTTGTACAGATCTCACAAGCCCCTGCCCTACGGTCTCGCCCCTTATCAGGTGAGACGGAGGGGCAGTATATCCTGCTGCACACCCTCTCATCACCTGCTTCGCAGGAGCCTTCCCCCTGGGGGGAAGGTGGCACGGCGTAAGCCGTGACGGATGAGGGGTAGCCACAGAGCGACGTTTAGGTCTGCACCGGCTCCTTAATTCTCACTAATATTCTTCACAATGTCGTTGACCAGATTTTTAAAGCTGGCATCCTGCTCCATGCGCTTCTCCACCGTCTGGATAGCATACACGATGGTGGAATGATCCCGCCCGCCAAACTCGTCACCAATGGATTTCATGGGCAGGTTGGTGATGGTGCGCACCACGTAAGCCGCCACCTGCCGCGCCCGGGAAATGGGGGCCGAATGTTTACCGGAACGGATATCCTCCGTGCGCACGTTCATGGTGCGGGCCACCTCCGAGATGATCCGCTCCACGGTGATGGGTACCGGCTGGTTGTCGTTGCGGATGTCCCGGATGGCGTTCTGCGCCGCGATAAGGGTGGGGGCTTCCCCGCCCAGTAAGTATTGCGCCCGCATGCGCTTGACCACGCCCTCTAACTGGCGGATATTGCTCTTAAGCTGGTTGGCGATGTATTCCGTGACCTCATCCGGCAAGGGTAGCTCCAGGGCCTTGGCCTTGCGGCGGATGATGGCAATGCGGGTCTCCAGATCCGGGGGCTGGATATCCGCTAAGAGACCCATCTCAAACCGGGAGCGCAGACGTTCCTCCAGGGTGGCGATCTCCTTGGGGGGGCGGTCACTGGTCAGCACGATCTGCTTACCGCCGGAATGTAGTGCCTCAAAGGTGTGGAAAAATTCCACCTGGGTGGCAGTCTTACCGCTGATAAACTGGATATCGTCCACCAAGAGCACGTCCACCTGCCGATACTTCTGATGAAAGTCGGCGGTGGTGCCGTCATTGATGGCTTCGATCAGCTCGTTCATCATGGTCTCACCCTTGATGTACAGGATCCGGGCGGCGGGGTTGTTCTTTTTGATCTCCCGGCAGATGGCAGAGAGCAGATGGGTCTTACCCAAGCCGGAGCCGCCGTAGATGAACAGGGGGTTATATAACCCGGCCGGCTTGCTGGCCACCGCCTGGGAGGCGGCATGAGCAAATTTATTGGAGGAGCCCACCACAAAGGTGTCAAAGCTATATTCCTCCCCGTCGGCATTAAGAGGGAAGCTGGCGGTGTCGTTATCTATGACCGGTACCTCCGCCGGTGCCGGAGTGACGGTCTTGGTCTCGATGCGCAGACCCAGGGGAATACCCATCACGGACTTAAAGGCCTCCAGCAGCTTATCCGCGTACATTTCCGCAATGGTCTTGCGCTGGAACTCCGTATTGACCAGTAGAATGATCTCCCCATTTTCGATGCCCCGGGGCTCAATGGGCTTGATCCATACATCGTAGGCGGTCTGGCTGATCCCCGACCGCTTCATGATGGCGCACACGCCCTCCCACACTTCGTTTATCATTTCCATACTTTTTCTCCTCCGGTTGCTATATACCGGCGATTTTACCGGTGAAAAACCAAAAAAATCGCATAAATTCTCAACCCTAATTATAGCATAAAGCGCGCGTTTTTTCAATGTTTTTTATGCTTTTTGGCAAAATTATTTCAGGGGTGTCTTTCCTATCCCCGCCCCTATCGGGGCAAATAGGGCATACTCCGTTAAAAATACAAGATATTGTGGTTGCAAAAAGGCTTGACCACAAACGGAAAAAAATAAATAAAAAAAGCCGCCGCCCGGCACATTTCGTGCTTGACATTCTTGTGTTTTGTGGTATATAATGTTTTACTGCTGGGTTATCCGTGAGGATAACCATACCCCATAGTGAAAGGAGGAGCATACATGCTTCGTACTTATCAGCCCAAAAAGCGTCATCGCAAGATGGAACATGGTTTCCGTAAGAGAATGGCAACTGCCAACGGCCGCAAGGTGCTGGCTCGCAGAAGAGCCAAGGGCAGAGCGCGTCTGAGCTACTAAAAGAGGCCACCATCGTGTGGCCTTTTTTCATAGCTACACGAGGGAAGGAGGAGACCGGCATTGGCTACCTGGACGACCTTGCGGGAGAATAAGGATTTCCGCACCCTGTATTATCGGGGCAAGAGCCAGGTGCATCCGGCTCTGGTCACCTACGCGCGCAAAAACAAGGCCGGCGTCCCCCGGGTGGGGATCACCACCGGCAAAAAATTGGGGAAGGCGGTGGAGCGAACCCGCTGTCGCCGGCTGATAAGGGCGGCCTTTGCTCCCCTGTACCCCACAGTGGGCGGGTATGACATTGTCTTTGTGGCACGCACCCGCCTGCTGACCATGAAAAGCACCCAGCTTGCTCCCATTATAGAGCGACAGCTGCGTGCCCTGGGTGTGTTGAAAACATGAAAAAATGGTTGCACCCCAAAAATTGGCTGATCGGCCTTATACGGCTGTATCAGAAACACATCTCCGCGAGAACCTCGCCGGTTTGCCGCTTTTCGCCCACCTGCTCGGCATACGCCATTGAAGCGATCGATCGCTTCGGCGTGTTTTTAGGCACCGGTCTCGCCCTGTGGCGCATCCTGCGCTGCAATCCTCTCTGCCACGGCGGGTACGACCCCGTACCCCAGCGGTTTCCCTGGCCATGGCGGAAAAGGAACACAAACAAGCACGGAAAATAAGGAGGCATTTTGCCATGATGGCGATTTTCAGCATTTTTGCTGGCCCATTGGGCTATTTGTTGAAGTTTATCTGCGGTCTGCTGTCCAACTACCTGCTGGCGATCCTGGTATTCACCTTTTTGGTGAAGCTGCTGCTGTTCCCGGTCAGCATCTCTAACCAAAAGAACGCCGCTGCCCGGGCACGCCTGGCACCCCGCCTGCAGCGTCTGCAGAAAAAGTACGGTACCGACCGGCAGAAGATGATGGAAAAGCAGCAGGCGCTGTACGAAAAGGAAGGCGTCAAGATGACCGCCGGCTGTCTGCCCCAGCTTCTGCAAATGCTGGTGCTGTTCAGCATCATTGCGGTTATCTATAAGCCCCTGACCTACGTGAACGGCTATGAGCAGCCGATCATCGACACCTGCATCGAGGCGGTGCAGGAGGAGCGCATCGAGGAAGCGACCCTCGACCTGTCCAAGGACGGCAAGCTGTCCAAGGACGAGTACGACAAGAAGCTGGCGGAGCAGAAAAAATCCATTGAGAGTGAGTATAACGAGGGCTCCTATTACCGGGAGCTGCATCTGCTCAAGTACGCCGATAAGTACGAGAGCGAGATGGTCACCGCCCTGGTGGAAAATAAGGAGCTGAAGCTCACCCAAGAGGATGCCACGGAGATCGCGAACAGCATGGTGGAGACCGAGGGCGATTTCATGGTGTTCGGCATCTCCCTGCTGGGGATCCCTAATGAGACAGGCATCGCCCCCAACTGGCTGTGGATCATTGCCATCCTGTCCGGTGCGTCGGCTATGCTGACCAGCCTGCAGTCCATGCGGTATCAGAAGATGAGCATGACCGACCAACAGCAGGAGATGAACGGCGGCTGCACCAAGTGGATGATGTATACCATGCCTCTGATGAGCCTTGGCTTCTCCTTCGTGGTGCCTGCCGGTGTGGCGGTGTACTGGATCTTCTCCAACCTGTTAGCGCTGGTGCAGACCATAATCGTCAATAAGATGTACAACATCGCCGAGATCCGCGCCCAGGCGGAGGCGGAGTATCAGGAGCGGCGCCGCAAAAAGGCGGAGGACCGGGAGCGGCTCAAGCAGGCGCGCCTGGAGGAGCAACGCGCCTGGCAGATGGAAGAAAACGAGAAGAAAGCGCAGAAGCAGGGCAAAAAGCCGGTAAAGAAGACCGAGGAGGCCCCGGCGCAGGAAGACAATACGGACTCCCAAGAAGGAAAGGACGAGACAGATGAATAACGAGATCATTAAAGAGGCCTCCTCCATCGACGAGGCTAAGGCACTGATCGCCGCCGAGCTGGGCGTTAGCGAGGACAAGATCGTATTTGAGGTACTGCAGGAGCCCGGCAAAAAGGTACTGGGTCTGTTCGGCGGTGCCGACGCCAAGGTGAAGGGCACCCTCAAGGGCTCTGCCGCCGAGGCCGCCAAGGTGTACCTGACCGAGGTACTCACCGGCATGGGTGCGACGGACTTTACCTGCACCGTCACCGAGGACGACAATGGCTGCACCCTGTCCCTGGATGGGGAGAATCTGGGCTTTATCATCGGCCGCCGGGGGGATACCCTGGACGCCCTGCAGTATCTGACCGGGCTGGTGGCCAACCGGGTGGATAATTCCTACTACCGGGTGACCCTGGACATCGGCAACTACCGGGAGAAGCGGGAGCAAGCCTTGGTGGCGCTGGCTCGCCGTTTGGGTGGGCAGACCGCCCGCACCGGGCGTCGCCATTCCCTTGAGCCCATGAACCCCTACGAGCGGCGTATCATCCACACCGCTGTGCAGGATATGGAGGGGGTTACCTCCTGGAGCGTTGGCACCGATGCCAACCGCCACGTGATCATCGGGCCCTCCGATGACAATCCCCACAAGGACCGTGCCGAGGAAGGCCGCGGCAACCGTGGCGGCAGAGGCCGTGGCGGACGCGGCGGTAATCGGGGTGGCAATCGCGGCGGCGAGCGCCGGGAGCGTGGCCCCCGCCGTGACCGGGACTATGAGGTCACCGCACCGGAGCGTCCTGTGCGGGAGTTCATTTCTCGCAGTAATCCCCTGCCCACCGCGGATGATATGACTCCGCCCACCCGCACCGAGTCCGAAAAGGAGCTCAATGCCACCCTGTATGGCCGCATTGATCTGTAAGAAGTAGTAAACACCCGGTATAAACGCACAGCGTTTATACCGGGTGTTTTTTTCTTTTGCGGGGGGATAGGTCACATTTCCTGTGGTCTGCACTGACCGCATAAGCCTCCCTCTTTGAGGTAGCGAAGCGACACGAGCGGCAATGAATGACCGTCCGGGGGACGGTCAGAACCGCGAGTGGACCGAGCCGCAGCGAGACAGGTGGCCGAGCGTAGCGAGGTCGGAAGGAGTTTTCGCCGCACTCCCCCCGGTTTTGCCAAAGGCAAAACCACCCCCTCGCCGGGGGCGGCCCCCCTTTGTCGGCTTTGCCGACATTTCCCCCGCATTGCGGGGGAATTACCCCTCCCGGAGGGGGGCTCTCCCGGTCTGTACAGACCTATCAAGCCTTCCCCCAAGGGGTAGCGAAGCGACACGAGCGGCAATGAATGACCGTCCAGGGGGCGTCGCACATCGCAACGCGTACTACAATAGCCACCGTTCTACGGCGATGTGCTACTTCCCTACACAAAACCGGGAAAACACTTCATCCACCACCGCTTCGGTGGCGCGCTCGCCGGTGAGCTCCAGGATGGCGGCGATGGCGCCCTCCACGCTGACGGTGACCGCATCCAGGGTAAAGCCCGCCGCCAGGGCATCGGCGGCCTGGTTGAGACAGACAAGGCAGGTGTCGGCGGCGGCGCGCTGGCGCTCGGTGGCCAGCACCGGCTCGGCAGCGTTCAGTGCCTCCACTCCGGTCACCGTGGCTACGGCGGCGGCCAGCGCCTCCACTCCGGTGCCCTCCCGGGCGGATAGGGTGACCACCCGATCAAAGGTCTGTGTCAGAAACGCCCGGTCGATGCGCTCCGGCTGATCGACCTTGTTGATCACCGCGATGCAGGTGGTTTGGGCGGCGTCCTGCGCCAGGGCGATATCCTCGGCGGTGAGGGGGCGGGAGCCATCAAACACCGCCAGCACCAGGGCGGCGTCTCTGAGCCGTTGCCGGGCGCGCTCCACACCCACCGCCTCCACGGTGTCGCCGCTGTCCCGGATACCGGCGGTATCTGCCAGCCGCAGGGTGACCTCCCCCAGCCGCACCGTTTCCTCCACCACGTCCCGGGTGGTGCCGGCAATGTCGGTGACGATGCTCCGCTCGCACCCTGCCAGGCAGTTCATGAGGGTGGATTTCCCCACGTTGGGGCTGCCCACGATGGCGGTGTCCACCCCTTCCCGCAGTACCCGCCCCGCATCAAAGGTGGCAAGAAGCCGTTCCACGGTGCGGCGGGCGTCCTCAATAGTGGCGGCCAGGGTGTCCGGGTGCAATTCCGGGATATCCTCGTCCGGGTAATCCACAAAGGCGGCTAACTGGGCGGTGACCGCCAGCAGGCTGTCCTTTACTCCGGTGAGACAGCGGTAGACGTTGCCCTGATGGGCGTTAAGGGCGGTGCGGGCGGCCAGCCGCCCGTCGGCGGCGATGAGGGACATCACACTTTCCGCCCGGGTGAGATCCAACTTGCCGTTGACAAACGCCCGGCGGGTAAACTCCCCCGGCCCGGCGGGGCGGGCCCCGGCGGCGATGCAGGCGCGTAGCACCCGCTGGAGCAGGTACAGCCCCCCATGGCAGGAGAGCTCCACCGTATTTTCCCCGGTGTAGCTGTGAGGGGCGCGGAACACCAGCGCCACGCAATCGTCCACGTCTCCCTCAGCATCGTACACATAGCCGTAGGCGGCGGTGTAGCCGGGCAGGGCGGCGATGTCCTGCCCCGCCTTTGCCGGGCGGAATACCCGGGCGGCCACGGACAGGGCATCCTCCCCCGACAGGCGCAGGACACCCAACCCTGCCGCGGCGGCGGGGGTGGCGATGGCAACGATGGTGTGGCTGTTCATAGGCTTCCTCCCGGTGGTTTTTTCTTATTTTAGCATTTCTCCGGCGGGTTTTCAATCCTTTTACTTGTCAAGCGAGCAAAATAATGGTAGAATACATCTAATATCTATTATCTAACATCTAACATCTGAAAGGTGGTTGCCCTTTTGGCAAACAACAGAGAACACATACGCAATTTCTGCATCATCGCCCATATCGACCACGGCAAGTCCACCCTGGCAGACCGTCTGCTGGAAAAGACCAACACCGTGGCCCTGCGGGACATGGAGGAGCAGCTTCTGGATAGCATGGATCTGGAGCGGGAGCGGGGCATCACCATCAAGGCCCACGCCGTTACTCTGGATTATACCGCGGAAAATGGGGAGCAGTATACCTTTAACCTCATCGACACCCCCGGCCACGTGGACTTTAACTACGAGGTCTCCCGGTCACTGGCCGCCTGCGAGGGCGCTCTGCTCATCGTGGACGCTTCCCAGGGGGTGGAGGCCCAGACCTTAGCCAACACCTACCTGGCGGCGGAGCATGGGCTGGAGATCATTCCGGTGATCAACAAGATCGACCTTCCCGCCGCCGACCCCCAGCGGGTACGGCAGGAGATCGAGGACATCATCGGCATCGACGCCTCCGAGGCGCCCGCCATCTCCGCAAAGGCAGGCATTAATATAGAGGAAGTGCTGGAGGCCATTGTGCGTCTGCCCGCCCCCCAGGGGGATGACGGCAAGCCCCTGCAGGCCTTGATCTTTGACAGCTACTACGACAGCTACCGGGGGGTCATCGTGTACTTCCGCGTTATGGACGGCGAGCTGAAGGCCGGGGACACCATCAAGATGATGGCCTCCGGCGCCACCTTTGACGTGGTGGAGGTGGGCATTATGCGCCCCGGCCGTCTGGAGC
>JAZSOW010000048.1:0-16797 GCA_045537135.1 Acutalibacteraceae bacterium
CATTAAGGAGCAGTATTACGAGCTTTACGACATTGCCTCCAAGCATCTCAAGTCTTGCTTTGGAGACAAGATCAAGGTAGGAGGATACGCGTCAAGCGGACTTTACGGAATACTCAATGACCCTACGCTCTACGGCATCAATATGCCCGCAAACACAGAGCCTATTCCCGAGTACAGAAACGAGAATTTTATGGCATTCTTCCTCGGATTTTTCGAGTATATCAAGGAGCATAACTGTCCTCTCGACTTCTTCTCCTGGCACAGCTACGCGGATGTTAGCCGGGTGGCGGTCATGGATGGGTGGCTCCACGAGGAGCTGGAAAAGCTGGGCTACGGCGGGCTGGAGACCCATCTGAACGAGTGGAACCCCTACCCCATGGAATACGGCACGGCCCATCACAGCGCGGAGGTTGCCGCCATGATGATTGCCCTCCAGCACGGCCACACGGATGCCTGCATGATCTACGATATGCGTACCAACTACGCCCCCTATTGCCCCCTTTTTGATATCAAGACCCATCAGCCCATCCACGCCTACTACGCGCTGGCGGCCTTTAACCAGCTGTACAAGCTGGGGACACAGGTGGAAAGTGGGAGCGACGTGGACAGGCTGTACACCCTTGCCGCCTCCGACGGACACCGCCACGCTCTCCTGCTGGCTAACCTGACCGGGAACCCCCATCCCCTCACCCTGGAGGGGGTAGATATGGAAAATGCCCGGTTCTACGAGCTGGGCAATGCGGGTAAGCTTTGCTGGGCGCCCCACGCAAAGGTCATTGCCAACAATGTGGTTATGCTCATTGAATGGTAACAGAAAAGCTACCCTTAAGGCGGGTGCGGGTGGGGATTGGGGAAAAAAGGCTTCCCCTCGGGGGGATAGGCTTTTGCTTCCCATCAATCTGTACAAAACAATAGGCACTATGTATCCCTCAAGATACATAGTGCCTATTTTCATCCCTACGCACACCCACCATAAGGCGGTGCTTTTTGTTTTACTCTATTTTCCCCTTATTCATCCGTTTTTTCAGCAGGTGGTACAGGAGAATACCCGCCACCACCAGCAGAGACGAAAGCGAGATGAGGAGACCCGCCATCTGTCCGGGGGCCCGGTAGCTGAGCGCCACCGTATGCTCTCCGGCGGGGATATCCACGCCCAGCAGGGCACCGTCGGTGCGCTCTAAATTCTGCGCAATGGGGAAGGTGTCCGCCTCTTTCCCATCCACCGTCACCGTCCAGCCGGTGTCGTAGGGGATGGAGAAGAACATGGCGCCCTCCTCGGGAGCGGTCATGGTACCCTCAAGGCCGGTATCGTGGTATTCCGTCACCTGCAGACCGCCGGCGGCCAGCCGCTCTACCTGTGCCTGCAGCCCCGTGTCATTAAGCCGCATCACATAGAGGTTGCCGGCAAAGGTGCCCTCCCCTTCAATATAGGCCTCCACCCGGCTACCGGGCTCCAGTACACCCAAGTCTATGATATGGGGCTCGTAGGTGATCACCGACCAGTTGCTCTGGTGCTGGCTGTCCGGGGAATACACATCCAGGAAAATGCTGTCAGCGGCACGGCAATCCACAAAGGCAAAATACTGCCCCCGGACGATGACGTCGCCGCCGTACACCACCGACGCATCCTGCTGATTCTTGACAAAGCTATGCCCGGTGATGGTGGAGCTATAGGTGGTGCTTTCCATTGCCAGCGGGTTGTACAGCGTCTCCTCCACCCCGGTCAGGGCGGCATACAATTCCTCCTGTGCCGTAAAGGGCGCGTAGGAGGGCGCCACGTACTGCCGTACCGCATCGGTGGCATAGAAGCCCACCGGCAACGCCCATTCATTGCGATAGATATACCGATAAACGCCCTCGACCTCCACGATATCCACCAGCGTCAGCGGCGCTACCGATTCTCTTGGAGAATCCAGGATCACATACCGGATGCCAAACAGAGAGTCCACCGAGGCGACCACATCCTGGTACAGATAGCTGTTCACCCCATTGATGGCGTAGCCCAGATCCCCCATCAGCAGGGTGGTCTGATAGGGATTGCTGGAGGCGAAGGTGGTCAGCCCTTCATAATGATACATAGCGGGATCCACACAGGTACTGCGCGGCAGGAACTCCAGGCGGGAGAACGCCTGTCCCTCTTGGGCGGCCAGTGCCTGCGCCCGCTCCACCGCCAGGGTGTTTGCCTCGGTGGTCGCGTTATCTACGTAGTTGTCGTGGGCGGTGTAAAATTCGTTTTTATTGATAGACATGAGAGACTGGGAGGTGCCGGTAAGCAGCTCCGCAGTCACCACCACCAGCAGCAACAGCCGCCCGGCACGCACCGGTAGTTTTTTACGCACGGTAAACAGCAGCACCGCCGCATACACCGCCAACAGCAGGAGATTGACGTACACCAGCTTGTCAGCGGGGCCTTCCTCGCCGCCCAGCTTCTCCCACAGGATCAGGTAGCCTGCACAGCCACCCAAGGAGGCCAAAATATGGGTGGGGGTCAGAGAGGACAGATGGCGCAGTACCTCCCCCGCCAACAGAAGAAGCACAAAGCAGACCAGGAAGGAGAAGCGGTATGGCAGATCATTGGGGGTATGCAGACCATGCCACAGCAGATCCCACTGGTTGATGGTACAGCTAAGCAGCAGCAGCACCGCCAGTCCGCCGTAGCACAGCCGGCGGCGAAGGGGAATGGGACGCACCGACAGGTACAGGGGCACCAACAGCACCACCAGCACACCGCAGTACAGGTTGGGCAGGTTGCCGGAGCGGATGGTGGGCTCGGAACCATAAAACAGATTACCGGCTAAATCGAACAGATCGAAATTGGCCGCAAACTCCCGCATCTCATCACCGGCGGCAGAGGTGCGTCCCAGCGCCAGGGCGGTGGGCACCAGCAGTGTCGCCGCCAGGCCGCCGCCCAGCAGAGAGCCGGCGGCAAACCGCCCACCCCCACGGAGCATATCCGGCAATGGGCGCCGCTCACGCAGTAGCCATACCACAAAGTACAGCACCAGGAACACGCACAGCATAAAGCCCACATAATAGTTGGAAAACAGAGCCAGGGCCAACGTCAGGGCGTAGGGCAACAGCCCGCCGTCGCGGAGCATCCGCTCGGCACACATGACCACCACCGGCGCCAGCGCCACCACATCCAGCCACATGATGTTCCAGGAATAGGCCAGCATGTATGTCATCAGGGCATACAGCATGGCAAGGGCGACGGTCACCGCGTTGCGGCGGTGGTACAGGTACTGAACACAGGCCGCAAAGGCGGCCGCCGCCAGAGCGGTCTTCAGCAACATAATGACAAAGATGCCCTCCGCCAGATACGCCGGCGGGAACAGCATCAACAGCAGATTAAGAGGGCTGGCTAAATAGTAGGCATAGGCCGGGATGAAGTTAGAGCCCAGTCCCAGTTGGAAGGAATAGGTGAAGCTCTCCCCCTCCAGAAGCATCGTGCGTAGCTCGCTGAGCAAGGGTGCGTACTGATGGTGCATATCCACCACCATCATGGTCTTATCCCCCAAGGGCCAGATACCCAGATAGGCGTAAGCCAGGATGGTCACACATAGAGTCAGCCCCGCCGCCGTCAGCGGGCAATACCATACGCTGCGAGAGCGGGTGTCCTCCCGGGCGCGCAACGCGCTCAGCCAGCAGGTGAACAGCCCCGCCAACAGCAACGCACCGCCCACCATATACACGGACCGGCTTAGCTGGGTGCCGGCGATCTCTTCATCCTGGTGCAACAGCAGGAATACACCCAGTGCCGCCCCCAGGAACCCCAGTGTCAGCAGACACACCCGCAAAATGCGGTTAGCCATTTCTTCCGAATGCCGTTCACTCATCGGTCACGTTTCCTTTCCTTAAACTCGATCCGGAGCACCGCCGGGGTGAGCCACGGACGCAACACCCGGCGATACAGTAGATAGCGGTCAAAGCGCATGTGCGCCTTCACCACCGGCTCCAGGGTAGCATGCACCTGCGCCAGCGGCTCCACCGCCTCGGGAGCAGGAGCCTCATTACCATAGTGCATGGCCATCACCGGAGAGATAGCCTGCCGCAGGGCATCCCGCGTCTCCTCGTCCACACACGAGGCAAGAGCCGGGTCGTCCAACCATTCCAACACCGTTTCCCCACAACGCAGGGGACGGTTAAGGTACCGGAGCTGGCGCAGAATATCCCGGTAATACAGCGTAGCCTTACCGGCGGGCGCCTTGCACACCTTATCCACCACCCGAAGCGTGTACAGCCGATCAATGAGTATGGCACGCACGGTCAGCAGGATAAGAGCCAACAGCAACAGGCTCAACAGCAGGATGGCCGGCCACCGGGGAGCACGAGGCAGGGACATCGGGTCAGCGTTGTGCTCAGGATTCTCCGGGTCGTCCTCGGGCACATCCTTTTCCACCGGTCTGATCTCCATCTCCGGCACGTTGGTGGCAGACTGCCGGGGGGTGGGGTCAAAGGTCACCCAGCCCAGAGTGCGGATGTAACATTCCACCCAGGTATAGGTTTGCGAGGCATCCACCACGTAGACACCGGTCTCGTCCGGCGCGGTCTTGTAGCCCACCACCAGCCGGGAGGGGATCCCCGCCGCCCGCGCCATGGTCGCCATCGCGGTGGCGTAATACACGCTGTAGCCCCGCTTGGCGGTCAACAGCTTATCCACGATGTTCTCTTCTGTGCGCAGGGGGCCGGGGTAGTCGGTATAGCTATATCCATTGGCGCCGGAAAAATACCGGCAAAGCGCTATGGCCTGATCCAGCCTACAGCTCTGTCCGGCGGTCACCGTCAGCGCAATATCCCGCGCTTCCTTCGAGTAATCCTCCGGCAGGGTCAGGTAGCCTTGCAGGTTATCCTCCTCGTCATAGTAATCGTCCTCCCCTACCGTAGCCGCGATCTCAAAGCGATCCAGCTCCTCGTCGGTCAACCCGGCGGCAAAGGGGTACTGCAGAGATTCCAGCGTATAGCTGTACCCCGCGTCGTAGCCAAAGAAGGACAGCAGTTCCCCATTGCTGTTGAACAGCAGGGGATTCTTCGTCTCGGTATTTTCCGTAAAACCGACCAGCTGGCCGGTGGAGGGCAACAGATAGGTATCCGTCAGCATGGTAACGGTCACCGTCCGAGTATCCGTCAGGGCACTAAGCGCGTTGCTCATAGAGCCCTCCATGGCGGTGTTGCCAAGCTGTTCCCGTTGTGTCCCTTTAAAGGGGCCGTCATACCGGTAGGCAATCCGGAACTCGTTTTCCCAATTGTCGCCGGTGAAGGTATCGTAGGTGGTCATACGCAGCAGCATGGAGGCGTCCAGGTCGGTCACCGCTAGCACCTGGGGCTCCCGCTCCTCCAGATTACCGCCCAAACGGTCGGGATAGGGCTGCAGACCCATATCCTCCAGGGTGAGCACATCCAGCTTTTTCTGCTGGGCGGTAAACCAGTGGGTTGCCGACTGGAAATCCGCCGCCAGCTCGGAACACCAACGCACACGCAGGGAATTCGTATCTACAGGAATCAGCAACAACAGCACCACCGCTGATGTCAGGCACAGAACACCCGCGGCGGTGGAAACACCCCAGCGGGCGCCCATGGCGCGGAATTTTTCCTCGCCGGAAAACAGGCGACGACCACTGTAGCGGTCACGAGCGATCATGGGACAACAGCCTGCCAGATAGGCGGCAGTCGCGGCGGCGTTATTGGTGGGATCCCCAAAGGTCATAATGAGGATCAACAGGGAAAAGCACAGCACCAGGGGTGGCCACGCGCCCCGGGATACCCGCACCACAAAGAACATGAGGATGCCGATGCCGATGTTGAGCAGCACGTGCAGGACTGTCATACCACTGCCGGTAGACCAGGCCTCGTCATAGGGCATCCCCCGGAAAAACCACCCGCAGAAATCCACCGCTTGGGTGATGGATTCCACAATCGGCATCTGCAACAGTAGCATCAGCAGTAGTCCCAAGAGACTGATCTGTATGGTGACGATCACCATTAAAAACCAACGGCGAGAAAACAGGGCCAACAGCACCACCGTCAGCAGAGTCTGCCACAGAATATCAAAGGTGGGCAGGGGGTACGGAAGCTGTACATTCTGCAGGAGGGAGGTTCCCACTGCCAGCAACCAGCAGCTCATCAGCTCCCACAGGAATTCCACAAAGGATTCTTTCTTTTTGCCGGTACCGATCACGGCTTCCTTTTGCAGCCATTTCACAGCGCACCACCCACTTTCTCGGAGATCTGGGTAGGATCGCTCACCAGCACCGGGCACCGGTTGGGATCATGCAGGACATCCACCACCGGCTGGGGCAGACCGCCGGACATGGCGGTGACAAAGCACAGCACCCGCCGGCCTCCCCGGCGTAGCATCATCAGATCCTCCAACAAGCCCTCGGAGGGGTTGTCGGTGACCACAAACACCGCCCCCACATTGGATAGCCGCACATCCCGCAGCTGCCAGGCATCCAGCGGCTCCTGTGTGCGGTGATAGGTAACATCGCACAGCAGATCCATCAGCGTGCCCATATCCCGCTCACTATGTACATAACAGCCCACGTTGCCGCCTATGAAATCGCCGGCGGCGCGGGTGCGTACCGGCAACACCTGCAGCTCGCGCCCGCCACGTACCACGTGCTGTGCCAGGGACGCCACGATCTCGGTGGCGGTGTCGGCATTACGCTCCACATCCTCCCGACGACAGCCAATGTCCATCACCAGCAGTGCACGGGGGTTTTCCTGCTCCTCAAACTGGCGCACATACAGCTGCCCTGTGCGGGCGGATTGCTTCCAGTGTACCCGCTTGAAGGGGTCTCCCTGCTGATACTGGCGGGTATCCCCAAACAGCTCGCCGCTCTGTGCATTGCGCAGCAATGCCGCGGCAAAGCCCTGGTTAGCGGCATGCTGCTCGTTTAGCGCCAGCAGCTCATGGATGCGAGGGTAGACGGTGAGCAACCGGGGGATCGGTTGCACCCGCTTATGCTGTACGATAGGCAGGGAGAACAGTCCGAAGATATCCTGCAGACGCAGGGACTGAGGAGCCACCTGCCAACGCCCCCGGTGACGACAAGGGAGGGTCAGCGGGAAGGTGCGCTTCCACCGCAGAATGGAGGGACGCAAAAAGAAGGCGTGATTCTGCTCCCGGGCATGGCCAGGCCGTACCCCGGGCGGCAGCATGGACAAGTGCCCTGCCACCGGCAGAAGCACACGTCCACTGAGCACGAAGCAATACTGCACCTCATCCCCGCGATTAACCTCGCGGCGGTCAAGCTCGCCCACCACCGACAGGGTCAGGGAGGCCAGCCCCAGGCTGAGCAATGCAAATATCCAGAATATCGCCAAAAACGCCGCGGCCACCAGCAGCTCACGGATGCCGGTCCCCAGCGCCAGCACCAGCAGGAACATGTCCAGCAGGATGCAGGAGATCCCTCGTACAGTCATGGGGGCGATTGTCCTTTCCTCTTACTTTACCTTCGGTACCTTTACGGTGGACAGCACCGTTTCCACCACGTCCACGGCGGTGGTACCCTCGGCACCGGAACGGTTTTTCATCACAATGCGGTGGGACAGCACGCAGGCCGCCATCTGCTTGACATCGTCCGGCAACACATAGGCACGTCCCGCCAGTATGGCCTTGGCGCAGGCCGCCTGGGTCAGGGCAATGGATCCACGAGGAGAAACGCCCATGAGCACGCCCTCGGCGGTGCGGGTACCCTCCACGATCTTCACAATATAATCCAGCACCGCCTCATCCACGTGGATGGAGGGGAGGGATGCCTGAATCTTCAGGATATCCTCTGCAGAGGCAACCGGCTGCAGCGCCATCGTCTCGGTCACCGAGCGATGGCTGCGCACGATATCCATCTCCTCCTGGTGGGAGGGGTAGCCCATGCTGATGCGCATGAGGAAACGGTCCATCTGCGCCTCCGGCAGGGGGTAGGTGCCCGCCATCTCCACCGGGTTTTGGGTAGCCAGCACCATAAAGGGCTTGGGTAGCTGGTAGGTCTCTCCATCCACCGTCACCTGCCGCTCCTGCATGGCCTCCAGCAGAGCCGATTGGGTCTTGGGGCTGGCACGGTTGATCTCATCTGCCAGGATGATCTGGTTGTGGATGCTGCCGGGGTGAAACACCTTTTCCCCCGTCTGTAGCTGGTACATGTTGAAGCCGGTAATATCCGAAGGCAGTACGTCCGGGGTGAACTGGATGCGCTGGAAGCCACAGCCCAGCGACGAGGCCAGGGCGGATACCAGGGTGGTCTTACCCAGACCCGGCAGGTCCTCCACCAGCACGTGGCCGGAGCAGATGAGCGCAATCAGCAGGCGGTCAATGACCTCCTCCTTACCTACCACCACTTTTTTAATGTTTTCCCGGATAGCCGACAGACAGGTTACCGCTTCCATAATTTTTTCCTCCGTTATGTATTGCCCGCAGGCAATTTTTTCGCATATTTATTACATAGTACCATAAATCGAAGGATGGTGCAAGACAGAAATTGCGTTACAGGGGGCTATACCACGCAAAACGGGCCGTCGCAAACGCCGGCCCCTACGAAATCCGTTTAAGCAGAGTCTGTGATAAGGACGTAGGGGGCGGATTTATCCGTTCTTTCAGATCAGTACAGACACCGTCTTGCGGTCTGTACAACCATCCATCAATCCCCCAATGCTTTTTATTTATCGTAATTAATATACGATATAAACTATTAAAATGCAACGATATTTCGCATTATAATTAACGAAGAATAAAAGTAAGGGGTGGCTTTGATGAAAGATATTCTCGCCGTGATCGCCCAATACCGAGCAGAGCGAGACTGGACGGAATATGAGCTTGCCGAGCGTTCAGGGCTACCGCAATCCACCATTTCCTCCTGGTACCGCAAGGGGATGATGCCAACGATTCCCTCGTTGCAGAAGATATGCGGAGCTTTTGGCATCACCTTATCCCAGCTTTTTGCTGAAGGGGATGAACCTGTTGCTCTTACAGATGCACAAAAACAGCTTTTGGAGCGGTGGTCAACGCTAAGCGAGGAACAACAGGCCGCCGTTTTCCTGGTCATCGATAATATGTAATACGCATCCCGGCAGACGGTTGTCTGCCGGGATGTTTTCATTTTGCCTTTGTTCCTCGCCCTTTGATCTTCCAGATCTCTTTGGCGTATTCCGCCACCGTCCGGTCGGCAGAAAACTTACCGGCGGCGCACAGGTTGCGCCATTGCTTGGCGGCAAAGCCCAGCCGGTCATCCCGGTAATCCGCCGCCGCCCGCTTGCGAGTGGCGAGATAGTCGTCGAAATCCACCAGTAAGAAATAATGATCCGGGCGGTGCCAGTGGGCGCCGTCCAGCAGGGAATTATACAGTTCCCGAAACATGCCGGTGCCACCGTCATCCAGGGTGCCGTCCACCAGGGCGTCCAGGCAACGGCGCACCCGGGGATCCTGCTCATAAATATCCCGGGCGCGGTAGGTATCCCGCACCGCATCCAGCTCCTCCACCCGAGCGCCGAAGATATAGTTGTTCTCCTCCCCTGCCTCCTGCACGATCTCGATGTTGGCCCCATCGTAGGTGCCGAGAGTCACCGCCCCATTCAGCATCAGCTTCATGTTACCGGTGCCGGAGGCCTCCGTCCCGGCGGTGGAGATCTGCTGGGAGATATCTGCCGCCGCCACGATATGCTCCGCGTAGGACACGTCGTAGTTGGGCACGAACACCACCTTGAGCACCCGGCTCGCCGCCTCATCCCGGGCAATGAGCTCCCCCACCGCGTGGATGAGCCGAATAACCGCCTTAGCCCGGTAGTAGCCGGGAGCGGCCTTGGCACCAAACAGGAAGGTGATAGGCGGGAAATCCGTCAGGGCGCCCTCCTGTATCTCGAAGTACAGCTCCAGAATACACAGGATGTTGAGAAGCTGTCGCTTATACTCATGCAGGCGTTTGATCTGCACATCCAGCAGGGTGTCGGGGTCCAGGGGCAGCCCATCCCGGGCGGCCATATACGCCGCCAGACGGCATTTATTCTCTCGTTTATCGGCGATAAACCGCCGCAGCACCGCCTCGTCCCGGGCATACCCCTCCAGCTCCCGCAGCCGGGGTAGGTCGGTAAGAAAGCTCCTGTCCCCCAACAGCGCCGTTAGCTGGGCAGTCAGGGCGGGGTTGCATAGAGCCAGCCACCGCCGCTGGGTGACCCCATTGGTCATGTTGAGGATCTTGCCGGGATACTGCTCTTCCCACGCCCGCAACACCCGCTGTCGCAGGATATCCGTGTGCAGAGCCGCCACCCCATTGATGTGGGTGGAACACCAGCAGGCCAGGTAGGCCATGTGGACGGTGTCCCCCTGCAAAAGCATGAGTTCCCCCCACTGCTCTTGGGAAACACCGGCGGCCGTCAGCTCCGCCTGCTGGCGGGCGGCCAGGCGGCGGATGATCCGTGCCACAGCGGGGCATACCCGCCGCACCAGCGGCATTTCCCACCGCTCCAGTGCCTCCTGCATGATGGTATGGTTGGTATAGTTAAACACCCCGGCGGCAACGCTTAAAGCCACCCGGAAGCGTACCCCCCGCTGGGTAAGCAGACGAATAAGCTCCGGCACGGCGATGACCGGGTGGGTGTCGTTGAGCTGGATGCTCACATAATGGGGCAACTGCTCCCAATCGGTGCCGTGGGCGGTCTCGAAGGCTCGCAGCATATCCTGCATGGACGCACTGCAGAAGAAGTATTGCTGGCGCAGGCGCAGTAGCTTACCCGCCCGGCCACTGTCGTTGGGATACAGCACCCGGGAGATATCCTCCGCCCGGTTTTTATCTCTGGCGGAGCGGTCATATTGCTGGGCGTTAAAGAGATTGAAATCAAAGGACACCAGAGGCTCACACTGCCATAGACGCAGGGTGGAGATGTGCCGTCCGCCCCAGCCGATGACCGGGGTATCGTAAGGCACGGCACGCACGTCCCCATCGCCAAAGGAAACGGTCACCGCCTCCTCGGCCCGGCGCACCGACCAGGGGTCGCCCTCCCTGGTCCAATCGTCCGGCTCCTCCTGCTGGAAGCCACCCTCCAGCCGTTGGCGGAAGATGCCGTAGCGGTAGCGGATACCGTAGCCATCCAAAGGCAAGCCAAGGGTGGCGGCACTATCCAGAAAGCAGGCCGCTAGCCGCCCAAGGCCACCGTTGCCAAGCCCCGCGTCGGGGATCTCCTCCAGCCGGGAGGGGTCCTGCCCCGCTGTCTCCATCGCCTGCCGGGCTTCCTCCCAAAGCCCGGTGGCCAGGAGGTTATTGTGGATGGCGCGTCCCACCAGGAATTCCGCCGACAGGTAGTAGGCACGCCGTCCCACCGCGTGCCGCTGAGCAGACTTCGCCCAGGTACGGCTGATGGAGAGCATCACTCCCCGCGCCAGCCCCTCGTGTAGCCCCGCCGCATCCAGCGTAGCGGGGGTGCGACGGCAAGACGCAGCGTACCGTTCCAGTTCTTTTTGCAGTTCTCCCATGGCACTCACCCTTTCACGGCGCCGGCTATCACGCCTTTTATAATAAACCGCTGACAGAACAGATAAAACACGATAATGGGGATGATCGCCAGCACCAGCATAGCCATCAGCCCACCGTAGTCGGTGGCGCCGTAGGCACCCTGCATGGCGATCTGGATGGTCACCGGCACCGTCTTTTGCCGGGTGCCGAGGGTCAGGTAGGGTAACAGGTAGTCATTCCATATCCACATGGCGTTGAGGATGGCTACCGTCACCGCCGTGGGGCGCAGCACCGGGAACACCACCCGGAAGAAGGTCTGCAGAGGGCCCGCACCGTCGATGGTGGCGGCTTCCTCAATATCCAGAGGGATCCCCTTGATAAACCCGGCGAACATAAACACCGACAGTCCGGAGCCAAAACCCAGATACACCGGCACGATCCCCAGCACGTTGTCAAAGCCGAGGCTCCCCACCACGTAGGTCATGGTGTACATGACCATCTGAAAGGGCACCACCATGCTGAACACAAACAGATAGTACAGCACCCGGGTCAGGACGGAGCGCACCCGCACGATGTACCAGGCGGTCATGGAGGTGCCGAGGATGATGAGTGCCACCGATGCCACCGTGATAAACAGGGAACGTCCGAAGGCGGCGGGGAAGCCGGCGGTGGTCAACCCGGTCAGATAGTTTGAAAAGCCTACAAAGGTCTCCCCCGTCGGGAGAGAAAAGGGGTCTGCGGAGATATACAGCCGGGACTTAAAGGAATTGATCAGCACCAGCACCACCGGGATAAGGAAAACGAGCGCCAGCACCGCCAGCAACAGGGTGAGCAGCACAGAGACTGTGCGGGAACGTTTTTCGATCATTGCTCCACCTCCCGGCTGCGGGTGAGCCGTAGCTGTAGGAACGCCAGCACCGCCACCAGCAGGAAGAACAGCACCGCCTTGGCCTGCCCCACCCCCTGCCAACCGCTACGGCCATAGAAGGTCTGGTAGATATCCAGTGCCAGCATGCGGGTCTCCCCCTCCGGTGCACCGGCGGTGAGAGCCAGGTTTTGGTCGAACATCTTAAAGGCGTTGGTCAGGGTCAGGAAGGTGCAGATGGTGATGGAGGGCATCACCATGGGTAGCTTCACCCGCCACAGGGCGGTGAAGGGGCTCGCTCCATCGATGGCGGCGGCCTCCAGCAGCTCACCCGGTACATTCTGCAGGCCGGCAATATAGATGACCATCATGTAGCCGATGAGCTGCCAGTTGGTCAGTGCCACCAGCCCCCAAAAGCCGTAGGAGGCGGCATAGGTGATGTCCACCCCCCACAGACCCAGGATGCCGTTGATCAGCAGATTCCAGATATAGCCCAGCACGATGCCGCCAATAAGGTTTGGCAGGAAAAACACCGAGCGGAACAGATTCGTGCCCCGTAGCCCTCGGGTGAGCAGCAATGCCAGCAAAAAGGCACACACGTTCACCGTAATGATGGACACGGCGGTGAACAGGGCCGTGAAGCCCAACGCCTGCAAAAAGCCGTCGTCAGCGGTAAAAGCCCGGATATAGTTCTCAAGCCCCACGAAGGTGGCGTCCGTCACGGCGGTAAAGCGGGTGAAGGACAGCCACACACCCAACAGGAAGGGGACGAGAAACGCCATGCCGAATGCCAACAGGGTGGGCAATACAAATACAGCGAAATAGGGTCGCATGGAACGAGGATTCATAGATACGGTGGCTCCTTTCAGGTAAGGTGACCCTCATTATCCCGCCGCGGCGTATTCGTCCGTCCAGCTCTTGGCGGCTTCCGCCTTAACCTGAGCCCAAGTCTTGCCGCCCTGGGCGTATTTCAGCAGGGAAGCCCCCAAGTCCTCCTTAAACTTGGAGGAGGGGAACAGGGTGAAATTCCACGGCACAGAGGTGATCCCCTCCTTGTTCATCCAACGGGTGATCTCCTTAGCCAGGGGATCGTCGGGGGTCTCCTCGGTGGTAAAGGTGTCAAAGGGGGCGATGAAGCCGAACTCCTCTGTCACGTATGCCTTACCGGTATCGCTGGAATACATCCAGTAGATAAAATCCGCCGCCGCCTTTTGCTCCTCCTGGGTAGCTTTGGCGTTGATAGCGTAGTAGTTTTCCGTCCCCACACAAAGCCCCTGGGTCTTTTCTCCCTCCACGCCGGTATAGATGGGCAGGTATTTCACGTTCTCCGCCTTTACCGTATTACCGGCCACATCGCTGATCTGGCTCCAGGCCCAGTTGCCGTTCTGCACCATGGCACACTGACCGAGAGCAAACTCTGCCATGGAGTCGCTCACCGTCTTAGTACCCAGCTTCTTGCGGTCAGTGACGGAGTTGTTGATATACAGGTCAAAGATCGCCTGCATCCGGTCAGCGTAGGTGAACGCCAGGGATTCCACCTGCTTACCGGTCAGGTCAGTGTTGTTCTTTTGGAACTCGTAATACACCGGCAGATTCATCAGATGGGTCTGCCAACGCCAGTCCTCCCCGCTCTTGAGGGAGGTGGAGGCAAACACGCCGCCGATACCCAGATCCCCTCGCCGCGCCTGCATATCCTCCACCAAGGCTTTAAGCTTTGCAAAGGAGTTCACCTCGTCCATGGAGGCGAGGGTAGTGTTGCGGTTGGGAAGGGAAAAATACTGGTCGATGATGGCCTTGTTGTAGATGATGCCGTAGCCCTCCACCACATAGGGGATTCCCACCACCTTGTCACCGTCGGTGATGGCCAGCGACTTGTCGGTCAGATGCTTATACAGCTCGGTGCCGGACAGGTCAGCACAGTAGTCCTTCCAGTTGGCGTAGCCACGAGGCCCGTTGATTTGGAACAGGGTGGGCGCCTCATCGGTAGCCATTTTGGCGGTGAGGGTCTGCTCATAGGTGTTGTTGGCGGCGGTGTCCACCACCACCCGCACACCGGTCTCCTCCTCGTATTTCTTCGCCAGCTCCTCGTACTTACCAGCGATCTCCGGCTTGAAGTTGAGGTACCGCACGGTGAGCACGTCATCGTCCTTGCCGCCGCAGGCGGTTAATCCCAGCAATAGCATGGCCGCCACCGCAATGGCGAGGATGCGTTTGTGTATGGTCATATGATTTTCCTCCTTATTCTGCATTGTTGTGACTATTGTGTGAGGATGACGGCGGAATATGCAAAATTTCTCGCCGCGCCCGCCACCGAAAAGGAAATAAAAAAACCGCTCATCAAGCGGTTGACAAATTAAAAAATATACAGTATAATAGCAAGGCTATCGAGATGTAGCGCAGTTTGGTAGCGCGCTTCGTTCGGGACGAAGAGGCCGCAGGTTCGAATCCTGTCATCTCGACCAATGAAGAAATCCGAGAAGCCTTGGGAATCAAGGCTTCTCGGATTTCTTTTTGTTCTCAAGAGTTAAGTTGGGGCTTATTGTGCTGAAACTATACGGCCTATATTCTTTGCCATGCCCTTCGCTGTGTTTAATTAAAATATATCGCAGTAAAGGTCTCGGCTTGTTACGGAAGAAGATGCATCAAAATTCGTTTCCATCATAAACGTTATTTCCTCGTTAAAACGGTAGTCGGCGTGAATATAATCCCTGCCGTTTTTCTCGATAAACGCCTCTGTGTCTATGTCAGCATAAGAATAGTCGTATTTTTCGTTAGCCGCTTTCAGTACCGACAGCAGAATCTCAAAATGCTGTTCCTCGCTAAGGGCCAAATGGGTATTATAACCGTCCCTTACCAAAATACGCATCTTTTGACCTTTGGTGAGCGCTGGATCCCCTTCGAAGAAAACGCCGATTTTGAACCAGTTCCCTCGATTATTCCAATAATTCACCGAGGTCTCATCGATTCTTAGCTCAACCTTCTTATCATCCGAAGTGTATGTTCTGTTGTCGCCTTCATGATACACGAGTTGTAAATTATTGGTAATCGGATAGGTCGCTCTAAGGTAAGCTTCGAAATCTGCCTTGGACGCGAGTTGCGTCTGCGGCTGTGTTTGTGTAGATGTTTGACCGCCAGTAGTAGAACTCGATCCAGGATAAAAAGTACCGTTATCGCCACTCGATGTGCTTTCAGAGCATCCCGTTATTGACAGCAATACAATCACTATCAAAGCCAATGATATAATCTTATTTCTCACATTATACATCTCCCTAAATTAAAAATTTACTACGATTATTTTACAACCTCACTTATTACCGACACTTTCACCTCTCCCACCTCTGTGACATCGATGCCAGAAGGCTCCAAATTCTCAGTCATGAAGACTTGCTGCCAGTCCGACGCCGAGTCCAAGTATGCCTAGAGCAGACCCGACAAGAATACCGGCCACCCAAAGTCCTACTTCCTCCATGGAAAACAAATTGCCGATCAAGAAGACGGCTGACGAAGCAATGGACAGTCCCCATCTTCCTTCATAGGGATGGCGGAAGATCACTACGCCAGAGATCCCCATCAAGACCGATTCCCAAAAGAAAGCAAGAAAAATAATAAAGGAACCGCTAACCGCTGCTTGACTCAAATGATACTCCTCAGCCAAGTGTATCGACAGCATCCCAGCAATCAACAAGAGTACTGCCAACACGATCATAATAATCCCTGTCCAAGTAATCACTTTGTCCGGAGTGGGCTCTTGTGCGTTTTGCTTGTTCATTTTATCCCTCCTTTTTGTGTATTATAGCACGCCTCCAAAGATTTGTCCACTAATTTCGCATAAATAATATCCAACAGTCAACGATATAATAGTAAAATACAGTTGACTGATGTTGGAAAGGGGTGCGAAAAAAGTGGACTTTGGTGAGAAATTAAAAACGCTGAGAACCGGTCAAAAATTATCACAGCGAGAATTGGCGGAACGCCTCGGCGTCGCCAAGTCCATCGTTTCCTATTATGAATCCGGCGACAGATATCCCTCTTATGATATATTGGTAAAAATGGCTCACCTGTTTCACGTTACCACCGACTATCTTCTGGATATTGACAAAAACCGAATGATCGATGTTTCCAACCTTTCGGAAGAGGATATCGGCGTGGTGATCAGTGTAATAAGGGCGCTGGAAAACAAGTAATAAACACCGTAGAATGCCATAGAAATCGAGGGATATGTACTGTTTTTGATTGCGAAAAACCTAGTATTTATGCGGGTTTTCGCTTGATTACTATATCGCTACTCCGACCAAACAAGGGATACCCACCTCCGTGGGTATCCCTTGTTTTATCGGAATCATAGGCTTTTACCTGCGGCCTCAAGTCCTGGACGAAGTGAGGGACGAGGTGACGGAGCCGAGCACCGCCAACGGCAAATCCAGCGAGGCGGAGGGAGCCCAAAACAAGGAGGGTCGTCACAAGCGACAGCGCCGTGAACCGACTATGTTTTGG
>JAZSOW010000004.1:0-26172 GCA_045537135.1 Acutalibacteraceae bacterium
GGGAGTTGCGGATAGGGATTGAGCGAAAAAGGCTTCCCCTCGGGGTAATTCCCCCGCCTTGCGGGGGAAATGTCCGCAAAGCGGACAAAGGGGGGCCGCCCCCGGCGAGGGGGAAGCTGTCGCCAGACTTCGCCTGTGGCAAAGTCTGGCGACTGATGAGGGGTAGGCAACGAAGTTGCCGTTATATTTTGAGAGTACGAGGCGCGCTGGCCCCTCATCCGTCACGGCTACGCCGTGCCAGCTCCCCTTATACATTAAGGGGAGCCTTTTCTCCCCATCAATTTGTACAAACGACAAGGCACTATGCATCCCTCAAGATACATAGTGCCTATTTTCATCCCTATCCTCACCCGCCTTATGGGTGCGGTTTTTGCTTATTTCTGCTCGATAATGGTCTTGCCGCCCATGTAAGGCTGTAGCGCCGCAGGGATACGCACGCTATATTTCTCGCCGTCGAACTGCAGATTGTTTTCCAGCAGAGCGATGAGCATGCGAGGGGGGGCCACCACGGTGTTGTTGAGGGTATGGGCCAGGTACTTCTGCCCATCCTCCCCCTTGACACGGATGCCCAAACGGCGGGCCTGAGCGTCGCCCAGGTTGGAGCAGGAGCACACCTCAAAGTACTTCTGCTGCTTGGGTGACCAGGCCTCCACGTCGTAGGACTTCACCTTGAGATCCGCCAGGTCGCCGGAGCAACACTCCAGGGTGCGCACCGGGATGTCCAGGGAACGGAACAGCTCCACAGAGTAGCTCCACATCTTATTAAACCAGTCCATGCTCTCCTCAGGCTTGCAGATGACGATCATCTCCTGCTTCTCGAACTGGTGGATGCGGTAGATGCCCCGCTCCTCGATGCCGTGGGCGCCCTTCTCCTTGCGGAAGCAGGGGGAATAGCTGGTAAGGGTCAGCGGCAGCTCCGCCTCATTGGTGATGGTGTGGATAAACTTACCGATCATGGAGTGCTCACTGGTACCGATCAGGTACAGATCCTCCCCCTCGATCTTGTACATCATGGCATCCATTTCCTCAAAGCTCATGACGCCGGTGACCACGTTGGAGCGGATCATAAAGGGCGGGATGCAGTAGGTAAAGCCCTTATCGATCATGAAATCCCGGGCGTAGGACAGCACCGCGGAATGCAGGCGAGCAATATCCCCCATTAGGTAATAGAAGCCCTCGCCCGCCACGCGGCCGGCGGCGGCCTTATCGATGCCGGCAAACTTCGCCATAATGTCGGTGTGGTAGGGGATCTCGAAGTCGGGGTTGGTCTGCTCCCCATACTGCTGTACCTCTACATTGTCCTCGTCACTCTTACCGATGGGCACGGAGGGGTCGATGATGTTGGGAATCTTCATCATGATCTCGGTAACGCGGGCAGAAAGCTCGGTCTCCTCTGCCTCCAGAGCCGCCAGCTCCTGTGCCTGCTGAGCGACCAGCTTCTTCTTTTCCTCCGCTTCGTCGCGCTTGCCCTGCCCCATGAGGGCACCGATCTCCTTACTCACCTTGTTGCGGGTAGCGCGCAGCTCGTTGGCATGGGTGTTGACCTCCCGCTTGCGGGCATCCAGTGCAATAACCTCGTCCACCAGCGGCAGTTTAGCATCCTTAAATTTTTTACGGATGTTCTCCTTGACCGCTTCCGGGTTTTCCCGGATAAATTTCATATCCAGCATAATTTGTAGACTCCTCTCGGATAGGGTGTCGCGGATTATTCGTGCCACCCCAGTACATCTTGTATTGTATTATCATAGCACAGTTCAACCGGCTTTTCAAGCCAAAATCGCCAAAAAAGCCCCGCATCCTCCGACGACAGAGCTTTACCGGTACAAGCGACTCAAGCGAGGCAACAGCAAACGCACAACAACACCCAACAGGCCACCAGTAACAAGGCCCGCCACCAACAGCACCGGCAGATACCACACGATCTTCCCGGTACCGAGTAGCACCGCCGCCGCGGCGATCTGTCCCACGTTGTGGCTGACACCTCCCGCGATGCTCACCCCCACCACGCTGAACACACCGCTTCGGTGACACAACGCCATGATGGCAAAGCTAAGTAGCCCGCCACACAGGCTGTACAACATGGTGGTGGGGCTACCGAAGGTGAGCCCCACCAGCAGAATACGCACAAAGGAGATGACCAGCGCATCCCGGGGATACAGGCGGTACAGAGCCAGTAGTACCACCAGGTTGGCAAGACCCAGCTTGATGCCGGGGATGCCGATGGACAGGGGGAAAAGGTGCTCCAAATAGCTGAGAATAAAGGCCAAAGCGACCAGAAGACCGTAAAGGGCGGTTTTTCGTTTCATGCCTACACCTCCGCATCCACGACGGTGTCCCCGCCAATGACGGTGATGGCCACCTTATGGGGCAAGCACAGGATGCTCTGCCCGGCGCGGGAAATGGCGCGATGCCCCACGCAGATCCCATCGGGACAATCAGCGGCGGTGACATGGGCCGCACCCCCCTCAATAACCAGCGTATTCTCCCCCTCCACGCCGGGGATCACGTAGGTGGTATCGGTAGATAGCGGCAGAGTGGCGATGACCTCTCCATCCACGGCGATCTGCACCGCATCCCCCCGGGCAGGCAACAGAAAAAGACCCAGCAGCAACAAAGCGGCTGCCAGTAACACCGTGACGATGAGGATGAGGTCTCCCACGCGAAAGCGCAGATGGTCGTGTTGGGTCATATGCGTCTCCTATGTAGACCCGGACTATAGCTCCGGGTGATCCTTCAAATAGCGATAAGCGCTGTTTACCGCGTCCACCACCGCCTGAGAGGAAATGGTAGAGCCGGAAATGGCGTCCACCGGGGAGCCCTTTCCCGGGGTGATCCACAAGCGCATAGGTGCCTGCCGTCCCGCAAACTGGGACAAAAAGCCCTCCCCGGTGATGCGGGTGCCCAGGTACTCCGTTTCCTGCTGATACAGCACCCGCACCGAGACTACCGTCTGCTTATTGGGAGCAAACACGGCCTGCACGCGGATCTTGGATTTATAGCCGTTGGCGCGAGCAATGAGTAGATAGCCGGAGGCCTGTCCATTCCCATCCAGCGTGCGAGCAATGGATTCTACCTGGTAGGCTTCGATATCTGCCTCGGTCAATGGAAGCGGCTGTGCCCCTTCCATGCTAAAGGGAACATCCTCCGCCATCAGCTGCTCCTGCCGGGCGGCGGTATACCACATGCCGGATACCAACACCAGCCCCACACCGGCCACCGTCATCAACAGAACAGATAACCAGCGGGAGGGGGAACGGTACCGGCGATGCTCCGGACCTTCGTGTCGTTTCATAGCGATTGTATATACTCCTCAAAGCCTGCGGAATGCCGTAGACTACCGTCCTTGCACACAAAGACCGCCTCGGCATCCGCCACCCTATCGATGTATGCCACCGCCGCGTCCACCGGCATAGTGAACAGGGCGGTGGACAGCTCATCCGCCAGGGCACTGTCCAGGCAAATCACCGACACCGCCTGCATATAGGTGGCAGGGTACAGGGTGTCCATATCGATAATGTGGGCGCAGCGTTGTCCGTCCACCGTATAATAGCGTTGATAGTCTCCGCTGGTGACCACTGACATATCCGCCACCGCCACCGTGCACAGATAGGCCTGTGCCGAGGTGGCATCCGGATTCTGTATGCCTACGACAAAGGGGGTATCAGCGGTCTTGCCGCCCACCGCCCGGACGTTGCCGCCTACGTTGAGTAGGGCATTCTGCCAGCCGAAGGTATCCCGCACATAGGCGGCGGCCTTCTCCGCCACGTAGCCCTTGGCGATCGCCCCCACGTCGATACGTGCCTCGGGATCGGTCAACTGCACCGTACCGGCGTCGCGGTCAATAACCAAGGCGTCCATGGCGATGTGCTCCCCGGCGGCTGTCAAAGTCGCCTTGTCCGGGAGGGCGGCGGGTGCCCCCTCCAGGGCGGCGGCACGCTTCTCATGCCACAGGCGTAGCACACTGCCGGCCAGGATGTTCACCCGCCCACCGGTGCGGGTATAAGCCGCCACGCCGTATTCCAGCAGGTCAAGAAGGCGGGCATCCACCGCCACCGGGGCACCACCGGCGGCATCGTTCACCGTCTTTAGGGTGGTCTGCCCGGGGTAATCGGTGTAGATATCGTACAACCGATGGTACACCATAAGCCATTCGTGCAACATCTTCTGCTGAGAAGAAAAGGTGGCGGCATCCACCCCATAGACGGTGATGGTAGTCACCGTATCAAACACATCCATATAGGTGGCGGTCTGTTTTTCGGGCTCAGGGGCACACCCCACCATGCCCCCCGCCAACAGCAGGGAGCACAGCACGCACAGCATCCGCCTGAGCACAGTGGGTCACGCCCCTTTTACGTTAGTTTGTCATATCTGAAACATCGTCGGAAATATCACTCACCGTATCGCTGACGGTATCGCTGATGTCATCTCCCAGCGAGTCCTTGGACGTACCGGTGGTGGTATTGCCGCCGGCATTTTTATCCGTCTGTTCCACGGCTTTAATAACATTCTTGAGCATCCCGGATACCTGGATCGTACAACCGGAGATACCGTCCACCTTGCCCTCGCCGTCAGTCTTAATGCCGCGCAACTCCTCGGTGGTCTTGCCCATGGCATAGGTGTCAAAGGCATCCGCCTGCTGGTACCATTCCTTCTTAATGGAGGAGGCCTCCTTCATGCCGTAGGCATCCCCCATCTGCCGCTTGGTGGTGATATCCCCGGTGGCCATGGAGAAAAGCCCTTCCTCCACCGTCATCTTGGCCTGCAGAGTATCCGTGAAACAGCCGGTAAGCTTGTTATCCTTGCCCACAGTCACCGCCGCCATCTCGATATCAAACCGGGGAGCCTCATCCGAGGAATCCTTGCTCTTATCCGCCGTCACCGCCAGCTTGAGGGTATCGCTGTCGGTGGCAGAGCATGTCTTAGCTTCCTTCCCCGCCTTGTGCACCGCCTGGATAAAGTCGGTGATCACCAGGTGACAGCCCTCGATCTCATTGCTTCTGCCGTCGGTGGCAGCAATGCCGCTGACCTCATCGGGGGTCATCCCTTCCACATGTCGGCAAAACGCATCCACCTGCTCCCTCCAGCTATAGGTGGTCTGGCTGTCACCACGCTCATCGTCGGTCAGAGCGTAGTCATCGCCCAGCTCCCACTTGCCCACCATGTCCATCATATCCTGCAGAACGCCGTTCTTGAGAGTGGCATCAAAGGAGATCTCCTCCAGCCGACATTGGCGAATAACGCCCTCCTTGTCCAGCAGAACAGCCGCTACGGTGGCTGTCACATTGGTGCTGTCCTCTCCCTTCATATCCATGGCGCTGACCGCCGCCATCCCCAAGCGATGACCATCACCGCCCGTGGGGGTATTGCTTTCATTGTCGTCCTTTTTGCCGCAAGCGCACAGGGTAAGCAACAGCACAAGACACAGACCGTATATACTCCATTTTTTCATGCTTTTTCCTCCATTTCATCGAAGCGGCTTTTTGTCGCCTACCATTACTATGACAAAAAGCCTCTCAGACTATGCAGGAAAAACCAGGAAAACATGAAGGATTACAGTATGCCCCGGTGCGTCGGGCACCGGGGCATGGACACGCTTATTTTTTTAACAGATGGATAACCTTAACCGGACATTTCGCCGCACAGGCACCGCAACCGGTACACTTGTCGTGATCCACCCGGGCCAGGTGATCCTCCACATGGATGGCATCGCTGGGGCAGGTCTTCTGGCAGATGCCACAGCCGATACAGCCGCCGGAGCACACCGCCTTGACCTCCTTACCGGGAGCGTGGGAGGAACAGCACACCTCCACCACTGCGCTCTCAGGCCGCATGGAGATGATGTGCTGAGGGCAAATGCCCACGCACTTGCGGCAGCCGATGCATTTACTTTCATCCACCACGGCTACGCCATCGACAATGGAGATGGCCTCGTTGGGGCAGGCCTTCACACAACTACCAAAGCCGAAGCAACCGTAGGCGCACGCCTTGCCGGCATGACCGGGTGCCATGGCCGCCTGGCGGCAATCGGGAGCCCCATAATAGTTGTAGTTAATGGCCGCCTTATCGCAGGTGCCGGTGCAATGGACATACGCCACCTGCCGTTCCCCGGCAGTGGCCTCCACCCCCATAACGCGGGCGATCGTCTCCACATCGCCGCCGGGGCAGGCGTTCACCGGGGCTTCCCCCGCCACAATAGCGGCAGCGCAAGCATCACAGCCCGCAAAGCCGCAGCCACCGCAGTTGCTACCCGGCAGAGCGGCGCGTACCGCTTCAATGCGCTCATCCACCTTAACAAAGAACAGCCGCCCGGCAAAGCCCAACAGCAGGCCGATAAGTATGCCTACACCACCGACGACAGCGGCGGCGATACCAATCGTTTGTACCATGATCGCCGTCACCTCCTCAGAAATTCAAGCCGGAAAAGCCGTTAAAGGCGATGGCCATCAAACCCGCTGTAATCAGCACGATGGGCATGCCCCGGAAGGCTTTCGGTACGTTGTTGTGTTCCATCTTTTCCCGCAGACCGGCCATGATAATGATGGCAACGGCAAAGCCGACGGCTGTGCCGAAGCCGGCGATCACGCTGGTAATAAGATCATACTCGCTCTGTACGTTTTTCAAAGCCACACCCAGCACCGCACAGTTGGTGGTGATGAGGGGCAGGTATACACCCAAGGCACCGTACAGACCGGGGCTGAGCTTCTTAAGAGCCATCTCCACCAACTGCACCAACGCGGCTATAACCAAAATAAACACGATGGTGTCCAGGAAGGTCAGCTCCAGCGGCATCAGCAGACCGTTGTAGAGAAGGCTGGTGATAGCAGAGGCGAGAGTGATCACGAAGATGACCGCACCACCCATACCGGCGGCGGTCTTAACGCTCTTGGATACCCCAAGGAAGGGACATAGACCCAAGAACTGGCTGAGCACCACGTTATTGATCAGGGAGGTCGTCAGCAGGACGCCCAACAACGTCATGATATAGTCGCTCACGCCTCATCCCCTCCTTCCGCTTTCTTAGCCGCTTTCTTAGCCGCTTTTTCAGCGGCGGCCTTCTTAGCTTCCTCCGCCCGGCGTTTCTTTTCCTCCGCCAGGACGCGAGCCTTTTCGGCCACCTGCTCCGCCACCTTCAGATGGTTGACAGCACCATCACAGCCGTGGCAACCAGCGCAATGACCACCGCAGGCCAGCTCGCTGCCGCCCTCGCCGTTGGTAGCGCTGGGAGCTTTCAGCTTGTTCTGCAACGCCGCCAGCAGAGCCAGCACGAAAAAGGCACCGGGGGCCTGTATCAAGATCGGGATGGTAGGCACCGATTCCGGCAGAAGCTGGACACCAAAAGCCGCACCACTGCCAAAGAACTCCCGCACCAGGCCCAGGATGGTCAGTGCCCCGGTGAAGCCCAGGCCCATGCCGATGCCATCAAACACCGACAGCAGGGGGCTGTTCTTGGAGGCGTAGGCCTCCGCACGACCCAGGATGATGCAGTTGACCACGATCAGCGGGATAAAGATACCCAGGGACTCATCCAGGCTGGGCACGTAAGCTTTGATAAGCAATTGCACAATGGTCACGAAGGAGGCGATCACCACAATGTACGCCGGCATACGCACCCCCTCAGGAATGATCTTACGCAGCAGAGAGATCACCAGGTTGGACATGATTAGTACCGCCATAGTGGATACGCCCATGCCGAGACCGTTAATGGCCGAGGAGGTAACCGCCAGGGTGGCGCACATGCCCAACATCAATACAAAAATGGGGTTTTCCTTGATGACGCCGTTGACAAGGCGTTCTATCAGTTTCTTCATCATTCGGCGTCACCCTCCAACCTCTTGACAAGATCCAGCGCCGCCTTGGCCTCAGCGCGAAGACCATTGCTGGTGCGGGTGGCACCGGAGATGCCGTCCACTTGGGAAACATCGGTAATCCCGATAAACTGCTCCCTGACCTCCGGGTCCTTGCACTTGTCGCCAATACCGGCGGTCTCCTGCTGGGAGATAACATCGTAGCCCACTACGGTACCGGTCACATCAATGCCCAGCGCCAGCTTAAGCTCCGGCTTGTAGCCCTTGCCCTCCACGGAGAACACATAGCCCAGCTTGTTGCCGTCGGCATCCATCGCTACCTTAACCTCGTTGATCTTCACGCCGTCCGACAAGGTAGCATTATACTCATTCAAGCTAACACCGTTCTTCACGTCCTCAAAGGAGGCCGCCGCGGTGTACACCTTTTGGTAAGCCAAGCGAGTCTTTTCCGCCTCCGCTTGGGCAATCGGGTCCTTAGTCAGGGAATACACAAAGGACAGCGCCACCGTGGCCACCAGGGTGATGACCAGCAGAATGACCGTGTTCTTAAGAATGCTTTTCATTAGGCGGCACCTCCTTTTCGCTTGCGGGGCGTGCCGAATGCGCGGGGCATGGTCGCACGCTCAATGAGCGGCACCAGGCAGTTGGCAAAGATGATGGCGTAGGAGACACCCTCCGCGCCGCTGAACAGACGGAACAGGGCGGTGAAGAAGCCCAGCAGTAAGGCATATACGATCTGTCCTACCGCGGTGATGGGGCTGGTCACGTAGTCGGTGGCCATAAACACCGCACCCGCCAGCAGACCACCGGTGAGCACGTGGCCGAGCAGACCATCCCAGCCGGTCACGCCGTTGCCGGTCATGAGGTTGAACAGGAACACGAACACCACGGTGCTACCCACATAGAGGGTGGGGATACGCCAGCTAATGACTCCGCGGGCCAGCAAATACACAAAGCCCAGCAGGATAGCCACAGCGGAGATCTCACCGATACAGCCGGAATGTAAGCCGAGGAACGCCTGCAGAGGATCCACCTCGGTGCCTTTCAGCATCCCCGTCAAGGGGGTAGCAAAGCTTTCGCCGTCCGGCACCGTTGGCAGGTTCCAGGTGGTCATGCGTTCTGTGAAACTGCCAAAGGCATCGCCGCTGAACAGGTTTCCTACCGGCGGGAACTTCGCCATCGCCTCGCTGTAGGACAACAGCAGGAAGCAACGGGCACCCAACGCCGGGTTCATGATGTTCTGCCCAATACCGCCAAACACCTGCTTGACGAGGATGATGGCAAACACGCTACCGAGCACCGGTATGTACATGGGCACCGTGGCCGGCAGGTTCATGGCTAAGATCATACCGGTGACCAGGGCACTGCCGTCTGCCACCGTTACCGGCAGCTTCATCAGCCGCTGATACAGCCACTCGGTCAGCACGCAGGTAAACACACACAGTAGGATGATTACCAGCGCCCGCAAGCCGAACACAAACACGCCGAACATCAGCGCGGGCAACATGGCAATCGCCACGTCACGCATGATGGTCGCCGTGGAAGCTCCACTGCGGATATGGGGGGAAGTGGATGCATTTACCATCGTGATCAGCCCTCCTTCTTAGCATTCTTACGCCGCTCAGCCATTACCGAGGCGCGAGCGAACTTAAAGCTTTGGGTCAGACGCCGCTTGGCGGGACACACATACGTGCAGCTTCCACACTCCATGCATTCCATACCATTCAGCCGCTCATACTCAGCCAGGTCGCCGCCGTCGGCCGCGTGAGCCATCATGGGCGGCACCAGCATCTCGGGGCACGCCTGGACACAGCGGCCACAACGGATACAGGAGGTGGGCTCCCACATGGCGACCTCGTCCTTCGCCATCGCCAGGATGGAGGAGGACATCTTAATGACCGGCACATCCAGATCGGTCAGTGCCACACCCATCAGCGGGCCACCGGAAATGATCTTTTCCGCTTCCGTCTTGAGACCACCAGACAGCTCCAGTAGCTCCCGGTGGCTGATGCCGGTAGGAACACGCAGATTCATAGGCGTTGCCGCCGCGTCACCGGTGATGGTCATCACCGTGGCCACCATGGGCATCTGCTGGCATACCGCCGCATAGATCGCGCATACGGTGGATACGTTCATCACCACACAGCCCGCATCGATGGGCAGGCAGCCGGAATAGATCTTGCGCCCGGTCACGGCATTGATGAGCATGCGCTCGCCGCCCTGGGGGTATTTTGTCTTAAGCACCTGCACGCGGATGCGCGGCTCGTCGGCTGCCGCTGCCTGCATAATGCGGATCGCCTCGGGCTTGTTATCCTCAATGCCGATAACGCCCATGGCCTCCGGGAACAGCTGCAGTACCACCTTGAGGCCGGCTACGATCATCTCCGGCTGCTCCATCATCAGCCGATAGTCGGAGGTCAGATAGGGCTCACACTCCGCGCCGTTAACAATGATGGTGTCCGGTGCCACACCGGGCTTCATAGTCAGCTTCACATGGGTGGGAAAACCGGCACCGCCCTGCCCCACGATACCCGCGTCCCGGATAATATCCAAAATCTCCTGATTGGATAAGGTGGACGCATCTCGGGGCTGCCCCCAGGTGGGAATGGAGGTATACTGTCCGTCGTTGTCGATGACAATGGACATGACCTGTCGTCCCGGTACGGTGTTGCGCAGCTCAATAGCCTTCACCGTTCCGGATACACCACTGCAAATGGCGGTGGAAACAAAGCCGCCCGGCTGGGCCAGTGTCTGCCCCACCAGCACGGTGTCCCCCACCGCTACCACCGGCTGGGCCGGTGCGCCGATATGCTGGCTGAGAGGGTAAACCGCCTCCCCCTTGGGATAGATACATTGGATCGCCGCATCCATAGACAGCGCCTTGCCGTCCTCGTGGGGATGGATGCCGTGTTTGAAAGTACCCCGTTTCATACGATGCCTCTTTTCCTGAAAATTACCTGCCATGGTAGAAGATGTAAACGCTTACACGATCTTTCGATTTAGTATAGCATACTCCGCGTGAAAAAGGAAGGGAAAATAACAAAATTCTGTGATGTTAATTTTTTCACATAAAAAAGCTTTCCCCTGTATACACAGTGCACGCACGGTATACAGGGGAATCGAATATAAACAAAAACGTGCGTAGCACCGGAGACGAGGCTTATTCGCCAAAGAACTGACGATGCACCGCTTCCACAGCCAGATCGGCGTCCTTCTTATCCACCAGGACGGACACACGGATCTCGCTGGAGGAGATCATCTGGATGTTGATGTTGGCCGCCGCCAGCGCCGCGAACATATCCGCCGCCACGCCCTCGTGGGTCTCCATACCGGCACCGATGACCGAGATCTTGGCCACGTTGGTGTCGTAATCCAGGCTGGCGGCCCCCATAGCGTCGCAGTACTCTCTGAGAGTCGCCACCGCTTCCTCCGCATCCTTGGCGGGCACGGTAAAGGCGATATCCTTCGTGCCGTCACGACCCACAGACTGCAGAATGGTGTCCACGCAGATGTGTGCCTTTGCCACACGGGAGAACACTTTAAATGCAATACCGGGGTTGTCCGGCAGAGCCACGATCGATACACGTGCTACGTCGTCATCCTTGGCGACACCCTTAATCAACATTTTTTCCACTTGCGTAACCTCCTTGACTTTCGTTCCGGGTACCCAGTTAAGACTGGACAGAACCTCTAACTCTACATTGTATTTCTTCGCCATTTCCACCGAGCGGTTATTGAGCACCTGAGCGCCGGAGGTAGCCATCTCCAGCATCTCGTCGTAGGTGATCTCCTCCAGCTTGCGTGCCCCCTTGACCTTGCGAGGATCGGCGGTGTACACGCCCTCCACATCGGTGTAGATCTGGCACAGATCCGCGTGCATGGAGGCCGCAATAGCCACTGCACTGGTATCCGAGCCGCCGCGCCCCAGGGTGGTAACATCGTCATATTTGTTCAGCCCCTGGAAGCCGGCAACAATGACGATGCGCTTCTTATCCAGCTCCGCGCGGATGCGCTCGGGATTGACACGCTTAATGCGAGCGGCGCTGTAGGTGGAGTTGGTGGAAAAGCCTGCCTGCCAACCCAGCAACGAGATGGCCGGGCAGCCCAGCGAGTCAATCGCCATGGCCAACAGTGCAATGGAGATCTGCTCGCCGGCAGACATGAGCATATCCATCTCCCGCTTACTGCCGCGGGGATTGATCTCCTTTGCCTTGGCAATAAGGTCGTCGGTGGTATCGCCCTGAGCGGATACCACCACCACCACATCGTTGCCCTTTTTGTAGGTGTCCGTAACCAGCCGCGCCACATTCATCACGCGCTCGGCATCCCGCACGGAGCTACCGCCGAATTTTTGTACAATCAACATAAAAGAAACCCTCCGGTGAAATAGAATTAACGAGTATACATACGGATCGCCCGGGTGAGCGTCATACCGGTGAAACCGCTGACCTTATCCATCAGCAGGTATTCCGGCATACAGGGGGTGATAAACGCCACCTCGTTTTGGGGCGCGTCCGGGATGGAGATCATACGCACATCCCCAAAGGTGCGACCAATCTGCACCAAGGCGCCGGCATCCTCCTCACAGGCAAAGCGCAGCAGCATGGTGGCCGGTGCCAAGCGGTGATCCCGCACATGGCCAGGCTCGTTGGGCCCCCAAAACAGGTATTTGCGAGCCTTGAGATGCTTGACCTCATCAATGATATCCGCCACCACCGCACTGGCGGTAGGCAGCTTACCGGCGCCGCGCCCTATGAACACCACGTCACCCACGCTGTCGCCCCGCACCATAATACCGTTGAATACGTCATCCACGTTGGCCAGCTGATTATCCGCCGGCAGGATCATGGGGGCGACCATGCAGAAGGTATGACCGTCCTCGGTACGTACGGCCCGACCCACCAGCTTAATGACACCACCGCAGGCGGCGGCATACTGCACATCCGTTTCCGTAATGGCGGTAATGCCCTCGGTATACACCTCCTCGGGCAACACGTGTTTACCAAAAGCCAGGGAGGCTAAGATGCAGATCTTGCGGCAGGCATCCATACCCTCCACATCGGCGGCGGGGTTGCGCTCCGCATAGCCCAGCTTCTGCGCCAGGGCCAAAGCACCGTCGAAGGACATCTTTTCCCGGATCATCTTGGTGAGCATGAAGTTGGTAGTCCCGTTGAGGATACCCGCCACCTCAAACACCTCGTTGGCGGCCAAGCACTGATCCATGGGGCGCAGGATGGGAATGCCCCCACCCACACTGGCCTCAAACAGGAAGTTTAAGTTGTTCTCCCGGGCAATGGCTAACAGCTCATCGCCCTTGGCGGCCACCAGCTCCTTGTTGGAGGTGACCACGCTTTTGCCCGCCAGCAAGCATGCCTTGACAAAGTCGTAGGCGGGATGCAGGCCGCCCATGGTCTCCACCACAATGCGGATCTCCTCGTCCTTGAGGATATCGTCAAATGCGGTAGTAAATAGGTCGGCGTACGGCAGATCGGGGAAGGCACGCAGATCCAGTATGCGGCGCACCGCAATGCTCTCCCCCGCCTTGGCGGCTACACCACGGGCGTTATTACGCAGGATCTCGGCAACACCCGAGCCCACCACACCGTGGCCTAAAATGGCTATGTTTATCATGGTATTCATCCTTTTATTTTCAGCCGGACGGCTGTGTATTGCTGTAAAATTGTTATCCGTCGGTCACGCCCGACACGCGCTGCACACCGTCGATTGCCTCCAGTGTGTGCAGAAAGTCTCCCACCGGCACCAACAGCTGGTCAATGCGAGCCGATACAGAAGCGTTGGCCACGCCGCCGGAAGGGATGGTTTGGCTGACAGTGAGGATATTGGCCCCTGCCCGGGTAAAGCCATCCAGCACCCGGGAGATCACGCCGGGAATATGCCGCAAAGTCAGGTGCACCGTAATGGTGCGCCCGGCGGTCTCCTCATCATAGGGGAGCACCGCGTCCCGGTATTTGTAGAACGCGGTGCGGGACAGCCCCGCCTTGTGAACAGCCTGGGATACCGAGGTGGCCTCGCCGGTCTGTAGCAGACGCTTGGCTTTGAGGGTACGCAGGATGATATCCGGCAGCACCCCGATATCCACCAGCACCATCTGCTGCTTGGCACCGCCATGAGCACCCTTTGCTCCGCGCTCACTCATCATCCGGCCCCTCCATTCACCTTCGTGGTGGTCGTGGTCGTGCCGGTAGTGGTCGTGGTCGTGGTAGTCGTGCCGGTACCGGTGGTAGTGGTCGTACCGGTACCGGTAGTGGTCGTGGTGGTGGTCGTGCCGGTAGTGGTCGTGCCGGTACCGGTGGTGGTCGTGGTGGTACCCTTGTTGTCGTCGGTCAACGGCTCCCCTACGTGGGTGGTACAGTAGGCCGGCTTGTTGGTATCCTTATACCAGCCGGTATCGGTAGATTTGCAAGCCACGGTGGCGAGCATACCGGTAGCGGTGCAGTATTTCTCCTTGCTCACGCCCTTGGGCTTTTTGAAGGTAAGGATCTGCTTATTCTTGTGCAGCTCCTGCATCGCCTTGTCCCACAGGCTCCTGGCGTAGCTGGTCTGGCTCTTGAGCAAAACCTGGTTATTGTCGTATCCAAACCAGCTGGTGGCCGCATAATAGGGCGTACCGCCGGCGAAATACACGTCCTTTTCATTCTCGGAGGTACCGGTCTTGCCGTAGACCTCCCAGCTTTTCCAGAATTGCGAATTACCAATACCGGCGGCGGTACCGTGGAGGGTAACGCGTTGCATCAGCTTAACCATCACGTAGCTGGTCTGCGTATCCAGCACCGGCGGCAAAGCCTTCTGTCCCCGCACCAGCAGGGTGGAGGTGCTTTCATCCTCGCCCTGTAGCACCTTGTAGTAGGTGTAGGGCTCGTTGTAATAACCGCCACTGCCAAACACCGCATACGCCGCCGCCATGTCCCGCATGGTGACACCCTCGGTGAAGGCACCCAGCGCCAGCGGCGCCAGATCCATATCGGTCATGATCTTGCCGTTGATGGCCTTATTCTTTACCAGCGTGGACAGGCGGAAGGTGCCGGTAGCATACTCATCATAGACTCGCTCGGGTCCTATCTTATCCACCAAACCCGCCGCTACGGTATTGAGCGACTTCTGCAACGCCACGCCCAACAGCACATCGCCATTGTCTGCGGTGTAGCGTGTCTCATAGTTGTGGGGCCATTTGGTGCCGTTTGGCAACACAAGGGGGGCATCCCGCACCATAGAGGAATAGTGCACCAAATCCAGCGCCACCGCCGGGCCGTAGGAGGTCAAGGGCTTAATGGAGGAGCCAGGAGAACGCACCGACTGGGTGGAGCGGTTAAGCACCCGGTTGGCGGTCTTTTCGCCCCGGCCGCCCACGGTGGCCACCACCTTGCCGGTATAGTCCACCGCGAAGAAGCCGGCCTGGGGATGCTCCTCATCGCTTTCCCGCAGGGCGGGATAGTTCTTGTCGTTGGCATAAACGGCCTCCACCGCCGCCTGCAGCTTGGGATCCTCCGCGGAATAGATGCTCAGGCCCCCATAATATACAATGTTCTCGGCGTAGTTGTAGGTGTAGCCATACTCCTCCATCAGGTCGCCGATCACATCCTCCACCACCAGATCCACGTAGTAATCCTGCACCTGCTGATGGACGGTACTGCTCTTGAATACCAGCTCCTGATTGACGGCGTTGATGTACTCATCGCGCGTGATCATCTCAAGCTCGTACATCTTAGCTAGCACCACCCGCTGTCTCTGCCGGACGTTCTCCGGGTGGAGATAGGGGTCATACACACTGGGGTTGTTGGTAATACTGACCAGCACGGCGCTTTCCGCCAGGGTCAGCTCCTGCACTTCCTTGCCGAAATAATAGCGGGCGCCGATACCCACGCCTACCAGATCGCCGGTAAGGGGCAGGTTGTTCAGGTACGCCTCCAGCACCTGTTGCTTGGAGCTTTGGGTGCGCTCCAGCTCAATAGCGGCCAGGATCTCGTTGATCTTACGCTCGATGCTGTGATCTGTATTCTGCGTGGTGACACGAATAAGCTGTTGGGTGATGGTAGAACCACCGTACTCGGTGGAGCCCACATGGAACACCCGGTTTACCAGCAGGTTGGCCATCGCGGAAACGGTACGCTGCCAGTCCACACCCTCGTGCTCCCAAAAGCGCTCGTCCTCAATAGCTATCAGCGCATTCTGCAAATCCAGCGGGATCTCGTCCAGATCCACCCACACCGAGTTGCCGCCCTGCAGGTTATGGTATGGCTCCCAAGTGTCCTCTTCATTTTGTACATAAATGACCGACCGGGCATCCATGGATAGCTTGCCAAGCTCTGGCAGATAGCTCTCCGCATCAAAGCTTCGCACCACATAGATCACCATCACACAGCCCACAATGCATACGGAAATCACGCCCACCAGCATGATGGTGAGCAACAGCTGTCCTACACGACGCCAGGCGCGCCGACGCTTCTGCTTCTGCTTGGCGTTAGGACGCACCAAGCTCACCGCCCAGGCCTTTAGTCTGGTGGGTAGCTCGCGCACCCATTGCTTCACAGTACCCGTTGTCCGGTTTTGTTTTTTTGCCATGGGTCGTTCCTCCCTGATTCCATCACAGCAAAAGTCTGCTTATAAAAAGGTCTGTTCAACCAACATAAACCCAAATTAAAATTAGACATACTAATAGTATTGCAAAATCATGCAAATGTCAAACCTATTTTGCTAAAAACTCATGGTTGAAGCCAACATTTTTATGTTTTTGTTGGATTTGCCTCGTCACAGGACACATATTGGCTCTATTTATCGACCATACTAAGCGCATAACAGGGAATATAAACAAGGAAGGGATCTGTATGCGTTCCGTATTAAAGCCGGTGCTACTGGCCATTGCCGTCTCGTTACTCCTGGTAGCCATCGCGTTGTTTGTGATATTCCGCTTCCTGCTCCCCTACGAGGAGAAACAGCAGGAGCGATTCCGCCCCCAGTATGTTATTGCCGAATGGGAGGGGCAGGTGGCGGTGTTTGAGGGGGCGGATGCCTACCCTATGCAGGTGTACGACACCTTCGTCAGCACCCTCCCGGGAGACCTGCAGGATGCCCTTCAGCAGGGGGTGCCGGCACAGGATGCCGCCCACCTGTCGGTGCTGCTGGAGGATTATACAAGCTAAAGAGCTCATATCCACTAAAAACGGCACCTTCGGTCTTCATACTGACCGAGGTGCCGTTTTGTGACTTTCCTTATTCAGCGTCCTCCAAGAAATTCTTGGGATCGCACTTTTTGATCACCGCGCTGTTAAACTCCGCTGTCAGCGCGGCGGCGGCCTTTTCCACTTCCTCGTTAAAGGCCTCGTACTTAGCGCCGCGGATGATGTTATCGGTCTCGTCCTTAAACAGGGTCTCGGGCTTGTTGGGGTCGAGGCGCAACACCAGGGCGGCGGCCAACTGGGAGCCACCAGCCTTATAGGTAACCACCTTGGCCTTGCCGATCTCCACGCTGCGAATGGCCTTGACAAGCTCCTCGTCCATTTGAGTGGCATCGTAGTTCATACGATTATCCTCATCCGTACTGGCTTTGATCTCCTGGCCTTCGGAGGCGTTAGCCTTGTTGTATGCGTCCACAACCTTCTCGAAGTTGCCAGAGCTGTTGTAGTTCTGCAGGTACTTATCCAGCTCGCTGAGCACCTTTTTCTGCTGCGTCTCATCGAACTCGTTACCCTCGTTGTCCACCATGGGCTTGGTGATGATCTTGAAGGAGAGGTAGTTCTCGTCAAAGTAGGCCTTCCGGTCAGCCTCGGACATCTCCCGCTGGCCACCCTTGCCGTACAGGCCGAAGAACAAGCTGTTCTCGTTAAGGCTCAAGGCCTTGTACACCTTGGTAAAGTGCTCGCCATTGATGCCGTACTTTAGGTACTCGTTGGGGGTCGGCAGGACTTTGGTCAGGTTTTCCTCCACTTCCTTGACATCCTCTTCGATCCAGGACAGGCCGTACTGCTTGAGCATCTTCTCCACCGCTACCTGACGGACGATCTGTTCCTTGTTGGCGCGGATGATGTACTCTGCCAGATCCACTTCCTCTGCCGTATCCCCCTCGCCCCAGGTGTAGGTCTGGGACCAGACATCGTAGCCATAAGCCTCCATGTCCTTTAAGCTGGGATTGTAACCGTCGGATTGCGCATACATGTTATCAAAGGTAGTGAACAGATACGCCAGATACTCACCGGTGGAGATGGTCACATCCCCTATGGTAGCGGCGTTCTCCGGGGTACCACCCAGGAACAGCTTGGGAGCGGAACAGCCGGTCATACACACCAGCAGCATAACCGCGGCTACAGCCGCGCTGAAAAGACGTTTTACTTTGCTCATGGTCGATTTGCCTCCTTAGAAACTGCAATTCCTAACTATTATACTCCACCTTAGACGATTTGTCCAGTTTTTTATTTTTATAGTATGATCGGCAGTGGTTTGGCCGCCAAAACCGCATCCGGCCGTACCCGACAGGTGACCGCCAACAGCCGCACACCGGCGGCAGATGCCAGCCGCAGTGCCTCGCCAAAGGCGGGGTGTGTCTCGTCGTTGGGGCGCAACAGACGCGCCTGTTCCATCTGCACCACAAACAGCACCGCCGCTCCGTGTCCTGCCCGGCGGCAGGCGATCAGCTCCCGCAGGTGCTTGACCCCTCGCTGGGTGGGAGCATCCGGAAAGAGCACCTCACCGTCCCGCTCCAGGGTGACCCCCTTGACCTCCAGGTAGGTGCGTCTCTCCCCCTCCTCGATGCAGAAATCAAAGCGGGAATCCCCATACCGTACCTCCCGGCGGATGACCGCTCCGGGAGCGAACAGTCCACTGCCCGGTAGCCATTCGGCGGCAATATCGTTGGGGGCTTGGGAATCCATATTGATGAGCAGGGGCGGCTGTCCTGCCCGCGCCTTGTCCACCGCAACCAGGTCAAAGCGGGTCTTGCGGGCGGGGTTATCCGCCACCGCCAGGTACACCCGACAGCCGGGCACCAGCAGCTCCCGGCAACGGCCGGTGTTCTTGACGTGCACCGTTTCCACGGTGCCGTCCACCTCCACATGGGCGATAAAGCGGTTGGGACGGTCGATAAACCGCCCTTGTATCACCTGCGCGTATCGCATAGGCAGCCTCCTTCCCATCGTATCCTCCCGGTCATCATAGCATAGAACCGGGAGAAAAGCAACAAAAAGGCCCCACCTTACGGCGGGGCCTTTCTTCATTCCTGATCATCTTTTGCGGAGGTCTCGCCACAGCCGCAACAGCAGGCGGTGCCGTCGTTCTTAGCGCTGCAACAGCCTTCGGGACAGCCGATGCATTTCCTCCCCCGCTTTTTAGAGCGGATAACATACCACGCCGCCAGGCCAATCACGGCCAAAAGGATGGCGATAATAATACCATTTTCCAGCATATCCTCCGCTCCTTACTCCAGCGTAATGGTGGCTTTGGGGGCAGGCTCTGCCGCAAGCCTTTTATCCGCACGGCGGATAAGCGTGAGCACTACCATGGCCATCACCAGCACCGCCACAAGGCCGGCCACCGCCGCAGGGATGCTGAGTGTAGCGGGAGCGACCAGAAGCGTACCCACCGTATACACCAGATAACCCGCTGTATAGCCGGTGCCCAGTTGCAGGACGATACCGCCCCAAAACCACCTCTTATCCGTGATCTCGGCATTCATTGCACCGATCGCCGCAAAGCAGGGCGGTGAGAACAGGTTGAACACCAGGAAGGCCAGCGCCGCCACCGCGGTGATGCCAAACTCGGTAGCCACCGTACTTTCAGCACCTTCCACCATCTCCAGTGCCTCGGTATCAATAAGATTGGAAATGCCATAGCATACAGCAAGGGTCCCCACCACGTTCTCCTTAGCGATAAAGCCGGTCACAGCGGCGGCGGCCATCTGCCAAGCCTTGATGCCGATAATGGGGACCAGCAGGTACGCAATGGGGCCTGCGACGCCGGCCAGGATGGAGGTGCTCTCTGCCCCCTCCTCCACCAATTGGAAGCTCCAACTGAAGGATTGCATAATATACACCACCGTGTTGCACAGCAGGATGATCGTGCCGGCCTTGACGATGTACGACCAGCCCCGGGACAGCATCGACAGCAAGGCGCGCTTGAGGGAGGGGAGCTTGTACTCCGGCAGTTCGATAATGAAGTAAGACTTACGCCCCCGGGCCCCGGTAATGCGGCGTACCAGCAAGGCACCCAGGAAGATGAACAAAATACCTACGAAATACATCAGCGTACCCACCCAGGAGGCCTCCTGGAAGAAGGCCCCGGCAAACAGGGCGATCACCGGCAGCTTGGCGCCGCAGGGCATAAAGGGGGCCAGCATCGCGGTGGCGTTACGCTCCCGCTCGTTGCGAATGGTGCGACAGGCCATCACGCCGGGGATGGCACAGCCGGTGCCGATGACAAAGGGGATGACGGATTTGCCGGACAGCCCCACCTTCTTGAAGATGGGATCCAGCACCACGGTGGCGCGGGCCATATAGCCGCAATCCTCCAGCAGGGCAATGAGAAAGTACATCACCATCACCAGCGGCAGGAAGCCCACTACGGCGCTGACACCGCCGATGACGCCTTCCACCAGCAGGGCTCTGAGAAACTCGTTGGCACCCGCCAGCAGACCGTCCACCCACGCCTTAAAGGCGTCGATCCAACCCACCAGATAGTCCGCGATCCATGGGCCCACCCACGCCTGGGATAGCTGGAACACCAGAAACATCACACCGGCAAACAGCACAAGCCCCACCACCGGATTGGTCAGCACCGCATCCAGCCGGTCCTGGCCGTTGCGGGTACGGGTGAGCACCTTGCGCTTCTCCACCCGGCGCACTAGCTCGTTGACGTAGCGGAAGCGCTGCCTGTCGGCGGCCATCACCGCCGCCTTATCGCCAAGGTCGGTCTGCCCCTGGATGTAAGGGGCGGACTGTCCGTGACCACAGCGCTCCACCGCCGCGGTGATCACCTGCGCAAGATCGGCGTGCCCGGCAGAGGTAGATGCGGTCATAATGACCGGACAACCCAGCTCCCGAGACAGAATATCCACATCAATCTTGATGTCCTTCTTTTTGTTGACGTCACTCTTGTTCAGCGCCACCACCATGGGGATACCCAGCTCCAAAAGCTGGGTGGTAAAGAACAAACTGCGGCTGAGGTTGGTGGCATCCACGATGTTGATGATCACATCCGGCTTCTCGTTGCGGATATAGTCACTGGTCACACTTTCCTCCGAGGTGAAAGGGGACATGGAATAGGCACCTGGAAGGTCGACAGCGATCAGCTCCTCTGTGCCCTTATGGTAGGCTTTGCGTATGGAGGCTTCTTTCTTTTCCACGGTCACACCCGCCCAGTTTCCCACCCGCTCGTTACGGCCGGTGAGAGCGTTATACATGGTGGTCTTACCGCTGTTGGGGTTACCCGCAAAGGCGATCCGCATTATGCATCCTCCTATACCTTCATCTCTTATGCAAGCATCCGTAAAGTTAGCAAGAGCTAACCGGCATTTAAAAAGAAGACAGCCCGGCGGCTGTCGAGCGATCATCCGATGAGGATCGCCTTTGCAAGCTGGCGGTCGATGCTGTACCGACCGTCCTTGATGGATACGACACAGCTCCCCTTGCGATGGGAGACGACGGTGATGGGCTCACCGCTGTAGCAGCCCAAGGAAAACAGGAACGCATCCAGTTCCTCGTCGTCGGTGACGACGTCCCGGATGATGTATTCCTTCCCCTCTTGAGCGTTCGTTAAATTCATACGTATCCTACCCTCCGCTTGGCGTTAGCCTCCGCTAACCACAAATACTATAGCACCCTCAACCGGGTTTGTCAAGCGGTTTCCTGGAAAAATTTAAGAGAAATCCGGGATGGCGGGAGGGTGTCCGATTTTCAAATAAAAAGTATAGGATATCGTATTGCGTTACGTGGGAGGGTATGGTATAGTGCAAGCAAAGATACCCATTAACCAACAGGAGGGCATGACTATGGAAAAATTAAAAATCGGCATCGTCGGTCTGGGACAGCGGGGCTACAGCATGGCCTGGGCGGAGTTCACCCGGATGACGGACAAATTCGACGTGGTAGCCGTGTGCGATGTGTACGAGGACCGTGTGGAAAAAACGCAGAAAATGTTCCAGGAAAAGTGCGGCTTTACCCCCGCCGGCACAACAAATTACATCGAACTGCTGGATATGGACATTGAAGCGGTGTACATCGCCTGCTCCTGGGAGGATCACGTCAAGGTGGCCTGCGCCGCTATGGAACGCGGTGTGTACGTAGGCTTAGAGGTGGGTGGCTCTTATTCCATCAAGGATTGCTGGCGGCTGGTGGATACCTATGAAAAGACTCGCGTGCCGGTGTTCCTGCTGGAAAACTGCTGCTACGGTAAGATCGAGCTGATGACCAAGGTGATGGCGGAGCGAGGCTTCTTCGGTGACGTGGTGCACTGCGAGGGTAGCTACTCCCACGATCTGCGTTCAGAGATCGCTGAGGGCGAGGAGATCCGCCACTACCGTCTGCGCAATTACATCGCCCGCAACTGCGACAACTATCCCACCCATGCCCTGGTGCCCATCGGCAAGATCTTAAAGATCAACCGGGGCAACCGCATCGTGTCCCTGACCTCCACCGCCTCCTGCGCCAAGGGTCTGCACCAGTACGTGGTGAACCGCTGGGGGGAGGATCACAAGCTGGCAAAGGTGCAGTTTAACCAGGGCGACGTGATCACCACTGTTATCAAGTGCGCCAACGGCGAGACCATCACCCTGCGGTTGGATACCACCCTCCCCCGCGCCTATTCCCGTAACTTCACCGTTCACGGCACCAAGGCGGCCTATTTTGAGGACACCAATATGGTGTTTGAGGATGGCAAGCACAATTACGCCGAGTGGGATGCTACCAAGCTGTGGAACAATGCCGGGGAGTACGAGGAGGAGTACCTGCATCCCCTGTGGGTCAATTACGATGCCTCCGGCGGCCACGGCGGAATGGACTACCTGACCCTGAGCGCCTTTGCCGAGTATGCCAAAGCGAAGAAGGAGCCCCCCATCGATGCCTACGACGCCGCCGTGTACATGGCAGTGACCGCCCTGAGCGAAGAGTCCATTGCCAAGGGCAGCGCCCCTGTGACCATGCCCGATTTCACCACCGGCCTGTGGTATCAGCGAGAGGATAACGACGACGGCAAATACGCCCTGTAAGGAAAGACCGAGGCACTGTGTGTTGCAACACACAGTGCCTTATTTCTTTGTGCGAATTGCGAGGATCCTGCTCGCTCTTTTCATCGATTCATATGAGGATTATCGGTTCTTTCCAGCAAATAATCCAGGGACACGTTAAAATAGTCCGCAATTTTAATAAGATCTGCTATGCACGGCTCCCGCTCGCCTGTTTCATACCGACTGATGGTGTTCTGATTGGTGTTTAAATCCATAGCCAGCTTCAGTTGGGAAATGCTTTTGCTCTTCCGAATTTCTTTCAGTCTCATGGAATCACCTCTTGACAGTATTATCCCACAGTGGTATTATATTAATATCCCAATTTGGTATACTAAAAAAGGCTGTATACTGTTGTGAGGAGGATAAAAAATGTCTTGTTACAAACATCCGGGAAGTCCTGCCGTTGCACGGTGCAACGAATGCGGCAGAAAGCTATGCCAAGCGTGCGCCTCAAAGATCAGCCCACCCTTATGCGTTGATTGTGCACAGCAATATGCCAGTGAGATCAGGGGGGGAATGATCAAAAACATTGCGATCAGTGTCATTTTAATGATCGTCGGTATTGTGGTTATAAAAAATCCTGCCGGAATCCTATTAGCCGGTATACCGTATGGCTGGGCCATTCTCAATCGGATAACCCCCAGCATGTTTTTGTGGCTCTCTTGGGTAGGGTGGCTCATTTATTTCGGCCTAAAGCTGCTTTTAGCTTACACCATCGGCATCGTGGCCCTCCCCTTCAAATTGTTTCGCTGGATCTCCGAGCTGGTCAACGTTAATAAGATCCTGCAAAGCATAGACTGACGGAGGCGACCGAAAATGATCATCATAATGCCCCTGTTTCCCATTGCTATTGCGATCATTGTACTTTCTTTTGCCCTGTTCGGAGAATTTACGGATAACGTAGACACCATATCCACCGTTGTGATGGTCTTGAGTGTGATCGTTTTTCTTTGCGTGTTAATCTACTGTCTTACACGAGATGTGTCCGCCGGACGCAAGGTGTTCAGCAGCATCGTAACCATCGGAGCGGGAGCTTTTTCCACCTTTATCCTAACCCAATTCATACAAGGACTGGGAGAGATTGAGCTTTCCCTGTTGGGCTTGATGGAGTTTGCTTTTACCGCGGTGGCGGGCGGCGGCATTGTTCTGGCTATCGTTGTGGGCTGTGTGTGGGCGAGTCTTACCGCCAGCGGTGATTGGTAGGCAACTCTCCCATGAAGAAGATGTCATCGCCCAAGTTTATTGCAAATCACAAATGCCCCCCTTTGTACAAAGGGGGGCATTTGTATATCCCTGCATTTCAACGATTATGTCCCATGAAGGCATCTGCGGAATCTTTCGTTTTGGTTTCCTGCGAAACAACCAATCGAAAAAGACATTTCGCATTCTCCTTTGCGGTTCTGCAGTTCAAAAAAAAAGAGTCTTTTGTCTGGTAGACAAAAGACTCTTTTTTCGTGGTGGGCGTAAACGGACTCGAACCGCTGACCTCCTGCGTGTGAAGCAGGCGCTCTAACCAGCTGAGCTATACGCCCATATATGGTGACCCGAACGGGAATCGAACCCGTGATACCGCCGTGAAAGGGCGGTGTCTTAACCTCTTGACCATCGGGCCATGCCCTTCATCCCCGGCATAATGCCGGGGATGAAAGTGGTGGCTGTAAGTGGATTCGAACCACTGACACTGCGGGTATGAACCGCATGCTCTAGCCAACTGAGCTATACAGCCGCATCCATCCCTCTGGCGGGAACGCTAATCATTATATACTATGCTCCCCCACTTTGTCAACCATTATTTTGTTTTTTGCTAAAAATATCGCTAAGGCGCGAAAAAAGCCTGTCTGCACCGGGGATTAGCCGGATAAGGCGAAGGATATACGGACGCAGGAACACCGCCAAATAGGCGGTCAGTAACCCCACCGCGGCACCTTCTGCCCAGCCGCCAAAGCGGCGAATGAGCACCGTCACCACTCCTGCGGTTATGCCAGCCACGATCTGGTCGGGGTAGCTGTGAGGCATATACGCTCGATCCGCCAGCAGGAGCCCGCTCAGTGCCGTTGCGCCAGCCAGCAAGCCGTACAGCGGGGCATCCCAAAAAAGCAGAGACAACAGGGACACCGTCGCCAGCATACAGGCAGGAGCGATGAGCCGCAGCCGCCGACGCATAAGCAGATAGCCCGCGCCCAACGTAATGGCCGCCACGCACACCTCGCCCATCGCACCAGCGCGCATTCCAAAGAACAGTTGCCAAGGCGTATGCTCAAGCTCACCGCTTTGCAAAGCCACCAAGGGGGTGGCGGTGGACAGCGTATCCATCCCCCGCCATTGGTAGGCCAGGGTAAATCCCTCCCCAATCTCTCTGGGGACAAGCAGCCGCAGCAACACATAGGTCAGCACCAGGGGGTGAACACTCGGCAGAGCCACCCGCCCCACAGCCGCAGGAATACGGCCGGCGGCCGCCAATAAGCCGCCGCCCAAAGCCGCCGGCCAAAACGGCGTAGTGGCGGGCAAGCAGAATGCCACCAACAACCCGGTAACAAAGGAGCTGGCTATCAAAGCGGGGTCACGCGGTGCCTTTAACAGTCGTTCTAGCAACACCGCCGCCATCAGGTAGCCCCCCGCCGCCAGCACCGTGAGCCATGTGAATTGCCAGCGATAACCAAACAGGGCAATCAGTGCCACCGGCAATAAGCCGGTCAACCAATCCAATGCATAGTCACGCCGCCCGGCGGCAGTACTCAGGTCAGACACAGGTGCTCCCTCCTTTTGCGTATTACATATATAGTATACTACCAAGTTTTTGTCAGAAAAACAAGAGTTTTGTCGTGGGAATCCGCACCACAGCAAAAAATCTGCCCCGCTCCTTATTGACAGCGACCTCAAAAATCCGTATAATAATAACTCCAACCCACACATACGGGGGCGTAAAGGTTTCGACGGGGGTTGTGAGGTACGGTAAGCGAGTAGCGGAGCGGGCCCGCTATAAAACCTGCAATTTTTAAAAATAAACGACAACAATAAAGTTGCGTTGGCGGCCTAATTAGGCTGCCCGTCTTGCCCCGGAGCACCGCGGCCGGGAGCGAGGCGTCGATGAGCGGTGAACGTGAACGGAGAGGTGCCACCCTCCCCGTCACGGCGTAGTGG
>JAZSOW010000037.1:0-36026 GCA_045537135.1 Acutalibacteraceae bacterium
GTTCGTCATAAGACCCGATCACTCCTGTCTTGTAATGTCACGGCACCCATCCGGGATCTGTTTCCGGGCAGATCCGGCGGCGTGTCCGCGCACGGTTTTTTCGTCTTGCCTTAACCGGGAAAGTCTGCCATCTGCAAAAAAGTCTTGCATTTTTTGGCCGTTTGTGCTATGCTATATCCAGCCAAAAGGGGCACACTTCTCATATTAAAGCAGTTTATAATAATATACGACTTTTGTCCATTTGTCAACCTTTTTTTGAAGATTGGCAAATTTTTTTGCCAATTTTTGAAAATTTATCGGTAATCAATAAAAAAGACGCCGCCGGGCGTGCTATTAGCACACCCGGCGGCGTTGTTTAAAATTTGCTAACGCAGTAACATCTCTTCCGGCTCAATGAAACCCTAATTCTTCCATAGTCAAATAATATAAGCGCGGCTCCAAGCGTTCCCCCGTTGTGGGATCTCTGTAATCCATATGTATCAGCACGGCGCCGTTGCTATCGCAATGGACGTTGGATATATAGTAGCGTGTATCTTCCGCATAGAACGTCGTCTCCGCAACCGTTCCCGTTTCGGTATTCAAAAGATAAAAAGCATTGCTGTTGAGATTGTACAGCTGGTAAAACAGTTTATATTGACCGACACCCACCAATTCGTTTGCCATACGAAACGACATACCGCTGGCAATCGAAATCAGCGTCGCCGTCCTCTGTTCGGGACGATTAGCCAATGCGGCAGCCTGCGCTTTCTTTTGGGCAATCATTTCTCTATCGTAGTCAGACAGTACCGTTTCTTGTAAGGAAGACAATCGAAATCCTCTGAAAAGACATGATCTTGGTAAAATTATCCAAGAGCAAGCTTGCATTTTTAGAACTTCCGCCACATTTTAAATGGCATAGAAAAATCAGTCCGCGCCACCGTCCAAAACGGCGTTCACCGGCACCGCCACCCCATCCTGCGGCAGTGCCGCCAGGTAATGGCTGTGAACGGCAGGGACGTAGTATTCCTCATACACCTTAATCTCCCCTTCTCCGTCCTGCTGGGGGAAGGAATGGGAATAGACGTAAAACCGATAGTAGGGCATCGAGACCGTCTGCCACCAATCGGCGTAGTAGACAAGATCCACCCGTTCCTCCGGCTGGGGGGAATCCTTGCCGTAGCCCGGAAGTCCCAGATAGTGGCCGTCCAGCAAGCGCTCGTACGCCTCCTCCCGGCTGATGATGGGGTAATCACCCAGATGCTCCACGGGCAGGGTCACGTCGCATCCGCTTATCTCATTCGGATTATCAAGGTTAGGGTAAAAGAAGAAAACGGAAAGGCCATCCTCCTGCTGGAACGTCAAATGAACAGGTTGTTTTCCGTTGGTATGCACCGCCCCGTATGCATAGGTGGCCACCGGAGACGACATGTTAAGCTGCTCTTGGCATAAGGTGGCGAGGGCCGGCTCCAGTAGCTTCCATTCTTCCTCGGTAGGAAAGCCATCGTCTGCAAAGGCGAATCCCTCCGGAAAATGGAATGGTTCTTTAAAGAACACCCTCACGGTAGTCGCTTCCCGACCGGCTTCCACCCTGAGTTTGTCGTTTTCCAAGATGAAATAGTACGCAAAACGTTCCTCGATCTCCATGTACTGGGAGGTCGTGGCGGTCAAGGTAGCTTCTGCCATTCCTAGCAGCTCTCCTGCACGCAGGACACGTTGACGGGTCACCACCGGATCCGTGCTGACGGCTTCTCGGGTATACACCGGAACCGTGTCGTCCCAAGCAGGGGACAGATCATCTTTAGGGATGTCATCCAGGGTGTTGACCCATACCACGCCCATGCTGCCCGAGCCGATGTCCGTTGCCGGGTCCATCTCCTGAATGGTCAACAGAGGAAGCTCCGGCAGAGGGCGATGGGTCACCGCCCACAGCGCACCTCCCATCACCAACGCCAGACAAGCGGCCAAAGCCAGCAGTCGTGGCATAAGACGATGGTGCCGGGGAAGGGCGGCTTCTTTAACCAGCTCCATATCTATGTCGGTCAGGACAGCCCATAGCTCTTGTCCTCTCATAGCTCATACCCCTCCTCTATCAAGCGTTGACGCAAACGGTTGCGGATACGGAACAGGGAGGATTTGACCCGACTCTCGGTAGTACCCATCTGTCGGGCGACGGCAGCGATCTCCTCGCAGTACCAGTATCGACGAATAAACATCATGCGCTCATCCCGTTTTTGCTGACGCAAAAAGTCCTCAATGGTGGCGAGCAGCTCCTTGTATTCCACCCGGCAAGGGGTGTCATCGGGGGTAGGCAGGCATTGCTCCAGCTCCTCCGACAGCGTGGTGACAACTGGGCGCTTCTGTGCCCCACGCTGGCGCAAGCGATCAATAGCCAAGCCCCGGGTGATCCTTGCCAGAAAAGCGAACAGATAATCCCAAGGCGTGTGGGGCGGTATGCGCTCCCACGCCGCTAAATAGGTGTCGTTTTCACACTCCTGCGCCTCCGGCAGATCCTCCAGTATACGGTACGCCAGCCGCTGCAGCCGATCGCCATAGGCCTCCTCGGTGGCGTGGATGGCTTGTTCATCACGGTCTAAATACAATTGAACAATGGTGCGTTCCTCCATGTTCATTCCCCCTTTCACCCTCTATACCGTATAGTAGGGCGGATCGGTTGCAAAAAATGACAAAAAAGGCTGTCGCTCTCCCGAGTGACAGCCTTTTGTTCTAATAACCCAACAACCACAGACGACAGATGGCCGCACATTCCCGCACCCAATAGCACAACAATAGCGGCGGTGGTGAAGCGCAGGTCACGGCGCCTACCGTGTCTGCCCCCTGCTCCTTGGCCAGTACCGATGCCCGGTACTGGTGGAACTCCTGGGTGGCCACCGCCAGATTGGCCGGCAAGCCCTGTTTCTCTATGAGCTGAAGGGAAAACCGCATATTCTCCCGGGTGTTGGTGGAGGCCGCTTCTTCATAGATACGCTCCGGAGCGATCCCCCGTTCTACGAGATACTTTTTCATCACGTGGGCTTCGGTGTACGCTTCATCCGGTCCTTGACCGCCGGATACCACGCAAGGGGCATCCGGATGGGCGTTGAGATACGCCACCGCCACATCCAGCCGCTGGCGGAGCATCAGACTGGGGGACTCCCCTCTGATCTGGGCACCCAACACCACCAGCGTGGTCTCCCCCTCCGCCGGGGAACGGGTGGCACTCACGGCCATCAGGGAAGTGAGTATCACCGCCAGAACGGCCACCAGGCCGACAAGCACGATCAGCACCCAGACCATCACGCGACGCCACCCTTTCCTATGTGTCGGGGCAGGACGGGAAAAGCCCCACCAGGCTCCCAGTATACCCACCGCCAGCGGTAGGTATACCCCTATATTGACGATGCCGTACACCGTATAGGGCTGCACCGCCCATACACACAGCAGGACACATAATCCGCCGATGAGCATCCGCCACCATGGACGAGGCTTTTTGACTTCCTTCGCAAGCATCGTTTAGCTCCTTTTAGATAAAAGATAGAACCAGCACCACCGCAATGATCAGCGGCAGGACGTAGCGCATATACCCCTTGACCCAGCGAGGCAGGAACAGCCCCTTGCCGGTGTTTACCTCACTCAGATAGTTGTCATAGCCCCAGCCGTACCGGGTGGTGCAGAACAGCACATACACCAGACTGCCCACCGGCAACAGCAGCTTGGCCACGATGGCATCCTCCAGATCCATCATGTTGAAACCAAGGATCTTGAAGTCGCCCAAGAAGCTCTGGGAGAAGATGGCCGGCAAGCACAGCACCATCATCAGGGCGATGTTGATCAGGCACACCATCCGACGGGAAAGACGGGTCTTTTCCAGCCAGAAGGAAACGATGTTCTCAAACACCGCAATAACCGTGGACAGAGCCGCAAACAGCATGAAGAGGAAGAACAGAGTGCCCACGATACGGCCGCCGGGCATCTCGTTAAAGATGGAGGACAGCGTGGTAAACAAAAAGCTGGGGTTGACGGTGCCGGCATCAGCGGTGACGCCGTTATTGTAGGTAAAGCAGGCCGGGAAGATGATGAGACCAGACATAAGGGCCACGAAGGTGTCCAGACTCACAATGGTGACCGCTTCCCCCAACAGACGACGTTCCTTACCGATGTAGCTGCCAAAGATAGCAATGGAGCCAATACCCAACGACAGGGTGAAAAACGCCTGTCCCATAGCGGCGTTGATAACAGTACCCACGCCGGCTTCTTTCATATCCGTAAAAGAAGGAATCAGATAGAAACGCAAGCCTTCGGCGGCGTTGGATAGGGTACAGGAATACACCGCCAGACCCACCAACAGCGCCAGCAGGGCCACCATCATCCACTTGGTGATGCGCTCCACGCCCTTCTGCAGGCCCAGCGCACAGATGCCCAGGCCCACCGCAATAACCGCATAGGTAGCCAGCACGTTGAGGCCGGTGCCTCCAGCCATCTGGCCAAAAACCCCTTCAAACGCTTTTTGGTCACCGACCCCTTCCATGGCGCCGGTCAGGTACTTGAGAAAATACCGGAGCATCCAGCCGGTGATAAGGGTGTAGCACATCATCAGCAGATAGTTGCCGCCGATGCCGACGTACTTCATCAGATGCCACTTCTGACCGGGTCTTTCCATCACGTCAAAGGAGCTGGCGATACTGCGCTGGCTGGCACGGCCTACCGCCAGCTCAGCGGTCATCACCGGCAGACCCAGCAGGACCAGAAACACCAAGTACACCAGCACAAAGGCGGCACCGCCATAGCTGCCGGTAATGATGGGAAAACGATAAACATTGCCCAAGCCGATAGCACAGCCGGCCGATATGAGTATAAAGCCTAAACGGGAACCCAACTTTTCACGTTGCATGATCGATCTTCCTCTCTCTTGCTTTCGATTATCAGTATAGCAAAAACCGCAACAAAGGTCAACAAAAAAAGCGCCCGACGGTGTGCCGTCGGGCGCTGTGGACGCTATTACAGGATGCGCACCCGGATGATGCCCTCGACCTTCATGATCTCGGCCACCACGTTGTCGCTGACCTTGCCTTCAATATCCAGCACGGTGTAAGCATAATCCTTGCGGGATTTGTTGGTCATTGCTTCGATGTTGGCACCAGTAGCAGATACCACGGAGCTGATCTGCGCCAGCATGTTGGGGATGTTCTTGTGCAGGACGCACACACGGCTCTCGGTGCTGCGAGGCACCTTGACTTCGGGGAAGTTCACCGAGTTGACGATGTTACCGTTCTCCAGATAATCCTTGAGCTGGTCGGCAGCCATGACAGCACAGTTGTCCTCGCTCTCGGGGGTGGAAGCACCCAGGTGAGGGATGGCCACGACATTGTCCACGCCCAGCATCTCGGCGGTGGGGAAATCCACCACGTAGCTGGCCACCTTACCGGAAGCCAACGCCGCCTTCATGGCGTCGCTGTCTACCAGACCGGCACGGGCAAAGTTAAGGATACGGACGCCTTCCTTCATGGTGGCAAACGCATCGGCACCCAGCATACCCTTGGTGTCGGGGGTCAGCGGAACGTGCACGGAGATGTAGTCACACTCTGCATAGATCTCTTCCAGCGCATTGGCATGGTACACAGAACGGGACAGCTTCCAAGCGGCATCTACCGACAGATAGGGATCGTAGCCGTAAACCTCCATGCCCAGATGGGTAGCGGCATTGGCTACCAACACACCGATGGCGCCCAAACCAATAACGCCCAGCTTCTTGCCCTTGATCTCAGGGCCGGCAAAAGCGGACTTGCCCTTTTCTACCAGCTTAGCGGCGGCTTCGCCCTCGCCAGCCAGGGTCTGCGCCCAGTTGCAGCCGTCCACGATCTTGCGGGAAGAAAGGAACAGACCGGCCAGCACCAGCTCCTTAACAGCGTTGGCGTTGGCACCGGGAGTGTTGAACACCACGATGCCCTTGTCAGCACATTCCTCTACCGGGATGTTGTTGACACCAGCGCCGGCACGGGCGATGGCAACCAGGCTCTCCGGCAGGTCCATGTCGTGCATGGCAGCCGAACGCACCATAACGCCCTGAGCCCCTGCCAGATCTTCGGTCAGCTCATAGCCGGCACCCAGACGCTCGGTGCCGCAGGCGGCAATCTTGTTCAAAGTACAGATCTTCATGATAACACTAACTCCTTAACGGGGAACGCTCAGGCGTTCTCCTCCTCAAATTTCTTCATAAAAGCAACCAGCTTCTCCACGCCTTCCACCGGCATGGCATTGTAGATGGAGGCACGCATGCCGCCCACAGAACGGTGGCCCTTCAGGTTAACAAACCCAGCCGCCGTGGCCTCCTTAACAAACTTGGCATCCAGCTCCTCGTTGCCGGTAACGAAGGGGACGTTCATCAGCGAACGGTCCTCCGGCACCACGGTGCCGCGGAACATCTTGGAGTTGTCCAGGAAGTCATACAGCATGGCTGCCTTCTGCTCGTTGATCTTCTGCATGTTTTCCAGACCGCCGATGTCGTTCTTGATCCACTCCAGCACCAGCTTCATCACGTAGATGGTGTAGCAGGGAGGGGTGTTGAACATGGAACCGTTGTCCGCATGGATCTGGTAGTTGAACATGGTGGGGGTGATATCCATCGCCTTGCCCAGCAGGTCCTCGCGGATAATGACCACCGTCACGCCGGAGGGAGCCATGTTCTTCTGAGCACCGGCATACAGCATGCCGAACTTGGATACGTCGATGGGACGGGACAACACGCAGGAGGAGATGTCCGCCACCAGCGGCACATCACCGGTCTCGGGCAGCTCGTGGTACACGGTGCCGTAGATGGTGTTGTTCATACAAATATGGAAGTAATCCGCATCCGGGGTGAAGGTAGCGGGATCCAGCTTGGGGATGTAAGAGAAGGTCTTATCCTCCGAGCTGGCCACCACATTGGCCTTGCCGTAACGGGCAGCCTCTTTGTAAGCCTTCTTGGCCCACTGACCGGTGATAACGTAATCCGCCTTGCCGCTGCCGGTCATCAGGTTCATGGGAACCATGGCGAACTGAGAAGAAGCACCACCCTGCAGGAACAGCACCTTGTAGTTATCCGGGATGTTCATCACTTCGCGCAGCAGAGCCTCCGTCTGGTCGATGATACCCTGATACACCTTAGAGCGATGAGACATCTCCATCACGGACTGTCCGGAACCCTCGTAATCCAGCATTTCAGCGGCGGCCTTGGTCAGGACGCTCTCAGGCAGCATGGACGGACCTGCGGAAAAATTGTATACTCTTGCCATGTCTCATTCCTCCAAAAAAATAAATGTTACGGCGTACAGGTGTCCGCCAGTTAGACGAACAGTCCTCTACACTCCGTACGATTGTTTTTTATTCTATCCCCTACAGAATACTTTGTCAATAACAAAATGTAAAAAAGGAAAAACTTTATCAAAAATTTAACATCTGTCCGCCAGTGGCGAACAGATGTTAAGAAATCACCTTGATTTTTGGGTTATTTGCGAACAAAAAGGATGCCCAGCGTATTGGGGCCGCAGTGGGCAGAGACGGTGCAACCGGCCCGGGTAACCAGAACCTCGTCAAAGTGCATATACTGCTCGATAGCCTCACGCACCAGCTGTACACGCTCATCGGAAATACCGCTGTGGGTGATGAAAATACGGTCGGTGCAAATATCGTCACGACCCTCCAGGCGGTCCTTCACATACTCGACCAGCACCTTATCCAAGGAACCACGGTACTTCTTCCCCACCGTCATGGTGCTGTCGTCGTTGTTGACCTCAATGCAGGGCTTGAGCTTAAGCACATTGGCGCCCAGCATGGCCACGGCAGAGCAACGGCCACCCTTATGCAGAAACTCCAGGGTGTCCAACACAAAGCTGGCCTCCACCTTCTTGGTGAAAGCGCGTACCTCTTCCACGATCTGCTCCACCGGCATGCCGGCGGCAATACGCTCAGCAGCGGCAATCACCACATGACCCATACCGGTAGACAGGTTACCGCTGTCAATGGCGTACAGACCGGGGGTATCCTCGGCAGCCATACGGCAGTTGTTGTGGGTCACCGAGATGCCGGAGCCAAGGTTGACGTAGATGACGTCGTTACCGGCTTCGATAAAGGGAGTTACAAAGTCAATGTACTCTGCCATATTGGTGGCGGCGGTGGTGGGCAGCACCTTGTGCTCCCGATAGTAAGCGTAGATCTCGTCCGGGGTCATATCCACCCCGTCCATATAGCTGTTGCCGTCCAGGTTCACGTGCAACGGCAGAATGTGTACGTTGTACTTCTCGATAAGCTCTGGGCTCAGGTCACAGGTGCTGTCCGCACACAAAACAATAGGCTTAGCCATCATAATCGTTCCTCTCTGCATATTTCGTTGAGCAAAATTGCCATGCCAACATTCTATCACAACCCAACAAAAAGTGCAAGATATTTTCGGCTAATGGCGAAAAATGACAAGATTGTTGCTTGCAATTTCGACACAATGTGCTACAATAAAAGCAGATTACAGAAAGGCAGAGTAGCATCATGAAGGATACCACTACCCAGACACCCATCACCACGATAGAAACAGCCCCTCACCGCCGCAGACAATGGTTGCGGGTGGGGTTTTTGGTGTTGTTGGCGTTGTTGCTGGTGGGGGGCAGTGTGCTGGGCGTGAATCTGGCGTTGACCTCTGCTGAGCAAGGGCGGCTTATCGCTTCCTTGCAGGAGTCGCTGGACTCACAAGAGGCCACCCTCTCCCAGCAGGAGAGCCGCCTGCAGGAACAGAATAACGCCTTATCCTCCAACAGCGCTGCCATGCAGGAACAGCAAAATAAGATCCGTGATCAGGAGAGCCAGATTAAGGAGCAGCAGAAGAAGATCAAGGAACAGCAAAACACCATTAACGATCTTAATAAGCAACTGGCCAACAAAAAGAAGGGATCGACGGTAACACCCTCTACCGTTCCGCTGACGGTGACCCCTCCGGACGTGTCCCACCTTATCGGCAAAAAGCTGGTGGCTTTGACCTTTGATGATGGCCCCGGGCCTTACACGGCACGGTTGCTGGACGCGATGAAAGCGCGTGGGGTCAAGGCCACCTTTTTTGTGGTGGGAACCCGGGTCAACAGCTATGCCAGTGTCCTCAAACGCATCGCTGCCGAAGGACACGAGGTGGGAAATCACTCCGAAAACCACCCCCAGCTGACCACCCTTTCACTGGCCAACATCCGTAAGAATATGGACTCCTGCGCCAACAAGGTGAAAGCGGTGCTGGGCAAGGAGCCTACCGTCATGCGGTGCCCCTACGGCAGTTCCAACGCCAATGTGCGCTCCTACGCCGCCGGTAAGGGTATTCCCATCATCCAGTGGAGCGTGGACACCGAGGATTGGCGGTATTCCTCCCAGTCCTCTGCCACCGCCACCTCCAAGATCCTCGCCAACACCTTTAAGACCGGCTACGGCGGAGTCAAAAACGGCTCCATTATCCTCATGCACGATATCCACAAAAACTCGGTGGAGGCCGCCATCGCCATGATGGACAAGCTGGCCGCCCAGGGATACACCATGGTCACGGTCAGCGAGCTGCTGGCCGCCCGGGAGAGCAGTATCATCGCCGGTAAGATGTATTATTGAGATAACACGCAAAAAAGCAACGGCGTTTTGTATGGCGCCGTTGCTTTTTTGTATGTGTTATTTAAAATTTCCGCAGGTGCTGCAACAGATGGCCCCCTGCCGGTTTTTGGCTCCGCAACGGCGGCATATCCAAATGTCTTTGTCGTCGACCATCGTAATGCCGGAGAGGGTTTTGGAATAGTTTGTCTCAGGCTTTGTCGGCTGAGAGGCCACCGGCTGTTCAGTCACTTCCTCCACAATTCCTTCAGCCTGCGCAGCGTTGTACAACGCTATGTTAGCGGTAATGCGCGTATGCTGGACGATGGAGGCAAGCGCCCCAATCAAAAGCGCAGCGACGTGATAGGTACAGTATTCCACAAAGCAGTAAAACGCCCACAGCAAGATGCCTTCCAGCACCACGTCATAAACCGGCCGTAGCTCTATCCCTAACTCAATGGCCGCCTCCTGTATTTCATCCGTATCAAGACGCAGTTCATCGAGCAGCTGCCCCATTTCGACAGCATCAACGATAATAAAAACGATTCCGAGCAGCCCCAACAGCAGGCAAAGGCGCAGCCCCCACCGTTCGATGCGTTCACACCACACCCAGAGATTTTCGCTGACGCTATCCGTCTGATAACAGCTCCTCAGATCCTTTGGTATTTGTTTGGTAACATACCCTGCAAACATATTAGCCATTGTTGTTCCTCCTTATATGATCAGACGTCCGTTGAAAGTACACACTATTATATAGCCATGTTGTTAAAAAGTCCCATGCGCCGCGCATAATAAAAAACAAATCTCCACACACCCACAGGCATTTCACATGACAAAGCAATATTTCACCCACCCGCAAGGGTGGATTTAGTTGAAAAACCGACAAGTCGAAACTTGTCGGTTTTTCTGTCTATGGGCCACAAAAAAGATATTTTTACCGTTTTGCGTATGAATTCGAACCCTTGCATAACCGTTCGTTTTTAGTGAAATCGTTCGCTTACGCTCACGGTGAAATAATTTACTCCGTAAATTGTGAAATTTGATGCTATCGCATCAAGTGAAATGAAATAAATCCACTCACGCCCGCAGGCATTTCACACGCCGCAGGCGTATTTCACGCACGAAGTGCATTTCACAAATCCCGCAGGGATTTATTTCGTTGAAAAAGACCTTGTCTTTCGACAAGGTCTTTTTCTGGCGGAGATGGAGAGATTTGAACTCTCGCGTCGCTATTAACGACCTACCGCATTTCGAGTGCGGACCCTTCAGCCACTTGGGTACATCTCCGTGTGTTATCTTATTATAATGGCCACGCCTTGTTTTGTCAACACAAAAAGCCGTGTCACCCTAAGTAAAGGCCGTGATAGCCATGGCTATCACGGCCTTGGTGCTTAAGAAAGGATGCCCATCTGATCCACGGGGTAGAGGATCTTGAGCTGATTCATCTTGCTCTGGTAGGCCTTCTGCTGGGCCTCGCTGAGCAGCTTCTGCTCCAGGGCAGGCTTGGCCTCCTGGAAACTGACTGGCTCGGCAGGATGCTTCTCATCCAAGCGGATGAGGTGATAGCCGAACTGGGTCTTGATCGGGCCCTTAACCTCGCCGGCTTCCATGGCGAAGCAAGCCTCGTCAAACTCCGGCACCATCTGCCCATGGCCGAACTGGCCCAGGCTACCGCCGTTCTGCCCGGAGGGGCAGGAGCTGTTAGCACGAGCCGCGTCCTCAAAGGTCACCTCGCCACCGCGGATCTGCTCCAGCAGGGCCAGCGCCTTTTCCTCACTATCCACCAAAATATGGCTGGCAGACACGCTCTCCTCCCCCTGAAACTCCTCGGGGTGTGCATCAAAGTAAGTCTGCAACTCGCTCTCGGTGACCCGCACCTGGCGCAGTAGCTTTTCCATATAGTAGTTAGCCAGCAGCTCGGTCTTGATATGCTCCAGCTGCTGCTTGAAATCCGCCTCATGCTCCATGAGATTCTTGCGGGCATCCATCAGGATGAGCTGCTTATGGATGAGCTGCTCCAGCAGCATCTTGCGCCCCTGGGGGTTGTTATACTGCTGGCCTCTCTGCCCCATACCCAGGATAGCCTGGTCGATATCCGCCTCAGTGATGGCGATCCCGCCCACAACGGCGAGAACTTTGCTGTTATTCATAACGATCTCCTCATTTCTTATGACATTGCAGACAAGTATAGCACAAGCGGCCCAAAAAAGCAAGATAGGAAAAGGGGGAAGCCCTACGGCTTCCCCCTCTCTTATCCGATGATCGTCTTAACAAAGGCAACGGCCTTTTTGAGGTCAGCCTCATTGGGGCGGCCTTTGTGGAATGGGCCAAAAGCGCCGCGACAATGGAACTCCTCCTCTGCCACCGGTACGCCATGCTCCTGGGCTACCTTGCGCATGGGCTTCTTCATAGAGGGCATCATGGCGGAAGTGCCAAAGCATACGATCCTACCGATCTTATCCTTGTTGGTCGCAATAAAGGTCTTGACCGCTTCGTCCATATCAAAGGCGTAGTAGGAGCAACCAAGGAACAGCACGTCTACCGGCTGCGACAAAGGTACATCCACCGACTGTGCCCGGCAGTCTGCCGCCTCACCAATGGCATGCGCCAGCTTCTCCGTGTTTCCGGAGCGGGTATAGAATCGCACATCACAAGTCATGTCCATGTACCTCCTATCGACTCATTAAAAGCTTAGAATGCGCCTTTGTTAAACCAGAATTTCGGCTGCTTTACGCCGTTCATCCACAGCACCAGCTCCTCCAGCATCATCTTAGGGCTGTCCGCGTAGGCGTTGACCGTATCACCGCCACGGTGGTTTGTGAGGGTGATGTTATCCAGTCCCAGGAACGGATGCTCCGCACCCAGGGGCTCCACCTCGAACACGTCAATGGCGGCACCCTCAATGAGCTGTTTGTTGAGGGCGTGATATAGGGCATCGTAATCCACCATGTAGGAACGGCTGGTATTGATGAAATAGGCCGAGGGCTTCATCATCTCAAACTCCCGCTTCCCAAAGATGGGCTTTTTGCTCTTGCTTCTGGCATGCAGAGAGACCACATCCGAGGAGGTCAGCAGCTCATCCAGCTCTACGAAACGCACCTTATCCCAGTTGATGCGGGGATTGGTGTGCTCCGGCTCAAACAGGTTGCTGATGAGGATGTTACAGCCGAAGCCGCTGAGCTTCTCACACACCAGCTCCCCCACATTACCAAAGCCCACGATGCCCACCGTCAGATCCTTCAGCTCGATAATGGCGCCGGAATTGGGGTATTTCTCTCGCCACTCACCGCCCTTAAGTGCCATATGAGCGCGCGCGATGTTGCGTAGCTCACTGAACATCACCCCGATGGTGAACTCTGCCACCGCATTGGCGTTGTGCGCCGGGTTGGTGAGCACCCTGATCTTGCGAGCGGAAGCGGCATCCATATCCACGTTCTCCACACCGCCTCGGTTGCACAGGATATACTTGAGCTTCTTGGCGCGGTTGAGCACCTCCTCGGTAACCGGGCACAGGTGCACCATCAGCACCTCCACATCCTCTACTGCGTCCAGGTATCCCCGGGGAAGCTCGCACTCGTCACGGCCACCGCGCTCAATGAGCTTGACGGTGTCGCGCATGTTCTTACGATTCTTCTTGCCAAAGAAAAGGCAACGCCCTTCCTCAAACACCTCATCGTATTTTTCAAAGCCTTCCTTCATCATATCGGGAGTGATAAACACGTCTCCCACAGCCAGGTATTTCATTATCTGCACCTCTTTACTATTCTTGTTCATATAGCTCGCCATCAATATTTACGTGACGGAACTTACTGTCGGGCTCATCGGCAAATAAATAGCCGCCCAGGTCGATACGTGCCAGCTGGTGTCCGGATACGCGCTTGCTGACAGGCAGCAATTCCATATACCTATCTCCATAGAAATGCCGCAGGTAACCGTCATACCCCTTGGGGATGGGAGCCTGCACGTCGCCAAAAGCCACATACTCCGTTTGAGTCAACCATTCCTTGGGGAAGCGTCCCTTCTTGATGTTCTGTCCGATGCCGTCAATCAGATAGCGGGCATTTTTCTTCTTGGAAAAAGCACGGACAAGGCGCTCAAAGGTCCAATGGAAAAATGAGAAGGGTAAGAGGCGCATCACTGGTAAAGCAATCTTGCTCAGCCAATAACACACATTCCGGCGCGGCTTATTGTACCAGCGCACGTTGATTACTCGTGTCCACATGGAAACCAGCCGGATCTGCAGCTTTGCCAAAAAGCGGTTGTTACTAGTCTGATCGTAGATGATTACGTCAAAAAACACGCCATCACGGATCCGGAAGGTACTAGAATACCACGTAGAGAAGTACGTATCCTGCAAACGCAGTTTATCAAAATGATAGTGGCTACCGCTATCATTTTGCGGCGATTCGTAGGTGTATTTCTCCGGAACGAGACCGGGGCACACCCGGCGAAACTTTTCAAAATCCTCTCGTAGCATGCCGATATCCAGGTCATCGTCCCAGGGGATGATGGAGCCGTGGCGCACCGCCCCCAGCAGGCTACCGCCGGCGAGGAAATATCGGATCCCATGCTCTCGGCAGACCTTATCGACGAATGAAAGCACATCCATTTCCAGGCTTTTGATCTTTTCCAGACGACCATTGTACACCTGGAGACACCGCTGCATATCATACGGCTCACCGGTGTAGTACAGTCCCATGCGGTAGACGTTATCCTCCGTAGAGGTAACCGGCTCAAAGCCGTAATGGCGTAGCTTCAGCGAATCCAACGCCCGGGAGCAGGCGCGACACATAGCCTCCACGCTGACGGACAATCCATAGTCGCCGGCGAAGGCCTTGTGAAAGTGTTCCTTGATATCCTTAATCGTCAAGACTTCCGCCGCCACGTTAAACACGTGTCCCGGCTTGCGGGCGTGTATCGCCCACAGAACAGCCGCAAAGGCATCCAGCACATAGGTGCAGGAAAGCTGTGGCACGGCATCCGCCCGTGTCACGATAACCGCACCGGTCTGATGGCATGTCTTTACCAGCTCCTCAAAAGAAAAGCCCTCGATGTGCTCCATCCCGGGGCCATACAGATTGGTGTACCGCAGTAACGTCACCCCGGCACCATGATCCCGCACATAGCGGCGGCACAGTGCCTCCACCGCCAGATAATACTGCTCGGGCGGTGTGGTCAGCTTATGCGCCAAATAATAATCGTATTCCCTCTCGGCTAACGCGGTGATCCCCTGCGGCAATTCCTCAGGGGATGGGATAAGCAGCAACACATAAGCAGTACAGGCGGCGGCGGCAATGGTCGCCAAACAAGTCTCCAGCTTGTCAAGCACCGCGGCGCGTCCCGCCGTGGCAAAGCAATCAATGCTTACCAACACGGTACTGCCCGGTGTCAGGCCGTCAAGGCTCTCCACAACAGTACCCTCCTCCGGCTCACCGAACAGCCAGTCCGATGCTCCATCGGTCAGCGGCATGTAGCGCACAGAGCCGCCCACAGACTTGGCCGTCTGCAACGCTGACAACAGGTACGCGCCAAAAGGATTGCCGTCGGACAGTACGTACACGTGCTTCAAAGGAGCTATGCGCTTTTTCTTTACAAAAAGATCCAGTGTGCCGGCCGCCCGGTCGATCTCATCCCGCAGGACCTCATGCATCACGGCTATCATCCTCGTCCATCAGCATCATTTCCGCCAGTTTCAAATCAAAGGGGGTGGTAAGCTTAAAGTTCTCCCGCTCTCCCTGCACGATCCCTACCCGGTAGCCCTTGTCGATGTACAGCCGTCCGGCCTCCATGTAGATCGCTTTTTCCTCCTCCGTAAGAGTTTCCACAAGCCGAAGGAAATGGGACACGCGGATGGTCTGGGGCCCCTGATCCAGAAATACCGTGGGACGATCCGGCACGCAATCGCTCAGCTTGCCGTCCTTGGAAATAAGCACCGTGTCGATGGTGGGCACCGAGGTGGTGACCATGTCGTATTCCTGCACCATCTCGATGTTATCCCGCAAAATACGGTCAGACACAAAGGGGCGGGCGCAATCGTGGTTGATCATCAGCACATCCTCGTCGCCCCGCGCCGCCGCTACACGCACGCAGGCGTTGGCAAGACACAGCAGGGACTCAAAGCGGGTCTCTCCACCCTGGATGATCTCCACGCGCTCACCGGTGAGGCCGTACTCTGCCAGCATATCCCGGCAGTAGTCGATCCAGCTTTCGTTCATAGCAATGATCACATGATCGATAAGGGCATTGTTCAAAAACCGTTGCAGAGTACGAATGATAACCGGCTTACCACCGATCTTGAGGAACTGCTTGGGCAGACCGCCGCCCGCCATGCGGGTGCCGAGGCCGCCCGCCAAAATACCACCGATAACCATACGGCATTCCTTTCTTTTACGCCTGTTGCTCGTAAGCATCCAATACTTCCTTAGTGTTGCCCAGCATCTTGACCTCGCCCTCATGGAGCCACAGCATCTTGGTGCACAGCTTGCGCAAGGTGCTTAGGCTGTGGGACACGATCAGCACCGTGCGATTTTTATCCGAAATGAGCTCCTTCATCTTCCGAAAGCTTTTTTTCTTAAAATGCTCATCGCCCACGCTAAAGACCTCATCAATGAGAATAATATCCGTCTCCAAAAACGCGGTGATAGAAAACGCCAGCTTGGAATACATACCCTTGGAGTAGGTCTTCACCGGCTTGTCAATGAACATACCCAGCTCGGAAAACTCGATAATCGCAGGCATCTTTTCCCGAACGTAGGCCTCATCAAAGCCCAACAGCAGACCGTTGAGCATGATGTTCTCCCGGCCGCTCATGTTCGCCTGAAAGCCCACGCCGATGGACAGGAGCGTCACCGACTGGCTGCAAAGCTCCACGACGCCGCTGTCGGGGGCAAAAATACCCGCCACCGTGTTGAGCAGGGTGGATTTGCCACTACCGTTTTTCCCGATGATGCCCAGGATCTCCCCCTGTTCCACATCCAGGCTGATGCCTTTAAGGGCATGGACACAGTGGTCATTCTTAATGCCACCCTTGAGCAGAGACCGTTTGAGGGAGCTGCGATGCAGCTCCCGGTATCGCACGTGAAGGTCTTCTATATGTATCGCACTCATAAATCACAGCACCTTTACATAACTGTTCTCGTTCTTGCGGATCAGGTGGATGCCGATGATCGACAGCAGCGCTCCCGCCACCGTCCACAGCCCCAACCACAGTAGGCTGGGGCGGGTGGCGTACAGCAGCGCATCCCGCGCGCCGGTAATGAACAGTGCCAGAGGATTTAACCGTACCAGCCAATAGCCAAGCTGGCCGGTGACCTTATCCGCCAGGTTGTAGAACACGCCGGTCATGTAGAACAGCAGACGAAGGGCGATGTTAGTCACGTTGGCCAAGTCCTCAATGTACACGCCGAAGTGCATGACAATGGCCGATAGACCAAAGGTGAACAACGAAAACGACAGGCAGATAGGCAGAAGCCACAGCGCATTCCAGGACAGGGATACGCCCTCCACCACCAGCAGTACTGCCACAATGGCAAAGCTGATAAGGGTCTTAAAGGCACAGACCATCATTTTTTCGATAATCAGCACATATTTCGGCACATACACCTTGGACACAATGGCCTTGTTGCCCCGCACCAGCTTGACGCTGATCCTGAGCATTTTATTAAAGAACTCCCACATAGTAATGCCAAGGAATAAAAAGGCGGTCAGGTGCTCCACCTTACCCTTGAAAAAGAAGGTGAATACCAGGGCATAGATCCCCATAAAGCACAGGGGCTCCAGAATCCACCAGATCCAGTTAAGGTAGGAGTTGGCCACCTCGGATTTCAGCTCCGCCCGGGCAGCATAGCTCATGTAGTTCCTGTATTTTTTCAGATCGGCAAAAAACTTACCCATACTACTCTCCCAAATCAAACTCAAGGATGGTGTGACGCTCTCGCTGATCCTCCGGCAGGATAATGGTATAGTCTCCATACAGAGCCGTCAGATGCCGATGAGGATCCGCCATGATCTGGTATTGGCGCCCCTCGTAGGCCACCTCCTTCAAGGGGAAGAAGGAGTCGCGGGGGCACATTTCTCCAAAATAATGCTTACGTCCACTGGGGAAGGTAACGTATTTGGAGCGCGTATTACGGCATTTTTTCGACCAGCGGTCTGCCATACGGCACCACCGCTGCAAGCTAAAAAAGCTAAGACACTGTCCCAAAAACGCCTTGATCTTGATCGTCCGTATCGCCCTTTTATCCTCCAAGTAATTGAGAAACCGCTCTTTTTTTGTTTTGACCCGCACGCAGGAGCAACACAGGTAGAGAAAATTCGAAATACCCCCATGCAACCAGCGCCACGGAAGGAAATCCGGCACATTTTCCAGCGGATAAATGTCCACAAAAATACCCGCCCGCTCCGGCTCGGTGTCAAACAGCTCCATAAAGCGCGTGCCTTTTTTTCGCAGCTTCATGAAGGTTAGGTCATACGCATCACCGGAGTGGATATCCTGTACCCAGTACCGATCACCATATTCCGCCCGCAGCAATGCCGCCAGCTTATCGTAATCCTCCCGGGGCATGGCCAGGTCAGCATCCTCATCCCAAGGGATAAAGCCTTGATGACGTACCGCGCCCAGTGCCGTACCGCCGCACAGCGTATACCGCAAGCCATGCTTGCGGCAAAGGGCATCCACGTCATCCAGCATTGCCAGCAGCACAGCCTGGATATGACGGACATCCTCTTCGCTGAGACTACACAGCTTATCGTTACCTATAGCGCACTTGCGGAACATTTGATTTGTTTCCAGCATCCAGGGCACCTTCCTAACGCGTTTGTTGGCATATACGTATGTATTGTAGCATAAATTCGACAGAATTGCAATACATCTTTTCGCTCCTACGAAAAGCGCGTTGGGGGCTACCATAACAATCCCCAACGCGCCGATATTTGGTGACATATTATCGCACAAGCTCCACTTTGTAGCCCCGCGCTTCCAGCTGGTCGATCATACCGCCTTCACCCAGTACATGAGCCGCGCCTACGCAGACAAAGTCCTCTTGATCGGTCTCCAGTAGCTGCTCAACATGCTGTGTCATTTTCATGTCCCGGTCGGTCAGCAGGGCCTTTTGGTACTCCTCATACAGTGCCTTTTCCTCGGTGTCTGCAAAAGTGACCTCCTCGTTAATAAGCGCACTCATCTCTTTCTCGTTGCCTCTCGCCCAGGCCTTTTGCAGCTTTTTGATCTCCTCGCTTTCTTTGTCAGGATCCGCGTATGACGCAATGGCCTCCTCCAGCAGCGTCTCCTGTAGCTTAGGCGAATAACTGGCCATCATCCCTATTTGCTCCTTGGCGGATTCCACATCCCGCACCGGCTTACCCATATCCTTGGCTTGCTCAATGAGATGGCGATCCACCCCCAGCGAAGACTTGACCTTGATCTTATCGTACAGGATGCTGTTAATCATATCCGTCCACATGGCCGGCATGTAATAGTCCATCTGCTCCACGTACTGGTCGTTGTCCTGCAGAATCTCCTTTGCCGCCTGATAAACCTTTGGAGAAATATGATCCCGGATGGTGGTACCATCCATATACAAATACAGCTTTAGGCACTCTACCTGGGCGGAAAGATCCCCCTCAAATGCGACAATATCAAACTCCACCCACAGGTTCCCGGCATCCTCCAGTGCTTGCGTCACATAATCCGGCAAGGGATAAAACGCTTTCTCTCCCACGTGAATAGAGCCAAACAAATAACAGGAGGTGCCATCCTCATCCGTTACCCGATATAGTAGCGGGGTGCTTCCCTCTGCCTCATCGGCAGTCGAGGCGGTGTCGATAATAGCCGACGAATCAGACAGCGGCTCTGACTGTGGGGACGACGTGTCATCCTCATTGGTACCGCAGGCAACCATCACCAGACACAACAAAATCGCTAATACACAGGCACTCACACGTCTCCACTTCATGGGATCGCCTCCTTCCGTTTTTCATTATAGCGAAAAGAGCAAGCCAAGTCAACCGGAAACATAGCGGCTGACTTGGCTTACAGTCTTTAAGTGACCCAAACCGTCACTCCCTATAGGTTCTCTCTGCGAAATCGATGAGAGGGGTCAGATCCGTGAGGCCGTGTGGATGATGTTCACAGCCGGGCTTGATGATCACGGTGATATCCGCCCCCGCCTGCCGGTACATGGCTTCCAGGGCGGCACCGTTTTCGTGATAGGGCACGACGGTATCGCTGTCCCCCGCTACCAGCATCACGGGGATGTGTCGCTCCAGCAGAGCCGGGACGCAGTCAATGGGATGATGACGGTAGTTGATCATATCCGTCAGCGTCAGCCCCGTGTGGCGATGAAACTCCTCGTAAAGCTCGTCTCCCGCATCTCCTACCCCACAGGGACAGCTCAGTAGGTTGAGCACCGGAGCATCCAGATATAACGATGCCACACACTGGGGGTAGCGGGCGGCAAAATACACCGCCTGCATGCCGCCACAGCTCATTCCCACCGGTAAACAGCGGGGGCTCAGGCCATGCTCCTTGTGCAGAAACGCGGCAAAGCGCGCCTTGCGATGGTCGTCCTCCTGCGTGTGCCAGCGGGTATCATTAGCAACATAGGCCAGGTGAAAACCCCGCCGAAGCATCGCGATCTCAAAATCGGGGAATGCTCCAAAGTATTCGGTTTTTAACAGCCAGCGGCGGGCGGCATCCGGCTTGCTTGGTAGCACCAAAAAAGCGTCCTTCCCTTCAAAGGTGAACACCCGCCGTTCATAGCCATTCCACATATCGCTCGTACACATAGTATCATCTCCTATATGGCTATTATAGGACGGTTTTGCCCCCATTGCAAGGAGGAAAAGGGGCAAAAAACAGGACAATATTCCTACAACAAAGTCGGCTATTGCCTATGGGCAACAGCCGACTACAGCAAAGTTATTTTTTAGTCCAGGTGGAAGGAATGAGAGCAAATAGCAATGGGTATATCTCCAACCGGCCAAACAGCATGGCAAAGGACAGCACAATCTTGGAAAGGCCGGAATAGTCGGCAAAATTCCCGGCAGGGCCCACCATGCCAAAGCCGGGGCCCACGTTGTTTAAGCAGGTCGCGGCGGCGGAAAGGTTGGTCTCCAGGCTAAACGGCTCTATACTGAGAATAAGGAAGGTAGCCACTAGAATAAGGAGATACAGTACCAGGTACACACCCACCCCGCTGACAATGTCATCATCCACACGCTTGCCCTCCAGCTTGATTACCCCCACCGAGCGGTGGTGTAAATGCCGCTGTAGATCTCGTTTGGCCGACTTGACCAGCAGCATCAGGCGGGAGACCTTCAGACCGCCACCGGTGGAGCCGGCGCAAGCACCTACAAAGGTCAACAAAAACAGGATCGCCTTAGACAGCCCCGGCCACAGGGTGCCGTAATCCGTGGTGACAAAGCCGGTGGTGGTGGTGATAGAGGATACCTGGAAGAAAGCGGTGCGGATAGCCTCCTCCGCGCTTTCGTACAGCGACCAGATATTGGCAGTGATGATGCCGCAGGCCACCAGCACAATACCCAGATAGCACCACAGCTCCCGGCTCTTCAGTGCGGTGCGGATGTGGCGCACCAGGATAAGGTAGTACAGGTTAAAGTTCACACCGAAGAGCAGCATAAACACCGCGATGACCCACTGCAGGTAGGGACTGTAACCGGCTATGCTGTTCGCTTTAATGCCAAAGCCGCCGGTACCGGCAGTACCGAAGGTGTGCACCAGGCTGTCAAACAGCGGCATCCCGCCGCACAGCAACAGGATGATCTGCGCCACCGTCAGACCGATGTAAATAAGATACAGCACCTTAGCGGTATCTCGCACCCGGGGCACCAGCTTGCCCACAATGGGGCCGGGCATCTCCGCCCGCAGGATGTGCATAGAGCGACCGCTCTTAGAGGGGACAATGGCCATAATGAGCACCAGCACACCCATACCGCCTACCCAGTGGGTAAAGCTGCGCCAAAACTGCAAGCCTCGCCCCAAGGTCTCCACATTGGTTAGGATGGAGGAGCCGGTGGTGGTAAAGCCACTGACCGTCTCAAAAAAAGCGTCCACATAAGAGGGAATACCGCCGCTTATGGTAAAAGGCAAAGCCCCCACTGCAGACATCAGTAGCCATGCCAGAGCCACGATAACAAAGCCTTCCTTGGCAAAGATGACATGGTTGCCCGGACGGCTGATCACCGCCAGCAGGGAGCCGCCCACCAGCGCGATACAGGCGGTGATGGCAAACGCCCACAGAGCAGTGTATTCCCCATAGATCAGACATACCAACAGGGGCAGCACCAGCAGTGCCGCTTCCAGGCGAACGATCTGCCCCAGCATATAGAAAACCATTCTGCGATTCATACTGTCGCCCGCCTCACTTCAAAATCTCCGACAGATCCTGCAATCGATGACCGGCAGACATAACCACCACCCGGTCGCCGGGGAGGATGACATCGTCGCCGGTGGGAATGATGGGGGATCGGTTGCGCAGGATGCCGGCGATGAGGATATTCTGCTTAAACTGTAGCTCTTTAAGAGGACGACGCACCAGACGAGCATCATCTCGCACATTGAATTCCACCGCTTCTGCCTGGTCATCCATGAGCGTGTACAGCGTTTCGATATTACTGCCCATGGAGTTCTGCAGAGCACGAGCGTACCGTACCAGCACATCCGCTATCAGCTTGCGGGGAGAAATGACACATTCCAGCCCCAGCCGTTCCGCCAAGGCGCCCAGCTCGTCCCGGTTGGCCTTGGCGATCACCTTGGACACGTTCTGAGAGGAAGCAAAAAAGGAGAGGAGGATATTCTGCTCATCCATGCCGGTAAGGGACACAAAGGCATCCATGTCTCGCAATCCTTCCTCCAGCAACAGCTCCTGTTGAGCACCATCTCCATTGATGATCACCGCACCGGGCAGCGCCTCGCACAGCTCCTCGCACAATGTGTGATCGATCTCGATGATCTTCACATCACTGCCAGAAGACAACAGCCGCTTGGTCAGATAGTGGGCCGTACGGCTACCACCCAAGATCATCACGTTTCGCGCCTGCTTGGAGGTCAGACCCATAGCCTTCATCAGCTTGTGGATCTCCGTCGAGGAGGCTGTCAGGCCGATCCGGTCACCAGCCTGCAGTACAAAGTTACCGTCTGGGATGTGCACCTTACTGTCTCGCTGAACCAAGCAGACGAGAAACTTAGCCTTGTAGCGGGAACGCAGCTCACTCAGTGGCATCCCCACAAAGCCGGAGTCCGTCTTGAGGCGCATCTCTACCATCTCGAAATTCCGACGAGAGAAGGTCTCCACCTTCATCGCCGAAGGGAGCTTGAGCAGATGATACAGCTCATCCGCCGCCAACAATTCCGGATTAATGGCCATAGAAAGACCCAACTGCTGCTTCATAAAGATGAGGCTGTCGTCATTGTATTCCGGTTTGCGAATGCGGGCGATGGTCTCCTTCGCGCCCATGCGGCGGGCTATAAAGCAAGCCAGCATATTCATCTCATCCGACCCGGTGACCGCCACAAACAGATCCACCTTGTCGATGCCGGCCTCCGCTAGCGTCTCGCAGTCCACACCGTTGCCACATACACCCATCACATCGTGGATGTTGATCACTTCATTCAGCAAAGCAGGATCGTTTTCCACCGCCGTGACATCGTGTCCCTCTGCTACAAGGCTCTGGATAATGGTGGTGCCGATCTTACCGCAGCCGACCACAATAATATTCATAGCCGTCATTCCTTCCAAAGATCTTTTCCTATTGTCTGCCATTGTAGCACAAAAAAACCGGGTTTGCAATACAAAAAGCGGCAAGGAGAACACTCCTTGCCGCCCTTTTGTGTTATCAGACTTTTATGCCCTTTTTGACCGTGTAGGTCTTGCCGTTGTACTTCACCTTACCGGTGTAGGTGAAATCCACCACACCCTTCTTCACGAAGTACCACTTACCGCTGTACTTCACCAGGGTAGTATCCTTCACCCATTTGCCGCCGTTGACATGATACCACTTGCCGCTGTACTTGACCAGGGTGTTGGACTTGTTGAGCAGGCCACCCTGCACATAGTGCCAGACACCGTTATACTTCACCAAGGTGGTGTCCTTGACCCACTTGCCGCCGTTCACGTGATACCACTTGCCGCTGTACTTCACCAGGGTGTTGGACTTGTTGAGCAGGCCACCCTGCACGTAGTGCCAGACGCCGTTATACTTCACCAGGGTGGTGTCCTTGACCCACTTGCCGCCATTGACATGGTACCATTTACCGCTGTACTTGACCAGGGTGTTCGCTTTGCTCTGCACACCACCCTGTACGTAGCACCACACACCGTTATACTTCACCAGAGTGGTGTCCTTGACCCACTTGCCGCCGTTCACGTGATACCATTTGCCGTTGTACTTCACCAGGGTGTTCGCTTTGCTCTGCACACCACCCTGTACGTAGCACCACACACCCTTGTACTTCACCAGGGTGGTGTCCTTGACCCACTTGCCACCGTTGACATGGTACCATTTGCCGCTGTACTTGACAAGAGTGTTGGACTTGTTGAGCACACCGTCCTGCACGTAGTGCCAGATGCCGTTGTACTTCACCAGGGTGGTGTCGGTCACCTTCTGCCGGTTGACCACGTGGTACCACACCCCATTCTCCTTGAAGAGGATGTTGCCGCCGGGGTAGGCCACCGCGCCACAGTGGTCGCAGGTGGTATCCGCGTCGTTGGTGTATACGTGATCACCCACCGTGCGGGTCTCCCCGCACACGTTGCAATCGGTATCGCAAGCGTTGTCGTAGGTGTGGGTGATGCTCCGAGTATCGCCGCACTCGTTACAGGTGGTGTCGCAATCATTGGTGTACACGTGCTCTCCCACCGTGCGGGGCTCCCCGCACACGTTGCAATCAGCGTCGCAAGCGTTATCGTAGGTGTGGGTGATGCTCCGGGGATCGCCGCAGATATCGCACGTAGTGTCGCAAGTGTTGGTATACACGTGCTCACCCACCGTGCGGAGGGCTCCGCACACGTTGCAATCCGTGTCGCAAGCGTTATCGTAGGTGTGGGTAATCACTCTGGTTTCACCGCATACGTCACATACCGCATCACAGCTGTTGGCGTAGGCATGCTCGATAATGCGCGTTTCCCCACACTCATTACAGGTGGTGTCGCAGGTATTGGTATACACGTGGTCGGGAACAACTCTCTGCTGATCACAACGATCGCAATACGCATCGCATGCGTTGCTGTAGCTATGCCCCAATTCCGGCTTCACAACTGCGTCGCAGATATTGCAAATCACCGCACCTTCGCACGTAGCGTCTACGGTGTTGGCGTCAACCTCACCATCGATCCTGAAATACACCGTATCGTTTCCGTCGGATACCGAGCCATCCTTGCTGTAGGAAATGTAGATTTTATCCCCAGCAACACCCTGGATGGTCAAGGAAGCCCAGGAGGTCGAGCCCGAAACAGTCGCCTCGGTCGTGCTGTTGTACTTGATAGTCAGTTTGTCGTAATTGCTCTCCGTGGACGTGTAGTAACTGATCTTGATGGACCCATTATTGACGAAGGTGATGGTTGCGGTGGATTTGGTACTATGGACCTTGTTTGTCGAACTATAGACACCATTACTTAGTGCGAAGGGGTAGTTGGTCGCATTCGAGAAGGTATAGTTGATGATCTTATGTGTGCTCGGAATGCGCACGTCACTGCAAACATTACAGTCAGCGTCGCAAGCGTTATCGTAGGTGTGCTCCAACCTATTCACATATTCGTCATTATACGTGTCACCGCAAGCGCAAGTATGTTGGGTATACCCTTCGTCGTTGCAAGTCGGAGCAATCACGCTTGTTTTATAAGTGTGGTAATGCTCTGCAGCAAAGATTGCTTTATATTCTATGTCGCCGGAGCATTGCTGTACGTCTTTGTCCCAACCCACAAAAATATAATCATAATATTCGTCTTTTCCCTTTGTGGGCGTCTGCGGAACAACGACCTCGTCGCCATAATGGTACGTCTTGGTGGACAGCACATCCTCATTCCAATTTTTAAACACTACCGTATACTCGATATAAATGGGGGTATAGGTTGCGATATACGTAGTATTGCCGGCACAGTTGACCACCTTATGATCCCATCCCGCGAAAGCGTAGGTATAGGTGCTGTCTGCCGTTTTGGTTGGTGTAACAGGAATTGTCACACTGTCGCCATAATGGTAGGTATTCGTAGAGAGAATCGTACCATCCCAATCCTTGAACACCACGGTGTAGTCAATGTGGGAGGGCATGTAGGTAGCGGTGTAGGTGGCATTACCGGCACAGTCAACGATCTCCTTGTCCCAACCCGCGAAAGCGTAGGTATAGGTGCTGTCTGCCGTTTTGGTGGGAGTTGTAGGAGGCGTCACTTCATCGCCCCAATGGTAATTCCTTCTTGAAAGTTCCGCACCATCTTCATCAGCAAAAATCACGGTGTATTCGATATATTCCGCATCAAATACCGGTGAATACGCAGCGTCACCGGTACAAACACCTGTGTAGTCATTGTCCCACTTGGCATGATAAATGTATGTTTCATCAGGAGCCTTTTTAGGCAACTCAGGTGCTACGATATCTTCACTGAGATAATACGTTTCACTGGAAATAATATTTCCGGCAAGATCTTTAAATACAACCGTATGGTAGGTTGCTTCCTCCCATTTTGCAGTCAGCGTCTTGTCGGTCACAAAATTCCATATTCCATCTGTGATTTGTGTATCATTTTTATCAAACCATCCCTGGAACACATAGCCTTCCCGAACAGGCTTTTGGGGAAGCTTGTAATCGGTGTCGTATGCAATAGTAAATTGTCTGTTCTGGTACGTTGTACCTGTGATTGTGCAATTACCAGTCCAGCCGATGTTGATAACGGTTTGACCCGCTGTAGAGACAGTGTTACCCTTCGCAGAAATATAATAAAGCTGGCCAGCTTCTACATTGTAATTATAGGTGAAATCAAGATCTGTGCTGCTGATATCGTCAGCGGAGATTAGAACATTCTTGCTTGCATCGTACAGTCTGCCATACAAATCTAAGTTGTTGGATTTAGATGTAACGGTTATCTTTCCATCAACCAAAGGCACAAATGCATACAATTGCTCTGTTTTGCCTTGTATTGTAGTATTAAGCTTTCCTACGGATTCAATATTTACGATATTACTGTTACATTTAGCCCACTTCGCATACAGAGTGATATCATTTGCGATTGTTCCGTTAAATTTAAACAAGGATGTACATGCGCTATTCGAATACCATCCTGCAAAAATGTAACCGTCCTTGTTAGTAGGGCGATAGGCAGTTATTATATCTTGCCCATACAAATAACAGCTCTTAATTTCTACACCATCACTGATGAATGTTACCTTAGGCGCAAAAACACCCGTATTTGCATCCAATATGAGGTTGTAGCTATTAACTTCCCACTTTGCATACAGCGTAATATTTTCTGTTTGGTTGGAAATAGATGCAACTTGTGTCTTGAAATTAGCGTCTGAATACCAACCTTTAAAAGTATAACCAGGTTTGGTGGGATTCTTTAAAGTGATTGCGTCTTCTATCGTGTATTTCGCAGGGTTGGATGCATGGTTTTTTCCGCCGTCAAGATTATATAGAATATTATATTTTGTTGGTTTCCACTTCGCAGTAAAGGTTTGATTCTCGGTATACCTCCAACTTTCAGACATCTTGTTTCCGTCAATATCATACCAACCAAGCAAATCATATCCTGTTTTTTTAACGTTTGGGGTACTTATCGTTGAATCAAATTCTTGCCCAATTGATCGTTGATTTGACACTGCGATATTTGAGCTTCTTCGTCCTCCTACCGTTAAACTGCACTCTGCTATAGCATAATAACCTAAATTAACGGCTGCATAGCCGCTCGTAGCCGTTATCTTCAAAAGAGTACCCGGAGCAACAGTCAGATCGCCACTTTTTTCACCATAACCGCCAGTTGAACCATTAACCAACGTTATTTGATGAGTTACATCATATATTGTGAAGTTTCCTCTTATTGTAGTCTTATATTGATTGAGGTAATATATATCTCTTTCGCGGCTCTCACCCTCATAATGCACCGTGGTAATACTCGCCGAAATATAAACATACGCAATAGTAGAAAGTTTATCATTATTTACATCCGGCCTTACTGTAATGCTGCTTAATCCCCCACCCAAAATGCCGTCATTGTCTGTTTGCTCGCATTTACTCCATTTTGCAATAAGAGATAAATCTTGACTGATTTCTAAGGGACCAGATACTAATTTAGAATTATTATACCATCCTAAAAACACATAACCATTACGGCTGGGCGTCCAATACGTATAAGGGTCAAAAGTATCACCGTTATTTAATGAAATTTCTTTTGTTTGACCTAATGAATTGTTTAAGTTAATACGAATCGAACTCGAGCTGGTTGCACCGTTATCGTCAAAAATGCCTATATATGATTGGGGAGCAAATTTTGCATACAACTCAATATTCCCTGTCGCATTTGAAATTTTGTCTATTTGTTCGGTCATATTTTCATCCAAAAACCAACCGACAAAATCATAGCCCACTTTCGTGGCGCCCATTAAGGTTATAACATCATCTTCTGTATATACATCCGGATTCTTCAGTGCATTCGTACCACCATCCAAATGATAGGTTATAGAATAAACCTCATTGGTTTCAGCGCTTACGCTTATGCTGAATAAACTCGTAGGCACAACAGAAAAAAACAGAACTAATGTTAATACTATTGCTAATACTTTTTTCATTTCGTATCTCCTTTTTTGTAAAACTATATTTACAATAATTTATGTAATCTTTTTCAGCATTTCCGCACCATAGCCGGAAACCGCAAGAACCTCTCTTCCGTTTTTAATTATTAGTTGCATCCATTTTTCATTTATCAATTGATTGACAAACATAATTGCCTCATCTCTTACGGCCTCATTAAAATTATTGATTATAAAACGATCTAATTCTTTCTTAGGACAACAATCTCCTTGGTTTATAAACCACTTTTTTATAAACAATAAAATTTTTCTTTCCACTATTCATCGCCTTTCTCGTTTGAGTTGTCACGCGTTAGTTATATATCTATCGCTAATTATAATCTTTTCTAAGCTGGATGTCAACCACTATTAGTGATGAATAACTAACAAAGAAATCCATAGTGATATATCATCTATATATAGAAATACTAATTTTGTAGGTGATACGTATGGGGATTTGCGAATTTACGGTTAACAGAATTTATGAGCTTTGTCGCGAACGTAAGATCACCCCCAATGCGCTTAGTTATATGTGCGGCATTCCGCAAGCAACCATCAAAAGCATTTTAAACGGCGAAAGCAAGAATCCCGGTATCGTAACTCTTAAAAAGATTTGTGATGGGCTTGAGATTACCGTAATGGAATTTTTTGATACGCCGGAATATCAAAAACTCGAACAAGAACTTAAGTAATAAACTCTTTTGAGGCTTTTGCTCCTAATTTACAACCACTACAAAATGCATCCTTAACCTCTAAAAAGTGTATTTGGGATGTCAGTTCAAACAGTTCTTCGAAGCAAGACGTTTGCTGTTTGTTTAATTGGCTCCTGAGCTCTATTTCTTTTTCCAATGCGCCTTTTGCAAGAGAGGAGTAGTCCGACTTAGATGCTACGCTTTGCTCCCCGAGGTAGTCCGTAAACAATCTGTTTATGATATGTTCCATTTGTACGCCTCCGTTCCTGTCTTTAGTTTAGGAGGTTAACCTTTATAAGTCTTATGCTATCAGCATACTTTTAAGAAAAATGCCGTGCCTTGTTGCAAGTTGACAAAGCACGGCTTGTTTATTATAATTGAGCATAAGAAACGTATGGGAATCAGGTGTTTTTGCATGATAAAAGATACCGCGAAAATAGTTGAAGAATTAGATGTTTGCCCCGATTTTAAAACCTTTTACAGCGAAAATAAAGAGTATATGGTTAAAGAGGATTTATCCACTCTTTTGGATAAGCTTATCAAAAAATACAACCTTAAAAAATCACAGATCATTCGTGCGGCAGAAATGAGCGAGGTTTATGCTTATCAGATTTTTTCGGGCCTTAGAGTCCCTGAACGCAAGAAGCTTTTGTGCATTGCCGTTGCCATGGAATTGTCGCTTGATGAGGTGCAAACCCTGTTAAAATCAGCGGGCTATTCCACGCTTTATGTGAAATTTCCGTTTGATAGCATCGTGTTATACGGTATCTGTAAAAAGCTATCAGTGGTTGAAATCAATGAAATACTTTATGAATATGGGTTGGAAACATTGGGGTAGTGAGAATGAAAAAATGTCCAAAGTGTAAGGCGGAAATTCAAGAAGAAGCACGATTTTGCCTTTATTGTATGACCTCTTTTGAGGAAAAACAAACAATTGAAAATCCAAAGGTGAATAATAAGCGGTGGCTAATAGTTATTGCCACCGTTTTAGCCGTTGTGCTCGTTGTTGGAGGTATCATTCTTTTTGTACCAAAAGGTAACATCCTCAATGATCCAAACAACAATTCGAGCGGTTCATCTGTCAGCAGTGATTTCAATACTTCTTCCGACAGCAATGATGCTTCTAAAAGTGAACAACAAGGTGCTGAAGAATCAGGCGGTGAAACGTCATCTCCTTCAAGCAGCAGCCAAACGCAAAGTCCAACAAAGAACGAGAACAATACAACTGGCAATACAACGACCAACAACACATCTGCAAATAGCAGCTCACAAAACAGCACTACCTCAAATAATACGACTAGTTCAACATCGAGCAACAACGAAACCGAAAACAGCCATTTCGGAAATAGTTCTACTACAACCACAACACCATCAGAAACCACAACTATTACATACATCTATCGTGATGCAAAATATGGCGATGATTTTTCTGTTGGCGCAAACTTGGAAAATTCAGTTGTCATAACAGGAGTTAAAACTGCTTCTGCTAATGGTGAATACAAAATACCGGATACAATTGACGGCAAAAAGGTAATTGCAATTATGGGCTTGGCTTTCTGCGACGAAAGTATAAGCAATACCGTTAAAAAGGTTATTGTACCCTCCACGGTAAAAACTATTTGGAATAACGCTTTTGCAAATTGTTATAATTTGACCGATATATATTTCTGTGGCAACTCGATTTATACCGAATCCAATGCGTTCCCCGAAACCTCAAAACGCAATGGAACGTTAACCATTCACTGTTCAGCAGCCTGTAGCGACAGGAGTTATAGATATTACAAAAACATTGCATCATACTACGATGCCGAGTATGAAGAATGGAACGGTTAAAGCAATGACAAGAGAACAGTATTTAACCGAAATTTTTAAAGCATATTCTTTAGTATCGGTGCTAAGTGATAAAAACGAGTGCAAGGTATTAAAACTTAAAAACAAAGAGCATAACAAATATATTGTTGCGCGAAGTTTTCCAAAAGTAATTTCTGCATATGAAGAACTTTATTCTATAAACTGCGCAAATCTGCCACTCATCTATGACGTCATCAATTTAGATGATGGACAGATAATATTAGAGGAGTTTATAGAAGGCGTTACCATTGCTGAGGTTATGGAGAGTGGAAAATATCGCTATATAGGTACTCGTAAGATTCTGCGATCTGTCTGCCATGCCTTAACGGTGCTTCACGAACGGGGTATTGTTCACCGTGATATTAAACCCGAAAACGTTATGATAGCCAAAGACGGCAGAGTGGTTTTAATTGACCTTAATGCTGCTCGTAAAATTTCTAATGCTAGTAAAGACACGGTGATTATGGGGACGGTGGGCTACGCATCCCCGGAGCAGCTGGGAGTCACCCAAAGTGACGCCCGCACGGATATCTATGCCGTAGGGGTGCTGCTCAACGTCATGCTTACCGGCAAGCACCCCAGCGAGACGATTGCCCGGGGACGCGCCGGGCGGATCGTGCGCAAGTGCACCAGCATCAACCCCAAGGACCGGTATCGCTCCGCCGCCCATTTAGCCAAGGAGCTGTGAGAGACAAAAACCCCGCCGTGGCAATGCCACGGCGGGGTTTTGCGCTATAGACGTTGCTATTAGACTTTTATGCCCTTTTTGACCGTGTAGGTCTTGCCGTTGTACTTCACCTTACCGGTGTAGGTGAAATCCACCACACCCTTCTTCACGAAGTACCACTTACCGCTGTACTTGACCAGGGTAGTATCCTTCACCCATTTGCCGCCATTTACATGGTACCATTTGCCGCTGTATTTGACCAGGGTGTTGGATTTGTTCAGCACACCGCCCTGCACGTAGTGCCAGATGCCGTTATACTTCACCAGGGTGGTGTCGGTCACCTTCTGCCGGTTGACCACGTGGTACCACACCCCATTCTCCTTAAAGAGGGGGTTGCCGCCGGGGTAGGCCACCGCGCCACAGTGGTCGCAGGTGGTATCCGCGTCGTTGGTGTATACGTGATCACCCACCGTGCGGGGCTCCCCGCACACGTTGCAAGCGTTATCACAAGCGTTATCATAGGTGTGGGCGGGAAGCTGTGTGCAGTTGAAGTGTATGGTAGCCTCGCTAAGAGAGCCGTTGGAGTGCTGGACCACCACGTTGTTCCATTCGTCCTCCGTTCCCTCGTAGAAGATGTGTGTGATGTTGTTAGAGGACGCAAAGGCATTGTTATAAATAATGGAGACGCCTTTGGAAATGTACACGCGATTAAGCTGGGGGCAACCCGAAAACATTCCGGTGGTTATGTTGCTTTTTGCTTTGTAGGTTACATCGCGAAGGCCACGGCAGTAAGTAAACGCATTGCTACCGATGGTGATCACGCTCTCACCGATGGTCACCGTAGTCAGACGGGAGCAGTTATAGAACGCATAGTCCCCGATGGTGGTCACACTCTCGCCGATAGTCACCGAGGTCAGCCCGGTGCAGTTGTAGAACGCCCACTCCCGATGCTGGTCACCGGGTAGCTTCCCAGGGTATCCGGGATGGTCACATCGCCGCTAATGGCGGTGTCAACGGCGGTGATGGTGGCTTCACCATCCGTCACCTCATAGGTGTAGTAGCCGCTGGTCGCCGCACTCGCGGAGAATGTGAATACCCCCATGAGCGTCGCAGACAACAGCAATGCCACCGCCAGCAACAAAGAGAAGCCGCGTTTCTTCATTTTATTGACCTCCCGAAAAACATAAAAAGTGCGACTACCGAAGCAGTCGCACAAAAACGATAGTCGTGAAACCAATTCAATATAACAAGTATGATGCTATGTTTATGTTGACGGAATTTGCATTTTTATCAAATTCACAATACAAACATACCGTCCAAAAGGCAACACTACCCCCTTGGTTTATCCTGCTTGTCGTTATATTCAATTGGTTTCACAGAAATATTTTACCACGTTGACATCACGATTGCAAGAAAAAACCATTTTTTGCTGGAAGTTGGCAAACCCCTTCAAACACGGCCTGCACAGCCCCTATAAAAGCACAAGAGCCTGACCGATGTCGGTCAGGCTCTTGTGTAAGTGCTTACATCTTCTTGATCTCATCCATGACAGCGTCGGCATATTCGGCGCAGGTGTTGCCGCCGGGGCGGCCGGTCATCTGCAGCTTCTCGTTGCAGATGGCGAGGGCCTTTTCCAGCTTCTCCGCTTCGTCCACCTTGGCGATGTGACGCAACAGCATGGCGGAGGCCTTCAGCACGCTGGCGGGGTTGGCATACTCGCCACGGCCCATCTCGATCATGCGGGGGGCGGAGCCGTGGATGGCCTCGAACATGGCGTAGCGGTCACCCACGTTAGCACTGCCGGCGGTGCCCACACCACCCTGGATCTGAGCGGCCTCATCGGTGATGATATCGCCGTACAGGTTGGGCAGCACGAACACCTGGAACTGGCTGCGGCGCGCCTCATTGACCAGGTTGGCGGTCATGATATCAATGTACCAATCCTCGGCAGTGATGCCGGGGTAATCGGCGGCGATCTCGTGGCAGATGGCGGAGAAGTTGCCGTCGGTCTTCTTCATGATGTTGGCCTTGGTGACGATGGCCACGTTGTCCTTGCCGTTGTTCTTAGCATACTCAAAGGCGGCCCGGGCGATGCGGCGGGTACCGGCATCGGTGGTGACCTTAAAGTCCATGGCCAGCTTGCCGGGGATCTCCACGCCGCGGCTACCCAGCACGTACTCGCCCTCGCTATTTTCGCGGTAGAACACCCAATCGATGCCCAGCTCCGGCACGGATACCGGACGCACGTTGGCGTACAGATCCAGCTCCCGGCGCATGGCTACGTTGGCACTCTCCAGGTTGCCACCGTGGGGGGTGGTGGTGGGGCCCTTGTGGATCACGTCGCACTCCTTGAGGGCGGCCAGGGTGTCGTCGGGGATGGCCTTGCCTACCTCGGTGCGCTTCTCAATGGTGAGACCGTCGATGTCGCGGAACTCCACCTTACCGGCCTTCACCTCATCTGCCAGCAGGAACTCCAGCACGCGCTGGCCCTCTCGGGTGATGATGGGGCCGATGCCGTCGCCACCGCAGATACCGATGACCATGTGCGGGAGGTTGGCAAAATCCTTGACCTCTTCCCCGGCTTCCATTCTGTTCTGCCGCTCCAGCTGCTCGGTGATCAGCTGGCGGAAGCTCTCTACGGCCTTGTCGATGTACTGGTTCATAGTCTTATTCTCCCATTTCTTTAGTATAGGCAAGCAGACCGCCCGCCTTCAAAATAGCCTTCTGCCGCTCGGTGAAATCGGCGCACAGGGCAACCGTCTCCCCGGTGGTCTTATCTGTCAGGGTGATATTGCCGCTGTCCATGCCGGCATACACACCGGTGAGGGTCAGCTCGTCGCCCTGGGTCAGCTTGTCGTAGTCTGCCGGATCCGCAAAGGTCAGCGGCATGATACCGGCGTTGATGAGGTTGGCCGCGTGGATGCGGGCAAAGGACTTGGCTACCACCGCCCGCACCCCCAGGTACAGCGGCACCAGTGCCGCGTGCTCCCGGGAGGAGCCCTGGCCGTAGTTACTGCCGCCTACCACGATGCTCTGCCCTGCCGCCTTGGCGCGCTCCGGGAAGGTGCTGTCGCACACACCGAAGCAGAACTGGGACAGATGGGGGATGTTGGAGCGATAGGGCAGGATCTTGGCACCGGCCGGCATGATGTGGTCGGTGGTGATGTTGTCCCCCACCTTCAGGATGAGGGGAGCAGACAGGGTGTCCTCCTGGGGATGGCTCTGGGGAAACTCCTTGATGTTGGGGCCGCGCAGAACCTCCACCGAAGCAGCTTCGTCCTCAGCGGCGGGAGCCAGGATGGCACTGTCGTCCACCTTAAACTGCTCCGGGAACAGGATCTCGGGCATCTCACCCAACAGCTGGGGATCGGTGATCTCGCCGGTGACAGCGGCGGCTACCGCCGTCTCGGGGCTGACAAGGTACACCTGACCGTCCGCCGTGCCGCTACGGCCCTCGAAGTTGCGGTTAAAGGTGCGCAGGCTGACGCCACCGGAATTGGGCGAGAAGCCCATGCCGATGCAGGGGCCGCAAGCGCACTCCAGCACCCGGGCACCGGAGGCCAGGATATCCGACAGCGCGCCGCAATCCGCCAGCATGGTCAGCACCTGCTTGGAGCCGGGGGAAATGGACAGGCTCACCGAGGGCTTGATGGTGCGCCCCTTCAGCAGGGCGGCTACCTTCAGCATATCCTGCAGGGAGGAGTTGGTGCAGGAGCCGATGCACACCTGATCCACCTTGGTGCCCTTGAGAGAGGACACCGGTACCACCTTGTCGGGGCTGTGGGGGCAGGCAATCAAGGGCTCCAGCGTGGACAGGTCGATGTGCAGGATCTTATCATACGCCGCATCCGGGTCGCTGGAGAGGGGGATGTAATCCACCTCACGGCCCTCCGCCGCCAGAAACGCCCGGGTCACCTCGTCGGAGGGGAAGATGGAGGTGGTGGCACCAAGCTCCGTGCCCATGTTGGTGATGGTAGCACGCTCCGGCACCGTCAGGGTGGCAACACCCTCGCCGCCCCACTCAATGATAGCGCCCACGCCGCCCTTGACGGACAACTGGCGCAGGATCTCCAGGCTCACATCCTTAGCGGTCACGAAAGGACGCAGCTTGCCGGTGAGCTCCACCTTATACATCTTGGGCATGGTGATGTAGTAGGCACCGCCGCCCATGGCCACCGCCACGTCCAGGCCGCCCGCACCCATGGCCAGCATACCGATGCCGCCGCCGGTGGGGGTGTGGCTGTCCGAGCCGATGAGGGTCTTGCCCGGCTTGCCGAAGCGCTCCAGATGCACCTGATGGCAGATGCCGTTGCCGGGGCGGGAGAAGTAGACACCGTGCTTTTTACACACCGACTGGATGTAGCGGTGGTCGTCGGCGTTCTCGAAGCCGGACTGCAGGGTGTTGTGGTCGATGTAGGCCACGCTCCGCTCGGTGCGGACACGGGGAATCCCCATGGTCT
>JAZSOW010000005.1:0-57287 GCA_045537135.1 Acutalibacteraceae bacterium
GCGCTAGGCCGACTGGGGAAAGCAACCCTGGGCCAAAAAATAAGCACAAAACCTGCCGCGGAGCAAATGCCCAGCGACAGTTTTTAATTAGAAAAACGTCATCTGGCTGGTTTCCGGCAGTCCGGCTGCGGTCGTCATTACAGAAAACCGTCAATTCCGTTACCGCAGCCCCGAGAATGGCGCGCACGCGCCATTCTCCTCCATCTCAGCGGATACATCCGCCGGACATTAGAAAAACGTCATCTGGCTGGTTTCCGGCAGTCCGGCTAGTACACCCAGATCCTGCAGGGATTGCATGACCGCTTTGGTGATACCCGTGCGATTTTGCAGATCATCACAGGAGATGTAGGGATCCTTTGGATCCGCCGCCGCCTCCAGGCTCTGTGCCGCCGCCTCACCCAGGCCGGCAATAGCACTGAAGGGCAGGCGGATCTTGCCATCTTCCATCAGGAATTTATAGGCATCGGACTTGTACAGGTCAACCGGCAGAAATTCCACGCCGCGTAGCATAGCCTCGTAGATCACGTGCAGAATTTCCGCGGTGTCCTGTTCCTTTTGGCTGGCCTCTTTCCCCCGGGCACGGATATCGTCCATGACCTCCTTCACCCGGTCAATGCCCGCCTGCACGGTGGCGGCATCAAAATCGCCGCCGCGGCCGGTAAAGAATGCCGCATAATATTCCGACGGATAGTGGACCTTATACCACGCCACACGCAGAGCGGCAATAATATAAGCCGCCGCGTGAGCCTTGGGGAACATATACTTAATCTTCATGCAGGAGTCGATGTACCACTCCGGTACGCCGTGCTCCCGCATAGCGGCCAGGTGCTCCTCGGTCAGAAGCTTGGTGGCCTTACCCTTACGGACGATCTCCATGATCTTAAAGGCCATCTTTGGTGGCAAGCCCTTGTGCATCAGTTCTACCATGATGCTGTCGCGGGTGCCGATAACCGAGGAAATCGTGCAGGTACCGGCACGAATAAGATCCTGAGCATTGCCCAGCCACACATCGGTGCCATGCGACAGACCGGAGATCTGCAACAGATCCGCAAAGGTCTTGGGCTTACAATCCAACAGCATCTGTCGGGTAAAGCCGGTACCCATCTCGGGGATGGACAGGGTGCCGGTCTCACAGCCAAGCTGTTCTACCGTCAGCCCCAACGCCTCGGGAGAGGTGAACAGGCTGTACACCGCCGGATCGGACATATCCACATCCTTAATGGAGGTGTTGGTATATTCCTCCAGATACTTACAGATAGTGGGGATCACATGGCCCAGGTTATCCAGCTTGAGGATGGTATCGTGGATGGAATGGAAATCGAAGTGGGTAGTCAGGATACCGGACTCCGCTTTTTCCGCCGGGTGCTGGATGGGGCAAAAATCCTCTGCCTCATAATCATCCGGCACCACCACCATACCGCCGGGGTGCTGACCGGTGGTACGCTTGACCCCGGTGCACCCAATAGTGAGCCGGTCGATTTCCGCAGGCGACAGTACCATCTCCCGCTCCTCTGCGTACTTTTTCACATAACCGTAGGCAGTCTTATCCGCGATGGTGCCGATGGTGCCAGCCTTGAATACGTGATCCAGGCCGAACAGCGTCTCCGTGTACCGATGAGCACGGTTTTGGTATTCACTGGCGAAGTTCAGGTCGATATCCGGGGACTTATCGCCATCAAAGCCAAGGAAGGTCTCAAAGGGAATCTCATGGCCGTCGCGGCCAAGAGGCTGTCCACATTGGGGGCAATTCTTCGGCGGCAGATCAAAGCCAGAGCCAACCTCGCCCTTGGTAAAAAACTCGGTGTACTTACAATCCGGGTTGTGGCACACATAGTGGGGAGCCAAGGGGTTAACCTCTGAAATGCCCGCCATGTGTGCAACGAAGGAAGAACCAACGGAGCCGCGAGAACCCACCAGGTAGCCGTTTTCCACGGAATTGGCCACCAGCTTCTGGGCGATCATATACAGAACAGCGAAGCCGTGCTTGATGATGGAGGTCAGCTCCTTCTCCAGCCGAGCAGAAACCAGCTCCGGCATAGGGTCACCATAGATCTCCTTCGCTTTATCCCAGCAGATGCGTTGCAGGTCTTCGTCTGCGCCATCCATATGGGGCGGGAAGGTACCCAGCGGGATGGGGCGGATGTTCTCCACCCAATCCGCAATCAAGTTGGGATTCTGTATGACCACCTCGCGAGCCTTCGCCTCCCCCAAATAGGAGAACTCCTTCAGCATCTCATCGGTGGTGCGGAAGAACAGGGGCGCCTGCTGGTCTGCGTCGTCAAAGCCGGAGCCCGCCATCAGGATGCGGCGGTACACCTCATCCTCCGGATCCATAAAGTGCACATCACAGGTGGCACACACCGGAATATTCAGCTTTTCACCCAGACGGACGATGGTCTTGTTATGTTCGATCAACTCCTGCTCACTCTTGCAAACAGGCGGTAGAATCTCCTCTCCCTTGCCCTTGCTAGGGCGCAACAGGAAGGCGTTGTTCCCCAAGGGCTGGATCTCCAGGAAGTCGTAGAAGGACGCGATGTCACACAGCTCACCCCAAGGCTTGCCGTCCAATATGGCTCTGTAAAGTTCTCCCGCTTCACAGGCACTGCCGACGATGAGCCCCTCTCGCAGCTCCATCAGCTTGGACCGGGTGATGCGTGGTTTGCGGAAGAAGCAATCCACATTAGAGTAGGTGACCAGTTTATAGAGATTCTTCAGACCTGTCAGGTTGCGGGCGATGAGGATCATGTGGTAATATTTCGCCTTTTTGGGATCCACACCGGTGATACTGGTATTTACCTGCTGCAATGTTTCGATCTGCCGCTCCTTCATGTCATGGATGCAGTGGACAAAGATGTCGCCCAGCACCTTGGCATCATCACAGGCCCGGTGATGGTTGAAGGGCGGTAGCTTAAGGAATTCCGCTACCGTATTGAGCTTGTAGTTTTTATGCCCAGGATACAGGGCGCGGCATACCGGCACCGTATCCACGGAGGTGAAATCGTACGCAAGACCACTACGCTTGGCGGCCGCTTTGATAAAGCCGGTGTCAAAGGGGGCGTTGTGTGCCACCAGCACACGGCAATCCCCACAAAAGTCGTAGAACTGGCGTAGACCCTCCGCCTCACCGGGAGCATCCGCCACCATTGCATCGGTGATACCTGTCAGCTCGGTAATCTTGGCAGGGATGGGCTTACCGGGGTTGACAAAGATATCGAAGCTATCCTTCACTTCCCCACCCACCAGGCGCACCGCACCGATTTCGGTAATACGCTCGGTAGCGGCGTTCAGCCCGGTAGTCTCGATGTCAAAGACAATAAACTCCCCTTCCAGGCTACCATCATTCGCCCCAGACACAGCGGATACCATGTCGTTGACATAGTAGGCCTCCATACCATAGAGAATCTTAATAGCCTTGCCCTTGCCGCCCAGCTCCTCTGCCATGTTCATCACGTCCGGATAGGCCTGTACCACACCGTGGTCGGTGATCGCCACCGCCTTGTGTCCCCATGCGGCGGCGCGCTTGACCAGATCCTTTGCCTCCGACACCCCATCCATAGAGGACATCTTGCTGTGCATATGTAGCTCCACCCGCTTTTCGGCTGCCAGATCCTGCCGCTGGTAGCGGGCAACGATGGAAATGGAGCGAGGACGAAGCTGATTGGCCTTGGCAAATTCGTTATAATCATAGCGGCCACTGACCACGATGTTGTCCCCTGTTTTAAGGCCCTCCACCGCCGCGATCTGCTTTGCGTCCTTTTTCTTATCCATCCACAGACTCAGTGCCACCGAGCTGGTCAGATCGGTAATAAAGATGGTAAAGCGGTTCTTGGTACCGTCCCGGTTTTCCCCGGCATCCACCTTAAAGATCTGTCCCCATACGGTGACCATGGAGCCGTCCGCCTCTAACCCTTTGATGGGGGTGGGAGACTCCTTGATGGGCGCCCCCAGCACCGGCTGCGCCGTCTCCAGATAGATCGGCAAACCGTCCTGCGGCGGGCGGGTGGGATCGGCAGGCTTACCGGGGCGGGCCGGCTCACCGTCCTGCGCCGGCTTAGGGGCAGATGCAGTCATAGCGGAACGCTGTGCCGCCCGCTCCCGCTCTCGCTCAGCGGCTTCCCTGTCTGCCTGCTCCATCATCTGCCGGTAGTGGTCATCCTCCTGGGTGAGCTCGTCTCCCTCAAAAAGCAGTTCTATTCGGCGGCCATACTGCTCCAACAGCAGGTCGCGCAAAGCCTCATCCACCTTGGTGGCTCGCAAAATATTAAGACCGCCGTGAGGGAACTGCACACGCAGGCTGTCCCCCTCCAGCGTGAAAATCGCATCGTCAAAGGTGCCGTTGACCGCCACATTGCGTCGCTTGAGATGCTGTACCACCGAGGGAAGCGTCTCCACGCTGAGCGTGTCAGCGGGAAAACGAGGAGCTAACACCGCCGCCTGCAAACCGAACGCCCGCGCGATCACCTGTTCGGCTGTGAACAGATCTTCTGCATCAATATGTTCCTGACATTCCAGCCGCACCAACATGCTGTGGGCGGTATGGCGCATCTCGATATTTAACACCAACGCAGAGAATAGTTTATTCCAGGGGCCCTCCTTCGGCAGATACTCGCCGAACAAGGACCCGAAAGATCGCTGATCCATGATATCTTATATCCTTTCAATTTCCTGCATAAGGGCTTCCACCGCGTTTTGCTCATCCACCGTACGTAGCACCTCGCCCTTGCGGAAGATCACCGCCCGGCCCTTGCCGCCGGCGATGCCGATATCCGCTTCCCGGGCTTCTCCCGGACCGTTGACGATACAACCCATAACCGCCACGGTGATGGGCTTGTGCACCGCCCGCAGACGTTCTTCCACCTGCTCGGCGATACCGATAAGATCAATAGCGGTACGCCCACAGGTGGGACAGGAGACCATGCGGGGCTCTCCCAGGCGATGACCGGTGGCACGTAGCAGGTCAATACCGGCAGTGACCTCCTTTTCCGGTGGGGCAGTAAGAGACACCCGGATGGTGTCACCGATCCCCTGCATCAGCAGAGAGCCGATACCCACCGCCGACTTGAGCAGACCCATCCGCTCGGTGCCCGCCTCGGTGACACCCAAATGCAGGGGGTAGTCACAGGCCTCGGCGGTAAGCTGATAGGCGCGGATCATGGTGGCTACATGGGAGGATTTGATGGACAGGATGATGTTATCAAAATCAAACTTTTCCAGCAACGCTGCATGATACAGCGCGCTGTCTCGCATAGCTTCCGGGGTGGGATGGCCATACTTCTGCAAGATCTCCTTTTCCAGCGACCCGGAGTTGACACCGATGCGGATAGGGATCTTCCGACGGCGACATTCGTCTGCCACCGCCTTGACCCGGCTCTCGTCCCCGATGTTCCCGGGGTTGATGCGAATCTTGTCTACGCCGGCGGCAGCCGATTCCAGTGCCAGCTTGTAGTCAAAGTGGATATCCGCCACCACCGGGATGGTGACCGCCTCCTTGAGGGCGGCTACCAGCCGCACTGCCGCCATGTCCGGCACCGCCGTGCGAATGATGTCGCAACCACAGGCCTGCAAACGCTTTGCCTGCTCCACGCTGCCGGGAATATCCACCGCGGGAATATTCAGCATCGATTGCACGGTGACAGGGGCATGGCCGCCTACCGGCACGTCCCCCACCATGACGGTCTTACAAGCCCGACGTTGCATCATCGCTCACACTCCTATGCAAAGAATTTTGTAATATCGCTGTAGGTGATGACCAGCATCAGCAATAACAGAAGGGCGATGCCCACCAAATGCACGATGCCCTCGTATTTGGAAGGCACCGGCTTGCGGGTAATACCCTCCCATAGCAGGAATACCAGCCGTCCACCGTCCAATGCGGGCAAGGGGAGCAGATTGAAAACACCCAGGTTGACCGTGATCATCACCATCAAAAACACCAGGGTCTGTAAGCCCTCCAGGGTGTTAGCACTCCCCACCGCATCCGCAATAATATCCACCGTTCCCACAGGGCCGGACAAATCATTGAGCCCATACCGTCCACGGATCATATCCACCAGACTACGCCAAACGATGGTCGCCACCGACACCTCCTGCTTGGCGGCCTGCACGAAGGTGTTACCAAGGTTGCGCTCCACCCCTAACAGAATGAAATCCTTAACAAGATACGTACGCCCAGTCTCTTTATCCACACGTTGCTCAAACTTAACGGCATCCAGCGTAACGTCCTGTGTGCCATCCGCTGTTTCACGGCCTACCACCATCTGCAGAACACCGTCCGGGTCATTCTGCATTTCTACATACAGGTCACTGTCCATCAGCACACGCCGCCCATTGACGGAACGGATGGTATCACCAGGACGCAGACCACTCTGATAAGAGGGGGCATCCTTCCCCAAGGCTGCAATGGTGGTGGTGCCGAACAGCACCTTACCCTCAGCACTGTTCGGCTGTTGCAGAAAACCGTAATAGCCAAGCAGTAGCACGTAACCCAGGATGAGATTCATCACCGCACCGGCGGCCACAATGACCACCCGCCGCCACACCTTTTTATTAACAAAGGAACGAGACGGATCCGGTGGGAGCTCGCGACCGCCGTTGCCACCCATGGCCTGTGGGGTTTCCGCGCCCTCATCCTCTCCCTCCATAGCGCAAAAGCCGCCAATAGGGAACGCGCGAACGGTGTAAAGGGTTTCCCCTTTTCCAAACTTGAGCAGCTTGGGGCCCATGCCGATAGCAAACTCATTAACACGGACGCCCATGGCTTTAGCGGCAATGAAGTGACCGAACTCGTGGATCATGATAAGCACACCGAGCACCAGCAAGGCCACCAGTATTTTGAGTATCAAAAGTAAAACGCCGATAGGTCAACCCTCATTTCTTCCCATTGATCGCCGCACATGTTTCCTCTCGCACCATAGCATCCGCCGCAAACACATCCTCTACCGATTGGGGCTTCGGCAGAGATAGCTCCAGTGCCTGCCCCGCTAGACGTGTGATGTCCAAAAAGCCGATCTCCCCCTCAATGAAGGCGCCAACCGCCACCTCGTTAGCGGCGTTGAGCGCCGCCGGGTAGAGACCGCCCTTGCGCAGCGCCTCCCGCGCCAGATTCATGGCGGGGAATGCCTCATCATCCGGGGCGTAGAAGGTGAGCGCCTTCCAATCCTCCAAGCGGAGCTGTCCCACAGGCGAGGACATCCGATCCGGGTAGGTCAGTGCGTATTGGATAGGTACCCGCATATCCGGCAATCCCAACTGCGCCAGTACGGCGTTATCATCATATTCGATAAGAGAGTGAACAATGCTTTCCCGATGCACCACAATATCGATCTTCTCGGGTGGCATATCAAAAAGCCAGCGTGCCTCGATGAGCTCCAGCCCCTTGTTCATCATGGTAGCCGAGTCAATGGTGATCTTTTGCCCCATCGACCAGTTGGGGTGCTTTAGCGCATCCGCTAATGTGACACTCTCCAGTTCCTTACGAGTACGGCCAAAGAAAGGACCACCCGACGCGGTCAGAATCAATCGTCTGAGCGCCCGCTCCACAGGAGGGCAGCCCTGCAGACATTGGAAGATGGCGCTGTGCTCGCTATCCACCGGCAGCAGCCGCACCCCCGCCTTGGCTACCGCGTCCATCACAAAGGCGCCGCCGGCTACCAGGGTCTCCTTGTTGGCAAGCGCCACGTCCTTGCCGGCGGCAATAGCCGCCAACGTGGGGCGTAAACCCACCATGCCCACCACGGAATTGAGCACCATATCGGCATCATGCCAGGCGGCCAGGTCACACAGACCCTGCATGCCGCCCAGTACCAAGACAGGTAGACCGGAAAGCCGAGCCTTTAACTCCAGGGCGGCGGCTTCGTTATACATGACCGCTACCTCTGGGTGATACCGGCGCACCTGCTGTTCCAGCAGATCCACGTTGCGAGCGGCCGCTAAACCGACGATACGGTAGCCGGCGTCCTGTGCCACCTCCAAGGCTTGGGTGCCAATGGAACCGGTGGAGCCTAAGATCACCAGGGATTTATGGATACGGGAACGGTCACACATTGCCGCACACTCCTTTTAAACCAAATAGCCAAAGAAAGCCAGCACGATATACACCGGCAGAGAGATAAACACCACACTGTCAAAGCGATCCATCACGCCGCCGTGGCCGGGCATCAGGTTGCCGTAATCCTTAATACCGCTCTTGCGCTTGATGACCGATGCCAGCAGGTCACCGCACACCGACAGAGGGGCCAGCCCCGCCGCCAGCACCGCCACACCGATGAGATTAAAGCAAGCGTACCCCAGGATGGTGTTACCGATATAGGCGTACAACGCGGTGACACCTATGGAAATAAGCCAACCGCCGAAAAAGCCTTCCCAACTCTTCTTGGGGCTGATGACCGGTGCCATCTTGTGCTTGCCAAGGAAGGTGCCCACAAAGTAGGCACCGGTATCGCTCATCCAGGAGATGACCATGGGCAGGAGCACATAATACAGGCCGTGCGTATCGGTGGCACGCAGAGCCACCAACGCACTGAAGCCCAAAGTGGCATACATCGTCAGCCCAAAGCCCTTCCATACGAAAGCTTTGCGGTAAAGCACGGCATTGACAAGTACAAACAGAAGGTAAGCCGCCAACAGTATAAGCAACAGCTCCAGCGGCAACACCTCAAACATGGGGTAGTCAGGAGTAGCCGCCACCGGCACGCCAAAGTCTCGGGCATCCAAGCTGCAGGAAAAGGCGGTAGCCGCCGCATAGAGCATACTGCCCACGGTCAGCATCATACTTTTTACGATGCCGGTGTTGTGCAGCAATTCCCACACAGCAATGGCGGCAGCCACCGCGACCACCGCGGCGAGCACCCATGGAACAGGGCAAAGCAACACCCCAAACAGTAATACCGTGCCCACCAGGCCGGAAATGATACGTGTTTTCATCGTTAACACATCCTTTATACACCGCCAAAACGACGATTACGTCGGGCAAATTCCTCAAACGCCCGGTCAAGATCGCTTTCCTTAAAGTCCGGCCAAAGAATATCCTCCATAAACACAAACTCCGCATAGGCAGATTGCCAAATGAGGAAGTTGGACAGCCGGTATTCCCCGCTGGGGCGCAGGATGAGATCCACCGGGGGCTGATCCTCGGTATACAGTGCCTGACGCAGAGTATCCTCGTCAATGTCCTCGGGGTTCAGCTCCCCTGCCTGCACCCGGGCTGCCAGCACACGTGCGGCGGCGGTGATCTCCTGCTGACCGCCATAGTTGAGGGCGATATTCAGGGTCATGCCATCCTTGTGGGAGGTGGTCTCCTCCGCCTCCAGCATGAGGGCGCGAATATCCTCTGCCAGCGACTCCCGGTCACCGATAAAGCGCACGCGGATGTTCTCCTGCTGGAAATCCGCCAGCGATTCCTTGAGGTACTGGCGCAGCAGATTCATAATAGCGTCCACTTCGTCCTGGGGGCGTTTCCAGTTTTCCGTAGAGAAGGCATACACCGTCAGATAACGGACGCCACATTTTTCGCAGTATTTCGTGATTTTACGAAATGTCTGGGCACCGGTCACATGGCCTGCCTGTCGAGGCAGACCCCGCTTCTTCGCCCAGCGACCGTTGCCATCCATAATGATGCCCAAATTGGTGGGCACCAGCCGTTCCGCTGATGGCGGGACAGCAGGCTTTTTCTTGCCAAACAAAAACATACAAAGCCCTCTCTTATGCGCGAAAAGCCTTCGTCACCCGGAAGGGTGGCGAAGACTTAAAGCGCGTATTACGATTAGATCTCCATGATCTCCTTCTGCTTAGCTTCGGTGAGCTTATCGATCTCCCTAACAAAGCGATCGGTGATATCCTGCATCTTCTTCTCGCCGTTTTTCTGATCATCCTCGGTGATCTCGGACTTTTTCTTCATGTCCTTGATCTTATCCATGGCGTCCCGACGAATGGAGCGGATAGCCACCTTGCAATCCTCCCCCATCTTGGCGATATCGCGGGTTAACTCCTTACGGCGCTCCTCCGTCATGGTCGCGAAAATCAGGCCTAGAGTGGCGCCATCATTCTGCGGGTTAATACCAATATCGGAGGTAAGGATGGCCTTCTCGATCTCCTTGAGGACACTCTTGTCCCAAGGGGCGATCATGAGCGTGCGAGGATCCGGCACGGACACCGCCGCCACCTGATTGATGGGCGTAGGGCTACCGTAGTAGTCCACGGATAATTTATCCAGCACGCCAGGATTGGCACGACCGGCGCGAATGGCGGCAAACTCCGAGATCAGGTTGTTGACGCTCTTGTTCATTTTTTCTTCAGCGGTAGCAAAAATCGTATTCATAAACACAGCTCCTTTTTACGCTTGTATTAGTCAACTACAGTACCGATGGCCTCGCCCTTGACAGCGCGCACGATGTTCTCGGGATCCTCCAGGTTAAACACCAGCAGGGAAATGCCGTTGTCCTTGCACAGGGTAGCGGCGGTGGAATCCATCACCTTGAGATCCTTATTGAGCACATCCATGTAGGTTAGGTGATCGAACTTCTTGGCATCCGGATTCTTGTGGGGATCACTGTCGTAGATGCCGTCCACCATGCTGGCCTTGAAAATGACATCCGCCTCGATCTCCGCGGCGCGCAGGGCGGCGGCGGTATCGGTGGAGAAGAAGGGGTTACCGGTGCCGCAACCGAAAATAACGATGCGACCCTTTTCCAGATGGCGCACAGCCCGGTTGCGGATATAGGGCTCGGCGATCTCGTTCATAGCAATGGCAGTCTGTACACGCACCTCACAACCTAACTGCTCCAGCGCATCTGCCAGCCCCAGTGCGTTGATGGTGGTGGCCAGCATACCCATGTGATCGGCGCGGGTGCGATCCATCTTGCCGCTGGAGCGACCACGCCAGAAATTGCCGCCACCTACTACGATGGCGATCTCAGTGCCGAGAGAAGCGGCCTCCTTCACATACTTACAGATATGCAGGACGGTATCAAAATCCAGGCCAGTGTGAGCCGCGCCCGCCATTGCCTCACCGCTAAGCTTAAGAAGAATACGCTTGTATTTCGGTTGCATCGTCATCCTACTCCCTTTCTCGCTGTTTCATCCTCCCTATTATACCGAAAAACCTAAAGCCTGTAAAGATGTTCCCGACATTTTTAACGAAAAATTTGTAAACAAACATTGCCTATGGGACGAGAGCATGGTATAATATCCTTGCAAATTCTGCCAAGGAGGTGCTGATTTATGACTACGATACATCTGTCGCAGGCAGGCATCCTGCCCGATACCGATGTAACGCTCACCCTGTGCCAGCTTTTTCGCGAGAACCCGCAGGATACCACGTTTGTCTTTGAAAACGCGGATTACTACTTCTACCCCCACGAGGAAATGCGGATGGATTACCGCATCTCCAACTCCGACGTGATCCCGGTACGTACCCTGGGGCTGCTGCTCAAGGAGATGCGCGGCTGTGTGCTGGAGGGTAATGGCGCGCGGCTGTGGTTTGCCGGGCATATGCAGCCTTTCACCCTGGACACCTGCGAGAACGTAAGAGTGGCGGATTTCACCGTCAACTGGAAGAAGCCCATGGTAGCGGAGGGAATCGTTACCGGCTACACCGACAGTTATGTGGATATGTACATAAACCCGGAAGTGTTTCCTCATCGAGTCACCGATGGTGTACTAGAATTTGACATCGGTGCGGATGAATGGTACCCTATCTGTCCCGCCATCATTATCTACGAGCCCCATTCCCGCAAGGTGCGTCGCGCTACAGGGGATTGCTTCTTCCCTCAAAAAGTGGAAGTGCTAGGCGATCATATCTACCGCATGCCGCGAAGCAAGGATTTCCCGCTGGCGGTGGGCGATATCCTGGTCCTGCGGCACAACTACCGCCGGCACGCAGGCATTTTCTCCGAGCGGTGCCGGGATCTCACCTTTGAGAACATCACCGTGCATTCCTGCGGCGGCCTTGGGTGCCTGGCGCAATTCTGTCACAACCTGACCTTTAAAGGAATGCACTTTATCCCTGACCGGGTTGCCGGACGGCTGGTGACCAACGGGCGGGACGACGGCATGCACATCACCTGCAACTCCGGCACCGTCACCATCACCGAGTGCACCTTCTTAGGGTTGATGGATGACCCCATCAACGTGCACGGCTGTTGCGTCACCTCTGATGAGGTGGTGGACAATACCGCACTGCGTTGCCGGTATCGCCACGTACAGGCGCAGGGCTTCCGCTACTGGGCCAAGCCGGGAGACACCATCGCCTTTATCGAGAGAGGGAGCATGAGCCGGGTGCACACCGCCACCGTGGCAGAGTACGATCTGGAGCAGATCGACACATTCCGTCTTTCTTTCACCGAGCCCCTACCTACGGAGGTGTTGGAGCTGGCGCAGAAGGGGGACGCCCTGGCACTGGACAACCTGACCAACACCGCCGCCTTTGTGTGCACCAAAAACCGCTTCGGCAGCTGCCGCGCCCGGGGCATCCTGGTATCCACCCCCAAGCCAGTGCTGATTGCAGACAACTACTTTGAGTCCTCCGGCTCCGCCATCCTGGTAGCGGGCGACTCCAACTATTGGTTTGAGTCCGGCGAGTGCAACGACATTGAGATCCGTAACAATGTGTTCACCGATGCCTGTCTGACCTCCGACTACCAGTTCTGCGAAGGGGTCATCAGCCTCTGCCCCATCGTACCCAGTCCAGAGCTGGACAAGCCCTATCACAAGCACGTGCGTATCCACCACAACACCTTTGACGTGGCAGAAACGCCGGTACTGTACGCCTATTCCACCACCGATCTTACCTTCACCGACAATCGCATCTACAAGAGCCCCTCGGCGGAGCGTTGGCATGCGGCGGAAGGCTACATTCGCCTCAAATGCTGTACCGATACCACCGTGAAGGACAACGAATGGATCGGCACCTTCACACAGGAAAACATGCTCACCACGGATACCTGCGAAAACATCACAGCGGATATATAAAAGGCAGATCCCCGGCATCCTACGATGCCGGGGATCTCTTATTTCTCACTCATTTTGGAACGGTAGGATTCCACTTCCCAGTTGACGATAAAATCAATCATGCTCTCAGACATAAACAAGGGGCCGCCAAACGCCTGGGTGTATACAGCGATCTTGCAGGCATCCTGAAACACGACGGCGGCGATGGATGCGGTTTTCTCATTGGGCCCCCAGGCGAAGCAGCCAAGCCCCGGCACCGCCAACACCTTAGGCGCGTAACCGTAGTGGGCAGTATAGGCGGCGATCTCCTCCTCCGCTTGGGACAGCCGTTCTGCCGGTATGTATAACGGGTAGGGTCGACAGTACACAATGTGATCCGGCGAATAGGCGGAGGAAACCGCCTCAAAAGCGGCTTTCGATTCTGTAAAGCGAAGCACCTGTACATTGCTGAGAGTAGCCACCGCGCCGTTTTCCGCTTTGTGAGCGCGTGTCCAAACCGGTTCCAAGAAGGTAACGATGTCTTGCACGGACGGCTGTTCCACCGGCGTCAGATCCGGCACCTGGGAAACACGGCTACGCAGGGCCTCCACCACGAAAGCGGTCTTTTCCGCGATCCCCTCTTGGGTATCCGCTGCTACAAACAAGCCGTGATTTTGTAGAAGGATCACATCCGCATCCTGTCCGGTAGCGGCTTTATACTGCTTCATCTTCTCATAGAGAGTCATCGCCAACACGTAGCCTGGCTCAATACAATCGATCCAGATGATCCGATCGCCAAATAGCTCCCGGGCGATCTCTTTGCCACGGGCACCGCAAGTCAATCCATTGACCAGTGATGGATGAGTATGCACCACGTAGGTGTAGGCAAACAGGTCGTGAAGCAGGGTCTCCACGCTGGGACGCTTGTGCTCCTCCCCCACAGCGCGGGCATCCATCATATCCTGCAACACCTGCCGCTCCCGGGCGGCGGCATCCGCGGGATAGGATGTGGTGAGCATCGCCGCCAGCCGGCACCGTTCCATCTTGACAAAGCCCTCTGCCGTGATGGTCGCCAGGGTAGTGCCGGAGCCTTTGATATACAGATGCTGAGCATCCTTGTAGGACGTATTACCACCGCCGGCCAGCACAAAATCCGGATCAGCGCCGTAATGGTTGGACATCGCTACTAACGTGGATAACATCGCTGTCGCCTCCTTGTTTCCACATCTACCATAGCACAAGTAACCCGAAAATGCAAGAAAAAACACCGGAAGCGGTCCGCTTCCGGTGTTTTTGTCTTGTGGGATGATGATTATTTCATCATAGAGGCGACTTCGCTGGCGAAATCATCCTCGCGCTTCTGCAGGCCCTCGCCCTTCTCGTAGCGGACGAAAGCAGCCAGGGTCATCGCGCCGCCGGCGGCCTTGGCCTGCTGCTCCACATACTGCGCGACAGTCAGGTTGCCGTCCTTAACAAAAGCCTGGTTGACGAGGCAAACTTCCTCGAAGTACTTGCGCATCTTACCGGTGATCATCTTCTCCAAAATGTTCTCCGGCTTGTTAGCGTTCTTGGGATCGTTCTTCATCAGAGCCAGCTGGACTTCCTTCTCGTGAGCCACCACGTCGGCGGGCACAGAAGCCTCATCCAGATAGGGAGCGTTGAGAGCCGCGATCTGCATTGCCACGTCCTTACCGCACTCCACCAGAGCAGCGGAGCCGGAGGCGGCAGCGTCAGCCTCAAACTTAACCAGCACGCCGATACGGCCACCGCCGTGGACATAGGCCACGCAATCGCCCTCGTAACGGACGAAGCGGCGCACGCTCAGATTCTCACCGATGACCATGACCTTGTCACGCAGAACATCAGCCAAAGTCTGGCCGTTGCCGACGTCGCAAGCCATCAGAGCATCCACGTCTGCGGGATTCTGATCCATGATGACCTGAGCCACCTGGTTGACAAACTCGATAAACTTGTCGCTCTTGGCGGCGAAGTCCGTCTCGGAGTTGACCTCCACGACCACACCGACCTTCTTGTCGATATCGGCGGTAGCAAAAGCCATACCCTCGGCAGCCACGCGGGAAGCCTTCTTGGCCTGCTTGGCCAGACCCTTCTCACGCAGATAGTCGATCGCCTTGTCCATATCGCCGTCAGACTCCTGCAGAGCCTTCTTGCAATCCATCATGCCGACGCCGGTCTTCTCACGCAGCGCCATAACATCTTTACTGGTAAAAGCCATGATATTGTTCCTCCTGTCAAGTTTTCGTGATCGGGATTATTCCGCAGCGGCTTCCTCAGCCTCCGCGGGAGCCTCCTCGGCAGCGGCTTCCTCGCCCTGCTCGCCCTGATGACCCTCGATGATGGCGTCAGCCATGCAGGAGGCGATCAGCTTGACAGCGCGGATAGCGTCGTCGTTACCGGGGATGACATAGTCCACATCGTCGGGATCGCAGTTGGTATCCACGATGGCGACAACCGGGATGCCCAGCTTCTTCGCCTCGGCGACAGCGATCTTCTCCTTGCGGGGATCAACGATGAACAGAGCGCCGGGAAGGGACTTCATCTCCTTGATGCCGCCCAGGAACTTCTCCAGCTTCTCGATCTCGTGGTTGAGCTTGACAACTTCCTTCTTGGGAAGCAGATCGAAGGTACCGTCAGCCTCCATCGCCTTGAGCTGATTCAGGCGGGCGATACGGCCACGGATGGTGCGGAAGTTGGTGAGCATGCCGCCCAGCCAACGCGCGTTGACAAAGTGAGCACCGGCACGGACAGCTTCCTCGCGGATAGAATCCTGCGCCTGCTTCTTGGTGCCGACGAACAGCACTTCCTTGCCCTCAGCAGACAGGTCGCGCACGAACATGTACGCCTCCTCCAGCTTGCGGACGGTCTTCTGCAGGTCAATGATGTAGATACCATTGCGCTCCGTGAAGATGTAGGGTGCCATCTTGGGGTTCCAGCGGCGGGTCTGGTGACCGAAGTGGACACCGGCTTCCAGCAGCTGTTTCATAGAGATAACGGCCATGACTAAATTCCTCCTTGGTTTTTCCTCCGCGAGCATAGACTGCCACCGTCCGGTACATCCGGATGCGGCACCGGCGGCCTATGTTGGCCCTCGCGTGCGTTTTGCCGTAACAGTATACCACCCTCAGAAAGAAAAAGCAAGAAGTTTTTTGCATTTTTTGCAAGAATTTTTACCTTTTTTCAGCGAAACAACCCGCCGAGGATCTGCGGGCCCTTCTTCGTGGGGCAACAGCGGTCCGGCGGGCAGTTGAAATTAACTAAAATAGTCTCTTCCCCGATCACCTCGATCTCCTTCCAGTTGATAACAATATCCTTCTCTCGCCCCAGCAGGCCAAAAAGTTTCCCCTTACCGAAGATCACGATAGCGACGATCTGTGCCGTGCAGGTATCAACCTCCACATCGTCTACAAATCCCAACCGCGTTCCGTCACTGATACTGATAACCTCTTTATCATGCATGTCCGTGATACGTGCAATCATTACCGACACCTCCCTTACGGAATAGTATATGCAAAAGGGGGATGACGGTAGAACAGCAAGAAGCATGCTATCATACATTCTTGATCCTGCCATCGATTGGTGCTAAAATTGACATATAGATCGTATGAGGCTCCATCTTGGAGGTGAGCACTATGTACTATCCCCGTTTAAGAGACTTGCGCGAGGACAACGACCTGGTGCAAAAAGAGGTTGCCGCCCTGCTCGGCATCGACCAACGCGTCTACAGCAATTACGAAACTGGCAAAAGAGAGATCCCCACGCATTTTGTTGTAGCTTTGGCTAAGTATTATCATACTTCCACCGACTACATCCTCGGTCTAACCAGCAACTCGAAAGCCAACAAATAAACCGCTGTCGTAATGACAGCGGTTTATTCTTTGTTATGGATCAATCCACCTGTTCACGCTCTCGCTCGGTAACGGCACCGGTCTCGGCGTTGACGTCGTAGGAATACTCCGTACCCCCTGCTTCGAAGTCGATCTCGTACACCAGCACACCGTTTTCCCGGTCAAGATTGTTTTCCAGATCGCGGATGCTGTCCCGGGTAACACCGGCCTGCTCCAGGGCAATGGTCAGCGCTTCGTCGGCGGTCAGCGACGGCTCCTCCCCACCGCAGGCGGTCAGGGTCAGGGCTAAAACAACGGCGGTAATTAATGCAAACGCTTTTTTCATACTTATCCCTCCGCCAATAGTATACGGTACAAAGGGAGAGATTATGCTTTCCATTTACACACCGTCATACACACACCACTAAAAAGCTGGCATATTCGACGGTGCCAAGGTGTGCAAATACACACCGTTTTTCAAAAAGTTGGGACACCCACCTTACAACCACAATCGCATACTTTTTTATCACCTGAATTAATTTTCCCACATCCCATACACTTCCAGCAATCCCTATCGGGCTCTTTTTCTTTCTCATCGTCTCCTTTCCCACAATATGGGCAAGGCGTTGAGGTAATCATTTTTCCACATTTGCACAACCATTTATGCGTTGGTTTAGATTGCGGAATATTTGCATTTTCTCTGTCATCCTTTTTAGATTGCTCTCCGTCGTCCTTTGCAGATTGCTCTCCGTCGTCCTTTGCGGCATTATACAAAGCAACATTTGCATTTATTTTGGTGTTTTGGACTATTGTAGCTAATGAACCGACAATCAATGCGAGCATGTGATATACGCAAAATTCCAAAAAGCAATAGAACACCCAATTTAAAAGGCAATCAAAAACGGCATCTGATACAGAATAGTATCCCGTATATTCATTATTATTATAATCATCCAGAATTTCTGCAACCTGTATACCTGTAGAAATGATTTCAATAACGCCTATAATTGCCATAAGAACGCATATTGCAAGTCCCCACTGTTCTAATCTTTCTGCCCACACCCAAAGATTACGAGTCATATTATCGGTTTCATAGCATTCTTCTAAATTCTTCGGTATTGTTTTTTTAATATTCCCTGAAAACATATTTGCCATTTTTAACAACCTCCTAAAAAGAAAAAAGTGCCACCCAAGAGGAAACACCACCCCCTTGGTTTATCATACTTGTCGTTATATTCAATTGGTTTCGCAGGAATAGTTTACCATATTTATATCACGATTGCAAGAAAAAACCATTTTAGGGATGGATGGCGGGAAATCCTTTCAAAAAGGGTCTGCACAGCCCTATAAGTCAAAGCCCTCCTTGTGTAAAGGGAGGGCATGATATCGCTCCGCTCTTTTATCTTCCCCCGGTAGAACTGGGGGGGTATTTACACACCGAAATACACACACCTCTTAAAAAATAAATTTTTCAATATGTTTTTGAGTGTGTAAAATACACACTATCACAAATTCACACACAAAAGCAAAGGACACCCACCAAAGCGGCGGATGTCCTGAAAGCCCTTATCTTATGCGGTTTTTCGCTTATTTGAAGTAACGAGCGAGAAGTCCCTCAAACGCCTTGCCGTGTCGAGCCTCGTCGCGAGCCATCTCGTGGACGGTGTCGTGGATGGCATCCAGACCCAGCTCCTTGGCGCGCTTAGCCAGGTCGAACTTGCCGGCAGTAGCACCGTTCTCGGCGTCTACACGCATCTCCAGGTTCTTCTTGGTGCTGTCGGTGACGACCTCACCCAGCAGCTCCGCAAACTTAGCGGCGTGCTCCGCCTCCTCGTAAGCGGCCTTCTCCCAGTACAGACCGATCTCGGGATAGCCCTCACGATGAGCCACGCGAGCCATGGCCAGATACATACCTACCTCGGAGCACTCGCCCTCGAAGTTGGCGCGCAGGCCCTCGATGATCTCGGGATCCACCCCCTTGGCAACGCCGACCACGTGCTCAGCCGCCCAGGAACGCTCCCCGACCTGCTCGTTGAACTTCTCCTTACCCACCTTGCAAACAGGGCAGGACTCGGGAGCCTCGTCACCGGTGTGAACATAACCGCAAACACTGCAAACAAACTTTTTCATAAAACTTTACCTCCAAATTATGTTATTTAATTGACGTTGAGTTGCCTACAAGCGGCGCACCGGCCGCTGAAGTGAATAGCTCTGCCGGAGACTGCAAAGTCAGCCGGCTGCAGAGCGTGTACCGCTGCCTCATCCAGAGGGAAATCGAAAATCGTGCTGCAACCGCAACAGTAGAAGTGCCCATGAAGGGAAACATCGCCGTCGTAGTGCCGCTCCTCCGTCCCCAGGGACAGCTCCTGCACCAGGCCGGCTTCCACCAGCGCATGCAGAGAATTGTACACCGTGGTACGAGAGAAGGTGGGATGCTTAACAACCAGGGCGTCGTACACCATCTCAGCAGATGGGTGTGTGCGATGCCGCAGCAGATAGTCATACACCGCTAAGCGCTGCTGTGTGGGGCGTATCCCCCGCTGGCTGAGTAGCTGTGCCATCTGCTCGTGTTTCATCTCGTCCTCCTTTCTGTAATCATTGCTTGTTTGTAATGATTACAAGCATATAATACACGATGTTTTTCGTTTTGTCAAGCACTTTTTTTGAAATCATTACAAAAAAATTTTTCGGGTGCCGGAACCGGCACCCGAAATCCATTTATTTCAGTATAAAGTGTTTGGGCAGACCATTGACGGTCACTATGGGCAGTTCCCCCTGCACCAGGGGGCGGATGTAAGCGAGTGCCGCCTCGGTGACGTTGTTGCCGCGCTCGTTGATCCATTCGCGGGGCACGTATTTCACCTGATTGGCCGCCTGAGAAACCGGGATGTGATCGTATGCCACCTGATAGGGATCATCGCTAACGCGGCGGAAGATGGCCATACCGCCGGTAGCCCCATCCATAGCGGCGCGTACGGCGGCTGCGCCCACGCCCTCAGCCTCCTCCACGTCGGTAAGAGAGCTGATATGGGCTGCACAGCGCTGGGGCAGATTCAGCTCCACCGAGCGCACTTTACAGCCGATGCGATCACGCACCACGTCCTCCAGGCATTTACCGATACCGGAGAGATACTTGTGACCGAAGTTATCCACCTTGCCGGACTGGTAATCGCCCAGGGTGTCCAGCTCCACGCCCTCGGACACCGCCACGATCACCGTGCGGCTCTCCTCTTTCTGTATACGGCGCACGTCCTCCACAAAGGCCTCCACCGAGAAGGGTACCTCCGGGAGATATACCAGGTGAGGGGTCACCTCCCCATTGAGTCGCGGCAGGGCGGCAGCGGCGGTGAGCCAGCCGGTGTCCCGGCCCATGATCTCCACGATGGTGACGGAATCCAGGTCGTACACCGTGCAGTCGCGGATAATCTCCGCCATCACCGTGGCCACAAACTTAGCCGCTGAGCCATAGCCGGGGGTATGATCGGTGATCATTAGGTCGTTATCGATGGTCTTGGGCACCCCCATTACCCGGATGGGGCAATTCACCTTGGCAAAATACTCCGACAGCTTATGTACCGTATCCATGGAATCGTTGCCGCCGATATAGAAAAAGGCGCCGATATCGTACCGCTCCAGGGTCTCGCGGATTTTGTCGTAGACCTGCGGGGCCTCCCCATAAGTAGGCAGCTTATGCCGGCAGGAGCGTAGCGCCGCCGACGGGGTCTGCCGCAGCAACGCCATATCCTCCTCGGTGCGCAGGCAGTCATTAAGCGCCACCAGGTTGTCGTTTAGGATGCCCTCAATGCCGTTGAGGGAGCCGTACACCGTCTGCACGCCCTCCCACTGCAGCGCTTGCCGGTATACACCCAGCAGGGACGCGTTGATGACACTGGTGGGGCCGCCGGACTGTGCTACCACTACGTTCATTTTATTATCCTCCTAATTGCAGTACCTGCAACAATAATATCCATGCCAGGCCGTAGTAGGTCACCACTGCCACCAAGTCGTTGATGGTGGTGATAAGCGGGCCGGACGCCACCGCAGGATCCACCCGCAGTTTTTTGAACAATATCGGCACCGTGGTGCCGGTAAGGCTCGCCACCGCCATGGACAGCAGTAATGCCGCACCAATGCACCCAGAGGCGGCAAAGGCAAACAGCGGGGGCTCTCCCTGCAAAAGCCAGATGTACAAGCCAATGCACACGAAGGACAGGGCGCCGAGCACGCTACCGTTCAGAAGGCCGACCCGCAGCTCCTTAAACACCAGCTTTGCCTGACGGCGGGCGGTAAGGTCGTCATCCATCAATACGCGGATGGTGACCGCCAGTGATTGGGTGCCCACGTTGCCCGCCATGCCAAGGATAAGGGATTGGAAGCAGGCAATAAGGGTGAGAGACTGCATCACCGGCTCAAAGACGGTGACTACACCGGACACGATGAGGCTGAGCACCAGCAGAACCATCAGCCAGGGGATGCGCTTACGCAGGCTGCGGAACAATGGCTCCTGCAGATCCTCCTGCTCAGGCAGACCGGCCAGTCGGGCGTAGTCCTCCCCCAGCTCCTCGTCCACCACCTCTACCAGGTCACGGGCGGTGATAACGCCTAACAGGCGGTTATCCTCCCCCAGCACCGGGATGGAATCCTCGGCGTAATCCTTGAGCTCCTCAATGCAATCCTCCACCGTTTCCCGGGCGTACACGAAGGGGTAGGAGGTAACGATCAGCTCCTCCAGCGGCGTGTCCTCCCGGGCGATGATGAGATCCTTAAGCTCCATCGCACCGTAGAAGGTGCCATCTTCATCGGACAGCACGTACAGGGTGGAGATATTGTCGTTGTCCGCGGCTTGACGGATGAGGGAACGCATCGCCTGCTTGACGGTCAGTTCCCGGCCGATGGCCACGAAGTTGGTGGTCATACGGCTACCGATCTGCTCGTCGGCGTAGGAGTCGATGAGGCGGATATCCTCCACCGTGTCCTCATCCAGCAGGTCCATCAGCTCCTGCCGCTTGTCGCTGTCCAGCTCATCCAGCAGATCCACCGCGTCGTCTGCATCCATCTCTTCGATCAGGTCGGCGGCTCGCTGGGCATCCAGCTCGTCAATATAGGTGCCCACGTCCTCCAGATAGGTGAACACCTCGCTCATCCGCTCGGTGCCGAGGACGCGGTACAGGCGCTGACGCTCCTCCGGAGTCAGCTGTTCCAACAGATCAGCGATGTCGCTGTCGTGGTAATCCTGTAAATGTTCCCGCCATTCTGCCAGCGGGAGGCCACTGCGGATCAGCAGTAGCAGTTCTTCCCCGTAATCACGCCGTGTCGGGGTTTTCTTCATTTCCTCGTTCAAAAAAAGACCTCCTGTTCGGATCCAACAGGCGGCCATATCAAAGCAAGACCTTATCCGATAACCGAATAAAGTCCGGCGGTGAACCGTACAGACGCCGCGGATCGTGTGATTATAAGCTTGCTACTTCGAGGGGGAACAGGATTGCCGTCCATAGGATTCACCTGCCTTTTTATTTGTATTCATAGATATTATACGGGATAGCCGCGGGAATTGCAAGAGGAAATCTCACACCAATCTCACACCAATTAGAAGTCAGCGATTCAATCCCGCCAACTCCTCCGCTGAACAAAAGAAAAACACCGTCTTCACAGACGGTGTTTCCCTTTTGTTGGTGGAGATAAGCGGGATCGAACCGCTGACCTCTTGAATGCCATTCAAGCGCTCTCCCAGCTGAGCTATACCCCCATTTGTCTCGGAACGTGTTGTATAATACCAAATCGCGGCGTAAAAGTCAATACTTTTTTTGAAAAAAGATGAAAAAATCTGCCCGCGAAAAGATTCGCGGGCAGATTGGCGTTTTATTTCACCGGGAAATAGTTAGACCAGGCATAATTACCATCCTTGTCCTTGACCTCCACGCGGACAAACCGATCCGCGCCGGACACGGTGTACTCGCCGTGGGTCAGCCCCTCCCCTACCTGGGAACGGTGGGGGCTCCACACCCAGCCGGTGTAGTAGACAATCTCCTCCACGGGGGTGCAGTCCACCTTGAGGACGTCGTCCTTTAGCTCTACCCGAAGCCGAGGCCCCTGGGTAGCGTAGAAACGACCGGCGCGCAGAGCTTCCATCAAAGCGTCCCTGGAGCATTCCTCCGCCTGCACGTAAATAAAGCTACGACAACGGTCGGCTTCCTCATAAAAATGGGTGTCATCCGTAGCAATAAGTGGCAGATAGTGTCCCTGTGCCGCCAGCATATCCGTCAACAGACCGCTGTAGGGACGGCAGTTGCGGGGCAAGCCGGAAACGGAATTGTATATCTCTGTAAAGTCAGCCCCCTTGACAGATGAGATCTGCTCGGGGGTGTTGAGGCTCCAGGCCGGGTGGGCCAGCACTGCCAACCCGCCTACGGCGTGGATAGCATCCACGATCTCGGTGGCCGTATAGGGATTCCCTTTCGTCAGACCGGGATCAGCGGTAGCACCCACCGACAGGATGTGGTAGATGCCCTCCACCACATTGCCGCCTATGTTATACTCGCAGCCGGGTAACACCAGCAGTCCCTCCGAGCTTATTCCCTCCTCGGCGTGGATCCAGTGATCCGTACGAGCAATAAAGTCATAGCCCGCCTCTTTATAGATGCGGTAGGCATCCTCCGGCGATTGGCGTCCATCGGACACGGTGGTATGCAGGTGGAGATTCCCCTTCCACCAGCGGCGTCCCTGTGCATCGATATACATAGCGTGACCTCCTGTAGCGTTCTTGAGAATATTATACCGCGTTATGTAACGGATGGCAAGAAAAAACTCCCGCCTCGCGGCAGGAGTTTTTGGGGTCTATTAGTCGGTCACAAAGGGGACCAACGCGATCTGACGGGCACGCTTGATGGCGGTGGTCAGATCTCTCTGGTGACGAGCACAGGTGCCGGTCACGCGGCGGGGCAGGATCTTAGCGCGCTCAGACATGAAGCGGCGCAGACGAGCCACGTCCTTGTAATCGATGTAGTCGGTCTTATCGACGCAGAACTGGCACACCTTACGATGGCCTTTACGACCACCACGCATGGGGCGCTCGGGTCTTTCGGTTCTTTCAGCCATGGAAATAGCCTCCTTCTCTCAATGTTCAGCTGTTCCCGATCAGAACGGCAGCTCCTCATCGGTCAGAATCTCCTCGAAATCGCCAGTGTTGGCGGTGGAGAAGGCGGGTCTGGCCTCAGCGGGCTGGGGGATCTGGGAATCATAGCCGGGAGCCCCGGCGTTGCCGCCCTTGGACTCACAGAAATACGCGTTGTCGATCACGACCTCGTAGACGGTGCGCTTGCTGCCGTCGTTGGCCGTGTAGCTGCGGGACTGCAGAGAGCCGTTAAGCGCAATGCGGTTTCCCTTACGGAAGTAGCGGGTAATAAACTCAGCTGTTTGCCGCCAGGCGACGCAGTTGATAAAATCCGTCTGCCGCTCCTGGTCCTTGGCACGGTAGGCGCGATCCACCGCTACGCTGAAGCTGGTAACCGAGACACCGCTCTGGGTGGTCTTCAGTTCCGGATCAGCCGTGAGACGACCCATCAGACAAATCGAGTTCATTCACTTACCCTCCTTAGTTCTCTTCCTTGCGGACGGTCATGATACGCAGAACGCCGTCGGTGATACCGGCAACGCGCTCCAGCTCTGCGGGGAACGCAGGGCCGCTGACAAAGTTGTACAGCACGTAGTAACCTTCCGCCTCGTCGTTGATCAGATAAGCCAGCTTGCGCTTGCCCCAATCATCGACCTCACCGATCTCCGCATTCTGCTCGATCAGCGCGCGAAATTTCTCCTTGAGTTCAGCAACCGACTCCTCCCCTGCGGAAACAGAGAAGATCATCACCGCCTCATAGGACGCTTTAACTGTAGGCATATTGTTGCACCTCCTTATGGTCTGATGGCCCCGCCGAAAGACGGAGCAAGGATATGTCCACATCTCATGGACCGAGATATTATACCAGCTGATGACCCAGTCTGTCAAGTGTTTTTAATCAAAAGGGCGGAATTTATCCGTTTCCTCCAGATCCAGGGCATCGACGATGGTCTCAAAACGTGTCCGGGCACTATCCAACCCTGCCGGGTGGTGGGCGTCGCTGCCGAAATAGAACTTACAGCCGCAAGCCTTAGCGAGACGGTAGGGGCGCAGGATGGTCTCCAGGTCCTCTCCGGTGTATTTCTCGATAGCAAAATTCAGCTCCACACCCATCCCTCTGTCCGCTGTCTGTTCAAAGAGATGGCGCAGCACCTCCTCGGGCAGGCTACGGAGAATGTGCAGGTGCTTGTAGAAGTTTTCCTCCCCCATACCGCCCATCAGGGAACAGGTCAGGTGAGCAAGGCCCACCTTGTGGAAGGGCAGGTCCATATCCAGCACCTGCTGATACCGTTCCACAAACAACTGCGTGCGGCGTTCCAGACTGTCATCCTCCTCCCGGATGGTGAAGGGAGGCATGTGCATGTGCGTGGTGGGGATGATGATGAAGGCGTAGTCGTCCATACGCTGCGGAAGGACACCCACCTGCCCATCCTTATCCAGCTCGGTCTCACAACCGAAATGGAACGTGACTCCCTCTGCACGGGGCAGCGGCAGCACCCGGGCAATGTACGCGGTATTCTGCACATTGTAAAAATCAAAATCGACGTGCGGCACACCCTCATCCCAGAAATGATCGGTCAAGCAAATATGCTTAAAGCCGTTCTCCACCGCATACTGCAGGATGCGGGCGGGTGTCTGCTCTTTATCCAGCGAGCATAGGGACAGGCCGGAATGGATATGCAAGTCGTGGTCTACTTGATAGCGCACAACGTCGCCTCCTTTGATGTGTCCATAGTAGCACAGAAAAACGGCAAAGTCACCGAACGGCTTTGCCGCTCCCATTACAGTCTGACGATCTTCAGGCCATCCAACACGGAGGAGATCAGGATCAGCACGATGCACACAGGTGCCACGTACTTGATGATGATGGTAAACAGGCGCTGGCTCTTGAACGCACCACCCACCTGCATCTCCTCGATGAGGGTCTTGGGCTTGATCACGTAGCCCACGAACAGGCAGGTAAGGAAGGCCACGATGGGCATCAGCACGCTGTTGCTAAGGAAATCAAACATATCCAGGAAGGTCAGCCCGGCAATGGTGAAATCCCCCAGCACGCCGAAGCCCAGCACGGAGGGAAGGCCCAACAGAAGGCTACCGCCAAACACCACGAGACAGGCGCGGCGACGACCCCAACCCAGCTTATCCTGCAGGATGGACACGATGGTCTCCATCAACGAGATGGAGGAGGTCAGTGCTGCAAAGAATACCAAAAGGAAAAACACGCTGCCGAGGACGGACCCGCCGGTAATGGACTGAAACACCTTGGGCAGCGTCACAAACATCAAGCCGGGGCCCTTGCCCAGGGCCGCCTCGTCCCCGCCCGAGAAGGAGAACACCGCCGGAATAACCATCAGACCAGCCATAAATGCAATAGCCGTGTCAAAGCTTTCGATCTGTCGCACGGAGGATTCCAGACGTATCTCTTTTTTCATATACGAGCCGTAGGTGATCATAATACCCATGGCGATGGACATAGAGTAGAACAACTGACCCATAGCCGCCAGCACCGTATTGGCCGAGAACTTGGAAAAATCCGGGAGCAGATAGTAGGCCACGCCCTCCATAGCTCCGGGTAGGAACATCGTATACACAGCAATGCCCAGCGTCATCAATACCAGCAGGGGCATCATAAACTTGCTGACCTTCTCGATGCCCTTCTCTACACCCAACATTACGATCAGCGCCGTAAGTGACAGAAATAGTAAGAACCAGCCGATGGGCTCAAAGGCACCACCGATGAAAGATTCAAAGTACTTGTCCGTTGCCGCCTGCTCAACGCCACCGGACACGAACACAGTAAAGTACTTGATGACCCAGCCGCCAATCACGCAGTAATAGGGCAGAATGATCATCGGAACGATGGAGGCCAGCCAGCCGATGAACGTGTATTTTTCATTTAGCATACGGAAGGCGCCGATGGCACTCTGTCCGGTCTTCCGGCCAATGGCGACCTCCGCGCACATCAGGGCAAAGCCCAGGGTCACCGCCAGCACCAGGTACACCAGCAGGAAGATACCGCCGCCGTACTTAGCCGCCAGATAGGGGAACCGCCAAATATTTCCCAAGCCCACAGCAGAGCCAGCCGCCGCCAGCACAAAGCCGAGCTTACCGGTAAAACTACTTCTTTTTTCACTCATAGTAACACCCTCAATCAAAGAATACACGTTATTGTACCAAATATTTCCCGAAAGGTCAAATGCTTATTCCGTTTTTTCACAGATTTGCAAAACATTTCCTTTTTAAAAATAATTTGCTGTTTACAAGAAGGCGACAACACGATACAATAAACGTAAGAGCAAACGATCACATAGGAGGCGGTATCATGCTGTACGGCGACAATCGACACGACGACACCCTTGCCATCCAAAAGCGGCTGGACAAGGGCGGTATCATCACCCTGGACAAGCCCGGCACCTATCTCATCACCAAAACGCTTATCATCCACTCCAACACCCGGCTGATCCTCTCCCCCGGTGTACGGCTGCTGGCTGCACCTCTCTCCTGCTGTGCCTTGATCGAAAACGAGCACTTCGCCGGCGGCGGGCGGGATGAGAACATCGAGATCGTCGGTGGTATTTGGGACGGCAACTGTGATGAAATGGGGCTGGACGCCAACTACGAATCCGATCACCGGGAGGATACCCCCTACAGCCCGGAGATATTTAAAGGAAAACTGATCCGCTTTGCCCATATTGACCGCATCCATCTGTCCCGCATGACCGTGCGCAACCCCGTCAGCTACGGTGTACAGATCGCCGACGTCTACGGTTTTGTTGTCCGGGACCTGTTCTTCGACTACAACTGGCATTTCGGCACCACCGACGGCGTCCACATAAACGGCCCAGCCTACGACGGTGTCATTGAAAACCTGGCCGGCACCACCAACGACGACCTAGCCTCCCTAACCACCTGCGACGAGGCACACGCGGAGGTGACAAGAGGTCCCATCGAGAACGTGATCATCCGCAATCTTACCGCCCGCAATGGGTATTCCGCCGTACGGCTTCTATCCGCTCTGGATGACGTCATCCGCAACGTACGCATCGACGGTATCTACGGTGACTACCGTCACCACGCCGTAATTATCTCCAACCACAATGACCGACCGGGAGAAACCCTTTTCGACAACATACTCGTCGAAAACGTGTATGCCCGCAAGAGCAACACACCCCTGGGGCCAGAATGTCACATCAAGTGGGACGTGGGAGCCGACAACGAGGGATTCTTTTTCTTTGGCAACAAGGCTATATGTGGTAACCTGACCATACGCAACGTCTGTCGCCATCAGCCGGTGAGTACCGGCAGTCCTCTGTTCTATTTCTGCGATACCTGCCGCATTGACCGGCTGCTGCTGGATAACGTGATACAGACCACCGCCGAGGGGGCTACCGCCCCTCTGTGGGATAACCGGGGGACTATACGCACCCTGATCAAACGAGACAGCTTCACGGAGGAATAAATCGAACAGCCTTCATCCCGAGATGAAGGCTGTTTTTTTCATTGTAAAAGCTCTCGCACCAGCAGGTCCACGGTGATGCCGGTGTTCAGTTCCATAGCATCCACCGGGTAGATAGTACGAACGTAGCCGTGATAGAACTTATCCTTAAAATAAGCAACGGCCGCCTGCTTGTCTCCGCCGGCACGCATAAGGGCGAGGAGCTCCCGCGCAGTTTCCTCGGCGCTGGTCATCGCGGTCTGCAGATATGCGGCGCTCTCGGCCTTATCCAGCAGCCCATAGTGGGGCACCAGCACCCGGTCGATCTCCAATGCCCGCGCCCGGCGAATGGACTCCAGGGTCATCTGATATCCCACCAGATAGGAGGGCACCACGCCGCCCGCACCGTCGTACACACCCAGTGTCTCGCATCCTAGCAACAGACGTTGCTCCGGGCAATAGTATCCTACGGAGCAACGAGTATGACCCGGCAACGCCACCACCGCAAAGGCCATCTCCCCAGCCCGGACAATATCCCCATCCGCTACCGGGATATCCACCCGCAGTTCATCGATAAAATCCTCATAGTGAGTAACCCCACATTTGGCGGCGAGCTTACCGTCCAGTTCTCGCATGACCGCCCTGGCGGAGGGCTTTGAAAAGATCTTAGCCGCATACTCGCCCGCAACCACCTGCACGTCCGGCCAATACCGCCGGGCATAGACGGAGCCCAAGGCGTGGTCGTAGTGGGAATGGGTCAGGAAAATGTAATCCAAAGGACGCTCCCCAAGATAGGCTTTAAGCTTATCTGCCACCGCGTAACCGGTAAAGGCAAAGCCGGAATCGTAGAGGATCGCGGTGTGTCCGTCATCGATAAGAAAAGCGCTGTCTCCCGGATGAACGCGCATATCGGTTACTGTCATTGTCATCCGTTCAAACGCTCCTGTACCTGTCGGGCGATCTGCCCCATCCCTTCGATATTCGGGTGACCGGCCTGCTTGGAGATCCCCTCAAGCGCTACCAACAGTACACCAGATTCCTCACAAGCCGCCCGGATACCGTCCGCAATCGCCGATCTAAGCTCCGTATTCAAGATAAAAACCACCCGTGCCTGGGGCAGAACACTCGTCACCCGGTGCAAGAGATACCCCACCGCGGGCAGGACGCTGTACAGATCCTGCTTTTCCCAAGCGTCGTACATAGGCTCTCCCACGGGAGAGCCGGCCCAGGAGTCGTTGGTGCCACCGAAAATAAAGACGGTATCCACGGTGTTTTCCGTAAAAAAGCCTTCCCGCTCCAACCGATCAAAGCGGCTGACAAAAGAACGATCGGAGCAATCGCCACCATAGCCGGTATGGCAGATGGTAGTGCCGGACCAGCTGCAGTTGAGAAGAAGCCGGGAATCGGTGCTGTCCAGCAGTTGCTTCCACCATGTCTTGTCCACCGTATCTACATCCGTGTCGTTAAGCGGATGGATATAGTACCAAGACTCATACCCATGCGGGATACAGCCTTCAAATGTGGAATAGCTATCACCTAAAATAAACACGTTACCTAACGTCATGCCGCTCTCTCCTTACTTAGTAGGCTTTTTTGCATTGTAGCACAAACCGCCGCCCTGCACAAGTCATAAAGGGAAAAAGACCTCCACCAGTGGAGGTCTTTTAGAATTTTAGAACAGATTTAGTAGGAACATAAAGCCGGTCAGCAGGATAAGGAAGCCAAAATTAAACAGGGAGAACATCCCGATGTAATAACCGGCTTTGCCGGGATTATGCTTCACGTACTCACGGAAGGTAATAAGGCTGGCTAAAGAGGCGATGAGCGTACCCACACCGCCAATGTTGACACCCACCAGCAGATCGGCGTAATTCCCCGTGAACTGGGACAACAGGATCGCTGAGGGGACATTACTGATCACCTGACAGGATGCAACGCTAAACAGAAGGGTGCTCTTATCCAACAACGTGGAAAACAGATCCTTCACCGCGTCGATCCGAGCCATATTACCGGCAAAGATGAAGAAAAACACAAAGGTGAACAGCAAGCCGTAATCCACCATCAACAAGGCCTTGCGATCCAAATAGAGCAACGCAAGTGGGATGATGACCAGGCCGACCCAATAGGGTATGCCGCGGAATACGATGGCAATGGACAGGGCGAACAGAATGAGATACAGCACCGTTCGCTTGGGATCCAGATTGATTTTTTCGTCTTCCAGACGCAGTGGCTCCGCTTTCACAAAGAGGATACAGCACAGAGTGATGATCACCACAGACAGAACGAAGGGCGGAGCCATAATGCTCATAAACTCCAGGTTGGGAATCTCATACTTGGAGTAGAGATACAGGTTTTGCGGATTGCCAAAGGGGGTCAGCATACCACCCAGATTGGCCGCGATGTTCTGCATAATGAAGGTGAACGCCATGTACTTGTGCATGTTGGTGGTGGTCAGCACAAAGTAGCCCAGCGGCAGAAAGGTGAGCAATGCCATGTCGTTGGCAATCAGCATGGAGCCAATGAAGGTGATATACACCAGTGCCAAGACACTCATACGCGCCGTCTTAAACAGCTGAACGACCTTTCGCGCCAACATATAGAAGAAATTGACATTCTTTAAAGCGCACACCACCGCCAGCACACAAAACAGGCAGGTCAACGTCCTAAAGTCGAAATATCCAAGGTACTCCCCATCCACCGGTATGATGAAGCTGGTAACGACAGCCGCCACCAGAGCGATACACATAACGGCGTTCTTTTTGACAAAGGCCCAGCAACGCCCCCCAAGGGATGGGGCTTCTATTATAGCACTCATTAATCGTTTTCCTCTTCATACAACCGCGCTTCACGAATACCGTTGCGGCGGCAGTACTCCTGCACCGCTGACCCCTCCTCGCAATATACGGTCACGGAGGTTTCACAGCCATCGAACAAGCCCCAGCCAAGCTCCGTTACACTGTTGGGGATAATAACCTTTTCAAGATTGGTACAGCCGCGGAACGCACAATCGTCGATCACCGTGACGCTATCCGGAATCTCCACCTCATCAAGCAGTGCGCAGTTGCAGAAGGCGCCCTCACCAATCTCGTGGACACTGTCCGGGATGGTAATACGGTTGAGCTTCTTGCACTCGCAGAAGGCCCAATCGCTGATGATGGTCACGCTGTCCGGGATGTCGTACTGCACCTCACGGCTACTGGCAGGATAAGCAATAATGACCGACTTGTTTTTATTGAACAGCACGTGGTCGGTGCCCTCCCGCTTGTTCGGCTCGGACTTATAGTACTTGTTTTTGCTTTCCACCTTAATAGATTTGAGAGACTCGCAACCGCGGAAAGGTGCGTTGCTGATGCTGGTAACGGTGGAGGGCAAGGAGACCTTGGTCAAAGCACGACAATTCTTAAACGCGCTCTTGCCGATCTTCTTAAGCCCTTCGTTAAGGATAAGCTTGGTCATCTTTACGCAGCCGTTAAAGGCCAGGTCGTCGATCTTAGTGACGGTGGCAGGGATTTCGATGCTCTCCAGCAGGATACAATCCGAGAAAGCGCTTTCCCCCAGAATGGTCAGCTTCTCCGGCAGAGAAATGGAACGCAGACTCTTACAGCTATTAAACACACCGCCATAGATCTCCGTGAGACCACTGGGCAGCTCCACATCCTCAAGGCTTGCGCAGTTCTCAAAAGCGCGCTCGCCGATCTTGATGCAATTATTCCGGATGGTCAGCTTCTTCATATCGGTGCAATCACGGAAGGCGCTTTCGCCGATACGCAGCGTCCTCTCCGGGATGTGCATTTCCTTAAGGCTGGTGCAACCGCGGAAGCTCTCCAGGCCAATGGACTCCAGCGTCTCGGGCAGTTTGATGGTATTCAAGGCCCGACGGCACTTGAATGCCTCAGCGTTGATCTCCCGGATACCCTCATCGACCTCGATGGTCTTGCCGTTATCTTCGCACTTCATCAGAACACCATCCTCTGTAGTCAGTCTGTCCATTGTGACAGCCGGCAGATCCCGAACCATAGATTTGATAAGCTTATCCATGTTATCCGTAGTGCTGTGATGGGTATTGGCCAATAATATCTGGAACGCCGGAGGTACCGCCGCATCATCCAGGTAGATGGGATACAGCCGCTTACCGTATTCGCGAGCGACAATGATCTCCATCCCGCAGAAGGGAGAACGCATAGAGGACTCCGACACAAACAGAAGTACCGCCTCGGAACTATGAATCCTGTCACGCAGTTCATCCCGAAAATCGTTGCCGGTCTCGCAGGACTCGTCATACCAAAGCCGGTACTTGCGGTCATATAAAGCATCCAATATCGGAAAAACCACCGCCGTATCGCGATGAGAATAACTAACGAACAGATACGGTTCATTGCCGGTATACGCTTCAAATTTGGTCTGCATTGCCACAAAGGTCTCCTCTTCGGGCGTAGCCTTCGTTTCCTGAGTGCCCATACTTTCCACTCCTCATATAATCGTTAACACCATCGCCGAACGGAAAAGTTTCCGTCAACAGCGTACAGATATACGAATACATTATACAGTTCTTGTCGTTTGTTGTCAACATTTGTCTTTTGAGCGTAAAAGCGGGAAAAGAGGGCTCCCTCCACGGCACTTCAGCCGTAGAGGGAGCCTAATTCTATCAGATTTTTTCGGCTTTGAAGAACTCCTCCATCTGGTTTTGATCGAGGCTCTTCTTCTGTGCTAACAGATCCGTCAGCTTTTCCAGGGTAGCGCGATGCTCGCGGAGCATCTCCCGGGTACGGGTGTACTGCGCTTGCATGAGCGCTTCTGCCTCCTCCGGCTTCCAGCGGCCTAACAGCTTATCGCCCATGGCAAAGTCGCCCAGACTGGCACGGATATAATACCGCGCTTTCTGAATATCGGAGCTGGCGCCGGTGTTGATGCCCTCAGAGCTACCGTATAGCTCGATCTCCGCCGCACGACCGGCCAGGCAGCGACACACCAGATTCATTAGCTGGTCATAGGTGTAGGTGCCGCGCTTATTCTCCCCGGCACTCTCCATAAATCCACCATAGCCACCTCGAGATACGATGGTCAGGAAGGAGGGGGTAGTACCGCACAACCGGCATACCAGGGCGTGACCTGCTTCGTGGCACGCCGTCTGCCGCAGGTGGTCGGGATCCATCTTGTTCACCTCACCGAAGCGGAAGGCATCCAGCGTATCCATGTACTTGGCTCGGTCAGGCTCACCGTCGCCAATGGCTCTGACGAACTGCGCGTTCATCATATCCAAGTCGGCATTGCTCATGCCGCCGGTGCGCTCCGCCATATTCCGCAGGATCTTCTCATGATCCTCGCCAAAATGGATGCCGTGCTTCTTAAGGCAAGCCACCAGGAAGTCATAGCGGTCATCGGTATCCGGCAACGGAATGAGGATCTTGCTGTCAAACCGGCGAACAAAGGCGGCATCCAGCACCCGACCGCTGTCCCCCTCCAGGTCGTAGTTGGTAGCGGCAAGGATGAACACCGGGCGTTTTTCATCCGTTACAAAGCCATCCATCTCCGCCAGGAAGGTGTTGAGCGCATCCTCGTTGTGGGAGGTGGACGGCGACCCAACACGCCGTCTGCCGATGGCATCCACCTCATCCACAAAGATGATGGAGGGGGCGTACTTACGCGCCTTCTTAAAGATGTCACGGATGTTGCGCTCGGTTTCGCCTACCAGCGAGCCGAAGAAGGAGGTGGCGGATACCGGGAAGAAGGTGGCGTTACACTCGTTAGCCATCGCCTTGGCCAGCATGGTCTTGCCGGTGCCGGGAGGGCCGTAGAACAGCACGCCCTTAGGCATCCGCCTGCCGGACAGCGCCATCTGGCGGGGATTATCCAGCGCCTTGCAATACTCGCGCAAGGTCTCCTTGGCGGCCTTACAGCCGATGATGTCCTTGAACTTGAGGTTATTGTTCTCCCCCTTCTTAGCGATCATGCCGTTGTCACCGGCACGAGCTGCGCTCTTGAGCTGCAGCTTTTCAAAGGAGATAACTGCGCAGGTCTCATCAATGATGTACTGGGCGCAATTGAAGGACAAAAACTTACCGGAACGACCCAGAGAATATACGGCGTTGTTGATGAGAGCGTTAAAGGACAAGGTGTCCAGTGTCTCCCCCAGTGTCGCCGCATCCAAACGGATGATCCCCTTGGCACCTCTGGCAAGCAGGGTGTCGAAGGAACGCACCACATCCGAGGAAGTATCCAGTATGTACACCGGTATCTCAGAAGAGAATTCCCGCACATACTCAAACATACGCATGCCGTCCGAGTCGATGTCCTCAATGTCGTTGGGAAGGCGATCCGTATCCGTCATACCACACAGTGGGTCAATGAGCACATAATCGGTGACACCACGAATACGCCGCTTGAACAGATCGCTGTCCGTCTGCACCTCAAACACCGTATTGTGCCGTTCGCCTTCGAGTACAACGGCATCTGCAGCTTTATCGGAGAACACCGCCACCCGCATCTTGTCGCGGCTGACGAACAGCCCGCTTATGGCATCGTTGCCATCGCTGTCCGTGTCCACGCTGAGAGTCACCGTTTTCAAAGCATCCACCTGTGCCCCGCCTTTGGCGTACAGCTGCATCACGACCTCCTGTAGCTCCCGCACCAGAATACTGCGGGCAAGGCCGCGCAGAGTGCGGGCATCTGCCACACCGCCGCCGTTATACAGCACCAGGGCAGATAAGAGCTGGGGATCGTACTCCACCTTGATGCCGGAGGATTGCTCGAACAAGCTCATCTGCAGAGCAATCTCGTCGCGCACGATCTCCATAAGTGAGAAGGGCTCCAGATGGTTAAACAGGATCACGTGACCGTTGGCCATGCGTGTGGTGATGCACTCGGGAAAATAGGGCTCATTGGTCTGCGTGTTCACATCCGTACGCAAAGCATCCAGGATCACGCTACGAGGGGTACTGGACAGGTCGCAGACAGTGGCATCCTCATACAAGGCCTTACCGGCGTTGGTGGTCATGATGATAATGGTATCACGGAAGGATACCTCCTTCTTGACCTTGTGATCCATCAGGCGGGCAGCATCCAGGATCTGCAGGAACAGGTGGATGGTATTGATGTGCGCCTTTTCCACCTCATCAAAGATGATGATGCCGTTGGGATTCTGGCGAACAAAGCCGGTGACCACCGCCGCCTGGCCATGTTCCCCATTGAACTTGTTGTTGGCCAGGTTATCCGAATACTCACTCATATCCACAATAAGCATGGGGCGCCCCAACAGCTCACTGCACTGCTCCGCCAGGAAGGTCTTACCCACACCGGAGGGGCCGGTAAAAAGGAAGGTGGCGAGGGGGCCTTTGCGCTTGGGATTTAGGGCCGCAAACATCTCGCACTCGAAAATGCTCTGCACCACCTCATCCACCGCGTGTCGCTGGCCGCGAATCTTACTCAGCAGGCCATCCTTCAGGGCTTTGATCTTCTCCGCCTGTCCGGATAAGGTAAGCGGCTCTGCCGGCTTTTGGGGCTCCTCGGGCATCGCCTTCGGCTCAGACGACTTTTCGTTGGGGGCTTGGGGCGGCTCTGCCGCAGGAGGCGCCTGCTCCGGCGTAGACGGCTGTTCGGGTGCCGACGGCTGTTGCTCCTCCGGCTGGGTCACCGAGACAATAACCGACTTGCGCTGGGCTTCATCCGGTAGCATAGAAACAAGCACATCTTTGATAAGCTCTTTGTAGTAATCCGGCGCTTTATCCCCCTCCACATAGAAGTGATGCTGGAAGCTACCCACGCCCTTATGCTCCAGCTTGGCAGGCGCCAGGGATTCCGAAAGCTTGGAAAGGATATCCTCCCAAAACGCGCTGTCCTTCGCCTTCTCATACGCCCACACCACCTCAGGGGTGCGAAGAAGAATAGAGATCTTAATAAGACTCATAGCGGTTACACGACCTTTCGCAATGATAAAAAGCGGCTCATCACCGCTGGACAGTTGTCAATTAGACCGTCCGCACTGATGAGCCGTAAAGCATCTATTAAGCGTAGATAGCCTTCATGATGAGGGGCTTCGCCTCGCTACCGATGTTGAGGATACGAGCAAGCAGCTCAAACGCTTCCTCAGCCGCCGTTTCTACAGACAGCAGGGCATCGTCGTGGATCACCAGATCTCTGTCCTTGTCAATGTAGAAGGTCGCCCACTTGTACTTGTTGTTCAGTTCGTTGCACACGAACAAAACGTCAGCGAACTTATCCTCCGGAACGTTCTCATAAACGATGTAGAGAGAGAAATACTTACCCTCATCGCCAGAGAAGAAACACTTTGCTACTTTGCCCTGATAGGGGAAATCCACCACGGTATCGCCATCGTTATCCACATGCGAACCATACCGAAGACCCTTAGAATCGAGAAGTGCTGTAAAAAGCTCTGCACAGGCTGACATAATACAATCCCTCCAAAATTTTGGTATTCCTATTATACTATGTCTGTCACATATTGTCAATGCGTTTTCGGCATTTTTGATGAGACCGTCAGCCCGCTCAAGTCACCTTTAGATCACTATAAAAGTATCCGCCCACAACGGTGGGCGGATACTGATCCCCTCAACTTGTTCACGAGAGCTTTTTCTTCTCACGACGAAAAAAACGAACACCAATAGCCGTCGCACACCCAAAAAGCACAAGGAGGGCCATCAACTGTGACGGAGAAAAAGTCGATCCGGTCTCTCCGCGGTCATCCCCTCGTAACAACTCCAGATGAAACCTTGCCACAGAATACGCAACTAAATAGGTTACATACTTGTGCTTAGAAACACATACCAAAGCAAATATAGCCATCAGCGTCAACGCCTCAAACAATTGTGTGGGATAACAGCGCAACCCCTCATGGAGGATCCCCATGGCCTCATTATCCGGGAACAAGAGCGTAAACGCTCCTTCGGCGTTCCGTCCATAGCAGCAACCACCGAAAAAGCAGCCCAAGCGTCCGAAAAAATGAAACAGAATAAACGCCGGCGTCAGCACGCTAAACCACCCGGTCACGTCATAGGTGGTTCGGCTTCTTCCGACCCGCAAGAGCACATACATGGCGATGCTGGCACCGATGAGCCCACCGTAAAAGGTAATGCCATACAGCTTGAACACGCCGTACTCAAGATACTTGAAAAAGGCATCCGTCAACGCCGCGCCACCAAAACCGACAACGCCGGCAATGACCATGCGTGGATAGACGAAGGCCACCTCGGCGATGCGATCTACTCGCTTAAGGGATAGGTACACATGAAAGAACATAACGGCCACGCCGATTGCCACGCATAGGGTAAAGGAGGATATATCTCCCAGCGGCGTATGAACGTAGGGGATCATCAGCCCTTGGTGGTGCCAGAAGTAAGCAGGCCGACGATGCCACCTACCGCCAGCATCGCCATGCCTACCAGAGACATGAAGTCAGCGCCGGTGATACCGAAAGCGCAGATGGCGATCATCACCGCGCCAAGAATCTCCAGGAGAGAGCCGATTTTCGCCTTGTTGAAGCAAAGGCAGGCACCGATCAGGCCGATTACACTGCCGCCCACCATCAAGAGTAGCGGAACACCGTCATCGCCGGAAAGGCTGTAGCAGGCGGAAACGCAGAGACCGCCGAACAAGCCAAAAATAGCACCGATCAGGCCCAGCACAAAAGCAGGGATGCTCCCCTTGGAGGATTTACCGGTAGACTGTGCCATGGGCTGCTGCATCACAGGCTGCTGTGCGTAGGGCTGCTGCATCATGGGCTGTTGTGCGTAAGACTGTGGCATAGAAGCGCCACAGCCGGGGCAAAACTTTCCGCCATCCTGAATCTCTTTGCCACATCTTGTACAATACTTCATTTCAACACTCCTAAAATAACAAAATTCGCCAAATGGCAATCCTACTTTATCCTACTTGTCAATACCAAATAGCAGGATGCGGTATAATATTTTTTGAGGTGATCGCATGAAACCGTTAAAAGAAAAGATCAGTATAACCATTGACAGCGATATTCTGGAAAGGGCACGAGAAGAAGCGGAAAAAGATGACCGCTCACTATCGCAATACATCAATATCATTGTCAAGGATCACATCCGCGCTATACAAAGCAAAAAATGAGCCGAAGGACACCTCCTTCGGCTCATCTCTTTTTCATAGCACCCTCGTGCGTCACCAAGGATGTACATCACATCCTATTTCAGCAGTTCTTCAAAGAAGCGGCTGTGGTACCCTGCCTTTGTCAAACAGGCGAAGGCGGCATGCAGTTTATCTTCAAAATCCGGCTGATACCATTTGTAATCCTCATAAAAATACTGCTCGTGAATCATTACCCACACCGTGTCCCGGTGGGTAAGCCCCGCCAGCCGCTCCGGGATAGCCTCCTTGGAGCACCCATTGAGGACAATGTCGATGGGGGCGTGGGCAATACCGTTGACTCGCAGGATCTCCCCGGCGCGGATGCGGGATGCCGTGTCCTCCCCCACCTCATAGGAAAGGCAGGGCTGTTCTGCTGTGCCATAGAGCCCCAGCAAGCCGCGGACACCGTTGTCTGCCAGTGCCTGCGTCCCCGCCGGCGTGGTACAGCAATAGTGGATGGTGGTGGTGTCTGCCAGAGTCGCGGGAGATGCAAAGCGGCAGATCTGTTCATGCACCGCCCGACAATCACGGTACACCTCGTCATACCCGGAACGCTCGTAGGGACGAACGTTCTCCCACGCCGAATGGAAGGAGAGCTTAAGCCAATGGGCGTTTCCCCGCCACTCCTCGTAATAGGCCGCCGTCATCTGCGACAGATCAAACCCCTCCATCCGGTAGAACAGGTTGAGCTGCACCTTAAGGTCAAACGCCTCATGTAGGCGCTTATATACCGCCATGTAGGGGTGGTCGAAGAGGCTTTTATAGGCACTCTCTGTTAGTTCCTTAAGAAAACGGATGTTGTCATCCACGGTAAAGCAAAAGGTTTTCATGTGCCATCGTCCTCGCTGTTTTCCGCCGCTTGTCGTTCCTGCCGATAATAGTGAATGACTTCATTCAAGTCTTCCGGACTCTTGCCCGATGTAACCGCGATGCGGAAATATTTCTGTCGGTTGTCCTCATCCCCTCGCAGAGCAAAGAGGATAGCCAACAAAGAAGCCGCTTCTACCCCATTATTCTTGACGTCTAACGCATAAAGCGCGTCGGAAACGGCACGGTCATCGTCCATAAGGCGGAAATAATAATTTGCCCGGTTTATGTATGCATAATAATGGTCCGGCTTGCACTCGATAGACTTATTATAATGCTGAAGAGCCATATCAAAATTGCCCTCCTCCATATGCAGAAGCCCCAGGTTGCTGTGGACCTTTGCATCGTTAGGAGCGTACCGGAGGACTTCATAGTAAACCTTGATTGCCTCACTCGGCGCCCCTGCATCCGAATAACACAAAGCGATAAACAGCAAAACGGGAACCACATCCCGCTCCTGCTTTGCCCCCCTTAGCAAATCATAGAGGTATTTAAGTGCCTTGCGGTAATTACCCTCATCATACAACCGGCAAGCGCACAGCAGCTTTTTACGGACAAATGGCCTATCGTGAAACGCGTAACCGATTTCATCCTCGTAAGCTTTTTCGTATATTTCCAGGCTCTTTCTGCCACCACCGGATGACAGTCTGATCAGCATGCCAAGAAGTAACGACACAAGAGCAACCGTCCTGAAGAGGTTTTCCGTAACCGACTCTCCTAAGGCAATGACGTCATACAAATAGAAGGCAACAACAGCCGCAACAGCAACCAGCACAATCACTTTGTATGCAGTATATACACCCTTTCGTTTCAAGCTACCACCACCTCTCTATAGGATCGATTTTAGAATTCCGGCTTAAAACAGGGCATTAACTGAAGCTTGAATTGGTTGATCTCGTGCAGACGATCAATGCGCTTTTTCTTTTCCTCATCCGCCATCTCGCCCGTACGGATATAGATATCCAGCTCTGCGTAGGTAAAGCCCAGGTTATCCTCATCCGTCTTGCCGCAAAGGCCATCGATCGGCGTCTTGTCTACCAGTACAGCCGGCAGACCCAACAAGCGGCCGATTTCCTTTACCTCCGTGACGGTCAGATGGGACAGGGGGCTAAAATCCCCCACCGAATCCCCATAGCGGGTGGAATAGCCCACCCAATCCTCCGACAGATTACACGTGTTGGCCACCCGGCCGTTGCAGCTCTGAGAGACGGCGTACAGGGTAGACATACGGATGCGGGGCGGCAGATTCATCTTGCTTTGGGGAGTGATCTCCAGCTCCGACGGCAGGTTGTTCAGCACACCGTCCACCGCCGCCTTTACGTTCACCACGTAATGCCGGATGCCCAGGTGGTTAACCAGCAGATAGGCCATATCGATATCGTGCTGTTCTCCCTGGGGCATCAGCACGCCGATGACCCGCTCCTTACCCAACGCCTCCACACACAGAGCCGCGACAATGGAGCTGTCCTTCCCGCCGGAAATGCCGACCACCGCGTTACAGTCCTTGCCGTTCTTCTCAAAAAAGTCCTGTATCCACCGGACGCAATCATTCTTCACCTTATTGGCATCAAACATCGTACTCACCTTCCGTTATTTGTATGGTCACACAACGACCTGGCACATCTTAAGGGTCTCCAAGGCGGCATTGTGGGTAGTCACCGTCACGCCGGCGCAACAAGCGGCATCCACGTAGATCTCCTTCTCAGGGAAATGGGCCTTGAGAATCAACGCATTGGACACCACGCAGATATCCGTGCAGAGGCCGATAAGTGTCACGTCAAAATCCATCTCCCCTACAGCGGCTCTAATAAGCCCGGGGAGCTCCACCGAACCAAAGGTCAGCTTCTCCACAGTGGTGTAATGTTTATCGCTGAGCGCATCAGCGATCTTAGCATCCAACTCCCATCCGGAGGTCCCTTTAACGCAATGGGGCACGGGCAGCTTCGCTCCCTCAGCGGTTTCCATATAGTTATGAAAATGCGTGTCGTAGGTCACAAAGATATCCCCCTGAAAACGGCGGATCTTTTCGGCGGCCTTATCCACCATTGCTACCGCCTCCGGAGTACCTAAGGCTCCATCCACAAAGTCCTTTTGGATGTCCACAACGACTAATACATGTCTCATAGTCTATCCTCCCTCACAGCAGTGCCTCAACGAGACACCGCCTTTGATGGTAGTATACCACCCACTCGTGAAAAACACAACAAAAAAATCCTCTCCGCCGGTAGCGGAGAGGACAAAGTCATTTACCCGGAATGACAATATCATTGTCAGGGTGTTTGGTGAATTGTATATCGGGGGTGTTTTGTTGCCAATCGGCAAAATATTTCTCCGCCTCTTCTCTTTTCACATTTTTCCCATCGATCTGGTAGACCCCATTTTTCTCGTCCAAATGAGCTTTTTCGGCAGCCTGGTGTTGGGTCTTATCAAAAGCGAGGCGGTAGATCACCCGGGCGCCCTCCGTAGTGACACTCTTGGTGTAGGTGCCGTCCGTTTTGAATCCCGGAATGGCAATAGAGCGTTCCATACAGCCGTAGACAGTATCGTCCTCCCGATCGTAGCGCAAAAAGAGGAAACAGGAGTATTGGATATCCACCACCACCAGTTCCTCCACGCCGTCTCCATCCGCATCCACATAGGTGTAACAAGCAGGAAGAAACATGTTCAGCGCGCTACTGTTCGTGGGAAAGGAAAAGTCTTCCAAGATCTCCTCGCTGATTTTTTCGATATACATATTGTACAGAGTAAAGGGAATCTCCTTGGCAAGCACCTTATCCAGCACCACGCGGGCCTCTTCATTGCGCTCCTCCGTGCTAGACCCACACCCGGCAACACTCAGGCACAGCGCCACACACAGAAAAAAAGTTAACAGTTTTTTCATGCTCTCACCACCTCGAAGCCATTATAGCACGCCCCACAGGGCATTTCAAGTTACAGCTTTATCACCGCTGGTGTGCCGTCGATAGTCGGCGGCCAGATCCATGCGGTTGGTGAGCAGGGTGTCGATACCCATCTCGAAATACTTGGTGTAATCCTCCGCTTTGTCGGCGTAAAACAGATTGCACCATATCCCCTCATCGTGCAAGCGATCAATAAGCGCTTTGTCAAACATGCCGAGCCAGAACTGCACACCCGCGCAATGATACGTCTTGGCCATCTCGTAGATCCCCATCGTATCATCCCGCAACTGGATGGCCACCCGGCGCACCGATGGGGCCACCCGCTCGGTCCATTCCAGTACATTGGGGGACGCGGCAAAGTAAACGTTGTCAAAGGCGTCGTACTGCTCGATCAGACGCAACAGTTCCCGGACGATGAAGCCGTCCTCCCCCGCTTGCTTGAGATGGATATTAAAGGTGATCCGATTGGCCAGCTGGGCAAATACCTCCTCCGGGGTGCAAAAGCCCACCTGCCAACCGTGCTTGACCCCCACATTAAGTGCCTTGAGCTCTGCCAAGGTGTAGTCTGCCACATTCCCCTGGCCGTCGGAGATGCGCTCCAGCACTGGGTCATGGCTGACGATCATCCGGTTATCCTTGGTCAGACGCACATCGAACTCGATCTCCTCCGCGCCGAGAGCCAGTGCTGCCGCGAAAGCGGGCAACGTATTTTCCGGCATCAACGCCGACACGCCACGATGGGCACAAAACTTCTTTTGAAACATAGCCGCATCTTCCTTTCTAATCGATCATTGGTATTCATTTAAGACGTCCTTAAGCAGTTTAGGGTCATCGGTCATAATGGCATCCACGCCCATCTCGATGAGCATACGCATCTCATCGGCGTCATTAATCGTCCAATACTGCACCGCGATATTCCGGCGGTGGGCACGATCCACCAGGGTTTGCTTATCCAGCGACACTTCGATACCGATGTCGTAAGACAGCGGGATCTGTAGGCAGGCAAAGTCGCTGTTATCGAAAAGGTTTACGCCAAAAAACTGGGTCAGCACAAACTGCGCCGCGGCACCGGTAGACGCCCCTCGCAACAGGTCGGGGTAATTGGTACGCAACTCCTTCTCCACCTCGTCGTTGAAGGTGCCGATAACCATGCGTTTCTTGTAGTTCGGGTATTTATCGAGGGTCTCCGACAAGACGCGGCAAGCCTCCACGCCCTTATCCCCCTCGTTTTTGATCTCCACAATAAACAGAAGCTCCGGGTGGCTCTCGTAGAACATCGCAAAGAGCTGATCCGCCGTGGCTATCTGCAGACCGGCGCCCTGAATATCCATCACATCCTTGTAGAGCCGCTCACCGTTTGCATCCTCAAAGTAGTAGCCAAAATTGTACTGTTGCAGTTCTGCCAAGGTCATATCCGCAATGTAATGTCGTCGACTCTCATCCTCGCACAGGGCTTCCACCTCGTCGAGGGAGAGGTCGCCGTTTACGTTGCAGGTCTTATCGATATAGTCGTCGTGGTTGTACACCAGACACCCATCCTTGGTAAGATACAGGTCGCTTTCGATAATATCCACACCGATGGTGGTGACCGCTTCACGGAAAGCCAGCATGGTGTTTTCCGGGTTATTGGTACTACCGCCGCGATGGGCGGCGATCATAGGCAGCTCCCCCTCTCCTACCCGGAAGGGGTTGTTCTCCATGGTCTTCTTGGGGGGAATGATATTAATCACCGCGAAAAACACTACAAGCACTGCCAAAACGATAGCGGCTATTTTTAAGACCTTGCGCATGACCGTCCCCTGCCTTTCCTCACGGCCAGTATAGCATGAAAAGGCAGAAAACGCAAGGCACTAATGTATCCCTCAAGATACATTAGTGCCTGTTGTTATCCCTTACCATAGGGGCTTTGCCTTTGTATTTTAATTATCGGTTTGTCAAGCAATCTCGGTATTACCCGCACGCACCGCTTCGAAATCCTCCTGGATCTCTTTAGAAGGCTCCTTGGTCAGCAAGGAAACCACCACGATGCAGATGGAGGAGAAAATGAAGGCAGGCAGCAGCTCGTAGATCGCGAAAACGCCCCCCAGCTTGCTGATGACCAGCTTCCAAAGGAACACCATGCCCGCACCACTGACCATACCGGCAATGGCGCCCGCCTTGTTGGTGCGCTTCCAGAACAGAGAGAACAGCATCAGCGGTCCAAAGGTAGCGCCAAAACCTGCCCAGGCAAAGGACACGATCTGGAAGATCACGCTGTCCTCATCCAAGGCGATCAAGACACCGATCACCGTCAGCACCAAAAGGGTGATGCGGGAAACGAGCATAACCTGCTTATCGGTGGCACTTTTCTTAAAAATACCCTGGAAGATATTCTTGGAAAACGCCGAGGCGGCAATGAGCAGATAGGAGTCGGAGGAGCTGATGGTGGCGGCCAGGATACCCGCCATCACGAAGCCCGCCAAAATCGCCGGCAGAGAGCTGGTAGCCAGCGTGATAAAAATGCTCTCCGCGGAGGATTTGGTCAAATGCTCAACCGGGAAAAGCTGACGACCCACAATACCGATAAACACCGCAACGGTCAAGGAGATCACGACCCAAACTACAGCAATACGGCGAGAGCGCTTAAGCTCCTCCTCCTTGCGGATCGCCATAAAGCGCAACAGCACCTGGGGCATACCGAAGTAGCCCAGACCCCACGCCATCATAGAGAAGACGCTCAATAGACTGTAGTTGGAAGCTGCGCCGAACATAGCCGTGTCATTCGCTACTCCCTGCACAGCCAAAGCGGAATCGGCCTTAATCGCCTCAGCGCTGATGCCGGAGATCACGTCGCCATTAGCATTAACCGGCTCTGCCAAGCCGAAGAACTCCAAGAAGCCAGGGATCTCCCGGGCGTTATCCACCACGGCACCGATGCCGCCCGCCTGCACCGTTGAGATCACAACAATAACGGTCAGCGCCACGATCATGACGATGGCCTGCATGAAATCGGAAACGCTTTCAGCCAGGAAGCCGCCAAGCAGGGTGTAGAGCAGCACGAAAGCGGCACCGATGATCATCATAACTACGTAAGGCTGATTAAACAAGGTAGAAAACAGCTTGCCACAGGTGACAAAGCAACTGGACGCATACACGGTAAAGAAGACCAAAATGAAGGCACCGGCAATCATCATAATGGTTTTTTTGTTTTCTCTGAATCGGTTGGAGAAAAACTCCGGCAACGTGATAGAGTTGTTGGCTCTGACGCTATATCTTCTCAGCCGCCTGGAAACGATCAGCCAGTTGATATAGGTGCCCACCGCCAGGCCGATGGCCGTCCACGCGGCATCCGCGAGGCCACACCAGTAGGCCACACCCGGCAGACCCATCAAAAGCCAGCCGCTCATATCCGAAGCCTCGGCGCTCATCGCCGTTACCCACGGGCCGAGAGAACGGCCACCCAGGAAATAGGCCTCGGAGTTCTTGTTGGCGCGCTTTGCATAAAGCGCACCAATCCCGATGACCACCGCCATATATACGACCATGGCAATCAGAATTTGCACAGTATTTGGATTCATGATTATGCTCTTCCTCCTCCGAACAAAATGATTGTTGAAAAATGCATTTCCATAATAACAGAAATTCCCATATAATGCAACAGGAAAACGCGCAATTTCTTGTCTTTCTATACAAAAATGAAACCGCCTTTTATATTTCAGGGGCAATATACCGGCGTTCTTCAAGAGCCTTACCGATCTCATCCAAGATCTCCTCAGAGTCGGCACGAATGGTGTGATAATGATATCCCCCGGTGATGTTCATCAGTTCGGTAGACTTACCGCTTCTGACACCCTCGATAAACTGCTTTACATGAAGCCGTGAAAAGATGTTAAGCTGTGCCGTTACTTTTCCATATACCTTATGCCAGACAAAGACGTCCACCACGGTACCGCCAAGATCAACGATGGTATTTAGTTCATCCTCGGTCTGTTTGGTGGTATGATACAGCTTAAAGACTCGTTCCACAAGCGGCGACTGCTGAAGAACGTAGCCGCTGTGGGTGGAAAGGATATCGTACCCCCGCGCCTTCAGCACCGAAATATCCTGCACGATGATCTGTCGGGAAACACCGAACCGCTCCGAAAGTGCGCCTCCGGATACCGGCTTCTGTTCCGCCATCAGGTATCCGGCGATCTCTTTTCTTCTTTCGTCCGTTCTCATGTATTCACCTCTTTATCGGAATTATATTGCGTGAAGATTTTTAAGAGAAAGATCCAAGATGGGAGAAGAATGTGTCAACGCTCCACTCGATATGTAGTCCACACCAACGTCTATGAGTTTTGCAACGTTTTCTTTTGTCACGTTGCCACTGCACTCCGTCACAGCTCTGCCTGCGGCAAGACTTACCGCTTCTCGCATATCCTCGATGCTCATATTGTCAAGCATAATAATATCGGCACCGGCATCCAGGGCTTCCCGCAGCATATCCAGGTTTTCAACCTCAATTTCGACCTTGCAAACAAAAGGAGCATATTCTTTCGCCATGCGAACAGCTTCCTTGACACCGCCTGCTGCACCGATATGGTTATCCTTAAGCAGAATACCGTCGCTGAGGTTATAGCGGTGATTGCATCCGCCGCCCACCTTAACAGCGTACTTTTCGAAGATACGCATACCGGGCGTAGTCTTACGCGTATCGAGGAGCTTAGTCTTGCTCCCCTTGAGCATATCCGCAATGGTACGCGTGTAGGTGGCGATGCCACTCATACGCTGCAGATAGTTCAGCGCCGTGCGCTCTCCGGAGAGCAGCACACGGATATCCCCGCGAACAACGCCTAATCGCTGTCCCTTTTTTACCGTGTCGCCATCCTGACAGGTAAAGGTCACCTCGGTCTTGTCGTCTAAAAGCTCAAAGACCCTCTTGAACACCGCAAGGCCAGCGATCACGCCATCCTCCTTGCAGATCAGCTCCACCTCTCCAAGCCGATACTGCCGCATCACCGAGTTGGTAGAAACATCCTCACTGGTAATGTCCTCCTTTAAAGCCCCTAAGATCAAGTCATCTGCATTTAGTCTCATGGTGATATTATTCATGGCTGTTTTTCTCCTTTTCGATTGCTGTCAAAACCAACTCTTTGTACTTTTCCCGATAGCCGTCATAGGCGGATGGGTCTATATCCATTTCCGGTAGCGTTGGAAGCATCTTATAATTGGCCGTCATATGCCCTGCGGCACGTTTGGCAAACACAAGGCTTTCCAATAGCGAATTGCTTGCCAATCGGTTCCTGCCATGGACACCGTTGCAGGCCGTTTCTCCTATGGCATATAATCTGTCCATGGATGTTTTGCTGTAGCCGTCCACGTCAATACCGCCCATGAAGTAATGCTGCGACGGCACCACAGGGATCGGCTCCCTCGTTACATCGTACCCTTCCTCCAGGCAATGCTTAAAGATGTTGGGGAAATGTGTCTTGATCTCCCGCTCGGGAATCGGTGCAAAGGACAGCCATACATGCTCGCTTCCTTCCTTCCTCATCTCGTCAAAGATGGCACCGGCTACTACATCGCGAGGCAACAGCTCGTTAACAAACCGCTCGCCCTTGCCATTCAGCAGGATCGCCCCCTCGCCACGCACCGACTCAGAGATCAGGAATGCCCTGCCGTGCTTTTGGGTATAGAGTGTGGTGGGATGGATCTGTATGTAGTCGATATGCTGTAGCTTGATACCATATTTTAAAGCGAGCGCCAACGCGTCCCCTGTCAAGTGACGGTAATTGGTGGAATGCTTGAACAGCCCGCCGATACCGCCCGTAGCCAACACGGTATAATTTGCGGCAATGCTGACATAGCGTCCTTCCGCATCGTGCCCGATAATGCCGGAGCAGACGTTGTTTTCGCAGAGCAGATCGACCATCGTAAAGTTTTCTATCAAGGTGATGTTCCTGCGTTTCTTTACCGTTTCTAACAAATGCGAGGTGATCTCCTTGCCGGTTTCGTCCTCGTGAAAAAGAATACGCGGTCTGGAATGAGCGCCCTCCCGGGTGTAAGTGAACTCCTCGCCGTTCTTCTCAAAGCGAACGCCAAAGTCTACGAGATCATGAATAACCTCCTGCGAAGAGCGGATCATAATATCCACCGATTCCGGATTGTTCTCATAATGTCCCGCCCGCATAGTATCCTCGTAAAACGGCTTGTAATCGGTTTCGTCCCGGAGAACGCAGATGCCACCCTGCGCTAAGAAGGAGTCACTTTTGGACGCTGTATTCTTCGTGACGATGATGATGCTTTTATCCGTCGGCAAATTGAGCGCGCAGTATAGTCCGGCAACGCCGCAGCCCACAATTAAAATATCCGTATTCATAGTTTATTTCGCCAACTCCAACATTCTATCAAGAGGAATAAGCGCCCGGCGGCGCGCCTCCTCGCTGACCTCAACCACGCCATCTTCCTTCTGCAAAACCGATAAAACACGCTCCAGGGTATTCCCCTTCATGTCCCCGCAGCAGGGGTGCGGATCGGGAAAATAGAAGCGCTTGTTCGGGTTATCCGTGATCAGCTTATATTCCACCCCATCTTCGGTTACGACGATGTACTCGGTAGCCTCGTTATTTTTAGCGTAATCTATGATCTCTGCCGTACTGCCGACAAAATCTGACAGCGCAAGAACCTCCGATTCGCATTCGGGATGGGACAAAACCAAGGCGTGAGGATGCCTGTTTCTTTCACGCTCCACCTGTTCTGCCGTTATGGAAGCATGGATCGGGCAACAGCCGTCGTTCAGTATGATATTCTTTTCCGGCACCTGTTCAGCCACGAAGCGACCCAGATTGCGGTCAGGGATAAAGAATATGTTTTTATTCGGAAGCGCCCTTACGATCTTCACGGCATTGGATGAGGTAACACACACGTCGCTTTGACATTTTATCTCGGCGGTAGAATTGATATAACATACGACAGCAAGATCCTCGTATGTATCGCGCATCTGCGCAATGATGCCGGGGGCTACCATATGTGCCATAGGACAGTCTGCCGTAAGATCAGGCATCAACACCTTTTTTTCGGGGTTGAGGATCTTGGCGCTCTCCCCCATAAAGCCCACACCGCAGAAGACGATAATATCCGCCGTGCTTTGTTTAGCGACCTTGGCAAGATAAAACGAGTCGCCCACATAATCCGCCAGTGCCTGCACCTGGACAGGCGCATAATAATGGGCGAGAATGACCGCATTCTTTTCCCTCTTTAACTGTTCGATCTGCTCTTTCATACGAACCTTTCCTTTTACCAGCTTTTTAATGCGAATAGCATAGCACAAGTCTTTACATCTGTCAAGTTATCTGTAAACTTTTGTTGGAAAAATAAAAGGAACCCACACCATCGTTACACCAAACAACCCAAAGAGAAAAAACGCCCAAAAAGGACGTTTTTTGTGTACATCAAAGTGGCACGAACGACAACATAGCGTCCGTTATGTTGTATAGTGCGTTTTTATCAAATTCCGTCTTTAGAATTGCATAAGCTTGCTTTTTTCAAACGCCTTGACAAGTATACATCCGAGAATGAGTCCCGCCACTCCCTGAACAGCGTTTGCCGGGATATTCACGACAGACGGACCAAAGCCATACAGGAATCCCTCAAATGCAAAATAGCCAAGTATCATAACTACTTCGGCAACGATGCCCGCAATGATCCGGGACGGCAGGTTGCCGAGCTTCTTGTGTAACAGCTTAAAGCCATAGCATACAGCCACCGCCATCAAGCCTTTGATAACAAAGGTTGCAGGTGCATACACAACGTATCCCGAAAACAAGTCTGCAAGCGCCGAGCCGAGTCCCGCTGCCAAAAAACCGTACACAGGAGACAGCATCCATCCGGCAAGTAAAACCACGCAGTCGCCCAAATTCAAATATCCCTTTAAAGGTGATGGGATTTTAATAAGCATTGTCGCCACACAGGTCAGTGCCGCAAGCAATGCTGCGAAGGCAATTTTTCGAGTTGCGCTTTTCTCTTTCATTTTTCATTTTCTCCTATTGATTAACTTGCCACATTAGTTTATAATAAATCTGACCATAGTGAAATGGCCAGAAAAGGAGAACTTTATATAATCAGATGAAGTATGTGATTGATAAACAAGGGGCTCCCGCTTACCTTCAACTGTACAAACAGGTGCGAGAGGATATTGTTAAGGGGATCTATTCCTGCGGGAGCAAGCTGCCCTCCAAAAGAACAATCGCCGACGAGGTAGGTATCAGCACCGTGACGGTTGAGCACGCCTACGCCTTACTTTGCGATGAAGGATATATAGAAGCTCGTCAGCGTAGCGGCTATTTCGTCATTTTCCGTGCTGCCGACGGTTTTGTAGCTTCTGCAAATGATAAAACTCATCCGACACATCACACCAGCCGTCACGAAAGCGCGGCCACTGTCGAATTCCCCTTTTCCGTGCTTGCGAAAACGATGCGAAGGGTGATCAGTGATTTTGGCGAAGCCATTCTTGACCGTTCACCCAACATAGGCCTATTGGAGCTTCGTGAGGCGATCAGCCACTACCTTGCCAGAAGCAGAGGAATCGATTCCGAACCGAAGCAAATAATCATCGGCTCCGGTTCGGAATATCTGTACAATCTGACTGTAGGTCTGCTGGGAGGAAATAAGGTATACGCCATCGAAGCACCCTCTTATAAAAAAATAGAACAGGTATACAGCACCTCCGGTGTCAAACTTGAAAAACTACCTCTCGGTCACGACGGTATCGATTCGGCTGCGCTCCAAAATTGCCACGCTGACGTACTGCACATTTCCCCCTATCGAAGCTATCCCAGCGGAGTTACAGCTTCCGCTTCCAAAAGACACGAATATTTACGGTGGGCAGGACAATGCGAACGATTTATTGTGGAAGATGATTTTGAATCGGAATTTTCGCTTTCCCGAAAGCCGGAGGAAACATTGTTTTCGCATACTTCCGGCAACAATGTAATTTATATGAATACCTTTTCAATGACCGTCTCCCCATCTTTCCGTGTCGGATATATGGTGTTACCAAAGCCCCTTGTTTCGGCGTTCGAAGAGCGATTAGGCTTCTACTCGTGCACCGTTCCGACTTACATTCAATTCGTGTTGGCGGAGCTTATATCCAACGGTGACTTTGAACGGCATATTAACCGTGTCAGACGAGCAAAACGAAAAGAACGGAATAGATAGCAAAAAGGCGTCGCTTCATACAAAGCGACGCCTTCATTACTACTTTTTTCACAAAAGCGCTTACTGCTCAAATACTGACAGGACAAATTACTCTCACTCATTAACTTGCAGAGTTTCTTAACGAACAGCCCTCTTCCATCTTCGTAATTTTGTTTCCTTTCCATGATTTAATCCAATCATACCGCCGCGAGAAGTTTTTGGGAAATACGTTCCCGCGAAAAACTCAATTAATTACCTCCATTACAATTCAGGATGTTCCGACAGTGCCTTTAGGCGATTCCAACGGCTGTCAACCTCTTGCTGAATTGTATTCCTAATTTCTGCGTAGTTGTCCCCGCATAAATGCTTGGTTCTTCCCATCATTTTCAGCCAATCTTCCACAGGAATCTTTTTGCCCTTTGCCTCGGGATCAAAGGAGAGAGAGGTGTGTCCCTGTTCAACTTCGTACAGTGGGAAATAACAACTGTTTACCGCGGCAGAGATAACCTTGCGTTCGGTATTCGGCTTATCACCCCAGTTAAGCGGACAGGCAGATAAACACTTTATATAAGCCGTTCCGTAATTTTTTGCGTAATACTGCGCCTTTGCCGCTTTTTTAATAAAATCGTTCGGCTCACTCTCGGCGGCGGTAGCCACATAAGGCATACCCGTAGCCGCCATAATGCGCGGCATATCCTTATTGAAAAAGCTTTTTCCCCACTGATTACTTCCCAAGTGCGAGGTCGCGCTTTTAGCTCCCATAGGAGTTGAATAGGATAGCTGATAACCTGTATTCATATAACCGCCGTTGTCATATTCGAATAAAATTACATGGTCACCTCTCAAGGCGGTACCCAGAGCCGAGCCCATCCCGATATCCATACCGCCGTCGCCGCTGACCATAATAAAGGTAATATCGCCCTCCGGCATCTCGCCACGTTCCTGCATCTTGTGATACATTTTGGAAAGGCCTGCTAAGGTTGCGGCACCGTTTTGAAACAGATTATGCACATAGGGAACCTTGAATGCGGTCTTTGGATAGCCTGTTGTGACAACCATACCACAGCCCGTCTGGAACAGTAAAACCACATTTCCCTCAATCCCGCGGAGAAGCAGGTTGACATTGACAGGTATGCCACAGCCGGGGCAAGCACCATGACCAGGGGCCAAGCGCTTAGGTCTTGCGGTGGTATCACGAACCGTGCCGCCTTTTACGGTTACCTTGCCGTCTTCTTCTGTGCAAGAGATAAGAACAGGAGATTCGCTATCTATAATAGGCTTAACGTATGGTTTAGGCTCGAAATCCGTATCCCCCGGATAGATCCCGATGTAATCAAAGTCGGGGGTGTTTTCCTCATAGCAAGAATTTAATAGGTCTATTGCATCCTGCTCAAAAAAGTCGCGTCCGCCGAGACCGTATATACGGCTGATAACTTTAGGGGTCAATCCCTTTCGCTGTAAAGCCGCGCGTATCTCTAATGACATATTACCGCCGTTTGCACCGTAGCTGTCCTGTCGGTCGGCTACAAGAATTGTTTTTGCATTTTTGCATAAATCGGCGATTTGTTTATAGGGAAAAGGACGGAGTAGACCGAGGGTAAACACGCCTACTTTTTTGCCATCACTTCTCAGCTTGTCTACAGCCGCTTTAGCAGTAAGGTATGCGGAGCCCAAAACAAACAGCAAAACTTCTGCCTCATCGATCTTGTACGATTTCACTTCATTCAGTTTTCTACCCGACAGCTGCTCATATTCCGCAAAGATTTCGGGAATTACGGTGCGTGCCTTTTCCATTGCCAAATGGAGCTGGTATTTGTTATTCATCAAATCAGGCTCGTTCATATAGGAGCCGATCGTAATAGGTTGTTCGAGGTTTAATGAAGTGTTATCGGTATTTATAGGCCCAATAAATTTTTGCACCGTTTCGTCATCATCAAAAACATGGCAGTTGCGCTTTTGATGGCTTGTGAAGAAACCGTCAAATGCAACAATAACGGGCAGTCTTAATTTTTCGGCAATTCTAATAGCGCAAATATTGCCGTCATACACCTCCTGCGGCGAATCAGCAAATAGAATAATCCAACCCGTATTAAGGGTATACATAATGTCGCTGTGGTCGCCCTTTATGGAAAGCGGTCCCGATACGGTACGGCAGGCAATATTAAGCACCATGGGAAGCCGTGTGCCCGATTGAACAGGCAGTTGTTCCAATGCATATAAAAGTCCGTTGGCAGAGGTGGCATTAAAAACTCTGCCGCCGCCTGTAGAAGCGCCGTAGCAGATGCCCGCGGCACTGTGTTCACCCTCTGCAGGTATTAGAGCGATAGAATGCTCGCCATCTGCACCCATCCGGTCTAAATATTCTGCTATCTGTGTAGACGGAGTGATGGGATAATACCCCATTACGTGATAATTTATCTGCTTTGCAGCATAAGCGGCAAGCTCGTTGCCACTTTCAAATAATAACTTCTGTTTTGCTGTCTCCATTTTACATAAGACCTCCGTCAACACGTTTTTCATCCAAATAGGATTCGCTCGTTACCCAAGGGTCAGCACCGGCAGGCTCAAAATCAAGACTTTCTGTTATGAGGTCTTTATTGCGAACAAACCATTTTTTATCGGGGTGCTCAGTTTCTCTGCCTGTGACCAAAGCACCTGTTGGACAGACATCAACACACCTCAAACACCCTTTACAGTGGTGGTAGTCAAGGCCTCTGTTCATCATCGTTGCCCTGTTTTTGTATTCACCCTTTGTAAACTGAAACACCATATCGGGGCAGGTGGTATCGCAAAGCCCGCAATGAATACATTTTTCGGGCAAAAAGAGGGGTATAAATCCCTCTCTCGAAGGCGACAAGTCATTGGAAACAGTACTTCCGAAATGCGGGTTAGCGCCACCAAGCGGTGCATTTTCATAGCCCCACTTACTGCGGATTTCTCTGTATTCTACCTTCGGGAAACGTCCGTCGGGTGAAAAGGTTTGACTTGTCATGTTATTGAATCCCAATTCAATTCCTTTTAGGTTGTTTTCGAGCATTGCAGGATATTTTTTACCCAACGTGTCGGCAACTAACTCCTTCACCGCTTCTATAGGAATAAAACCTGATGCTTTTGCAACAGCACCTAACATAACCATATTTATTCGACTTTTGCTCTCAAGTGCCAATTCCAGGGCGTTTACACAACATACCGTTCCTGCATATAGACGAAGCTCGTTACGAATTCCAATAGGAGACGCGTCTGCGTTGACTACTAAAGTGCCATTCTCATCTACACCTGCGGTGACCGGAAGCGTTTTTGACAGTGCGTGGTGGAACAAAACTAAAAGATGCGGACGCGTAATAGGGCTATTATGCAAAATGTCACGCGCGGGCGCACTCCATCGCACATACGATTTGACAGGGGAACCTCGCTTTTCAGAACCGTAGCTTGAAAATGCCGCCGCATTAAGTCCTAAATAAGCGGCACCAAGCTCACCAAGCAATTTACCGCAAAGGTTAGCACCGAATCCACCGATGCTCTCAAGCCGCATTTCATAACAGCCATTTTCATTTGTCATAGGCAGACTAACCGTATATGTTTGACGATCTTTATAAATTTCAGATTTGTTTGCCATACTACTCTCCTTGTAATTTTTTATTATTATTTACACTATAATCGGTCAATATGTGAAAGTTGGAAAGTATAGCGTCAAACCTAAGGGGATAAAATATAATTAAAATGATTTTTGGAGGGAAAACCATGAAACGTGATGAAATGCCGGTAGGCTTTTCGATGGCTTTGGCCCAAAATCCCGAGGCTATGCAAAAATTTGCAATGTTAAGCGAAGAAAAGAAGAAAGAAATAATTAACGGCACACATTCCGTTAAGTCAAAACAGGAAATGCATGAGTATGTTAATAGACTAAATAATATATAATTCACAGAAAAACTTGAATTTTTAAGAGCTTTGATTTTAGTTGTAGTATTAGAAAAAATAAAAAGCGGCCAAAAGCCGCATAAATACTAATAATTAAAAAATGAATCACCCCTTAATCGAACACAGATGGTTCAGATTTGAGGGGTGATTCATGTGGGTGTTTTGAACTTAGTGGCACGAATGAAAAGTGCCTGAAAACTTAGATTTTTATCCGATAACAATCAGATTTCTAATGTATTAGCATATTCTTGTAATATGTGATTTATTTGTTCTTCGTTTTCATAAAAAACATCATCGCATTGTTCTAAAACTTCTTCTGCTTTTTCATCATCTTCTTTTTCTACTAATATCAAATGTGCCTCATATGCTTTTTGAAGATTCTCTCTTAAAAGCGGTGTAAGAATTTCTTCCAAAGCAGACATTTCTTTTTTTAAATCACTTACATTATCAACGTTGCAAAAATACTGACTATGCCCACCGTTATTGATTTCACTTTGGTAGGTCATTAGTTCATTGTAAGGTGATTTTGTTTTTTCTTCTGTCCACAATTCCCACATCTTATTCCATTTAAGTTGTGCTTCCGTCAATTCAACTTTCTTTTTCTTAAATATATCAAACAAACCCATAAAATCAACTCCTTGGGTTTAGTATAGCATAAAAGCGACGATAAATCAATGCGAAGCATTGTATATCATCAATCCCGTAGGAATTGCATATCATCAAAACGAAGTTTTGTATATCATCAAGCCGACAGTTTTTTGATACACACCTACGGTGTGATGAGATACAACACGGCAAGCCGTGTTGAATGATATACACGACTGCGTCGTGATGATATACCAAGCCTGTCGGCTTGGATAAAAAAACACTCGTTCAAGAGAACGAGTGTTTTTTGGGACCGACACTCAAAATGGAACCGGTCTAAAAACCTGATTTTCTTACAATATTTCACAATATTTGTCTTTGAAATCCAAAACCACCTTTTTTAAGGTGTAATCAATTTTCCTGTCACAAAAATCAGAAATATGTTTTGGGATTTCCTTATAATATGCTTCAGCAATTCCACCGGCTATGCACGCTTCTGTATCAGCATCGCCACCAAGAGATACCGCATTTCGAATCGCACTTTCGTAATCAGTGGAGTCTAAAAAAGCGATGATTGCAGGAGGCACGCTATAAGACGCTCTACTATCAAAAACATAATTATTTCTTATTTCGTCAAGATTTTTTGAAAGATCATAGTGGAATTTACTTTCCAAGAAACTGCAAATTTCATCTTTACTTTTCCCATTGCGAGCGAGAAATACTGCCGTTGCAACCGCTTGCGCCGCTTTTATTGCCTCTTTGCTGTTATGCGTATAAAAACAACTCGCTTTTACTTGAAGAAGAACTTGCTCAATCGTTTCATAAGCATAGCCTATCGGTACCGCACGCATCGCCGCACCATTAGCATAGCTTCGGTTTATCTTATATGTATCAGACCTTGCCCATTCCGAAAACATGTTGCCAAATCCGGCATGTGGATAATAAGAATAATATTGACGAAACTGCCCTGCATACTCTAAGCCTCTTTTCCGAAGGCTCCAACGGGTAATAGTATCAGGATTATTTAATATCGCTTTGCAAACTGCAACTGTTAAAACGGTATCATCAGTAAAAGTACTGTCTGTTTGAAATTCGAAATCATAATCCTTTGTACAATGAGTTTCATAGTATGAACCTATTATATCGCCATATATTGCACCGAACATATCATCACCGCCTCTTTGTGTATTTTAAGCATAAAAACGGCAATAAATCAATGCGAAGCATTGTATATATAATCCGTGCCGAAGGCACACCGAACTTATTACCTCTTACTTCTTACTTATTACTTTCCAAAAATCCCGTTCGAATTTTATTTTGAAGTAAGAGTGAAGAGGTAAGAAGTAAAAAGTAAAAATCCCGCCCACTTACGTGAACGGGATTTTTGGGGTCATAGTACAAAATTGCAACCGCCGATGTTGCGGTCAGCCGTTTTGGTT
>JAZSOW010000072.1:0-40388 GCA_045537135.1 Acutalibacteraceae bacterium
ATCATCTGGGCGATAGCAGTATTGAAGCCCAGGGTCTCAAAGTCGGAGGTGACCTTTTTAACGGTCTGGTGATAGATCTTGGTCAGCTTGCCGTCGTCACTATCGGTGATGTTCTGTGCCTCGGTGAAGAAGTTCCACACACGGTTAATGAACTTCTTTGCGCCGGCAACAGCGGTGGTGCTCCAGGGCTTGGAAACCTCCAGAGGGCCCATAAACATCTCGTAAAGACGCAGGGTATCGGCGCCGTGCTCCCGGACCACATCACTGGGGTTGACCACAAATTCCGGGAAACGCTTACCCATCTTGATGCCGTTCTCACCCAAAATCAAACCCTGATGGACCAGCTTCTTGAAGGGCTCCTTTACCGGGGACAGACCCTGATCGTACAGGAAACGGTTCCAGATGCGGGCGTACATCAGGTGGCCCACCGCATGCTCCGGGCCGCCCACGTACAGATCCACCGGCATCCAGTGCTTCAGCAGCTGGGGATCGCAGAGAGCCTTGTCGTTATGGGGATCGATATAGCGCATAAAGTACCAGGAGGAGCCGGCAGAGCCGGGCATAGTGGAGGTCTCCCGCAGGCCCTTTAAGCCGTCCTTGTCATAGTGCTTCCACTCCTCGGCGTTCTCCAGCGGTGCCTGACCGCCGCGGCCCTTGTAGTCCTCCAGTACAGGCAGGATCACCGGCAGCTCCTCGTCGGGCAGGAACACCGTCTCGCCGTCGTCGGTGTAGACGCAAGGCACCGGCTCGCCCCAGTACCGCTGGCGGGCAAAGATCCACTCGCGGAAGTGATAGTTATTCTTCCGGCGGGCAACGCCCATCTTCTCCAGCTTGCAGGTGATGGCCTCCTTGGCCTCCTCCACCGTCAGGCCGGTAAACTCCTCGGAATTGATCAGCTTACAGCCGCGGCCCAGGTAATCCTGCTTTTCGAAGGCACATTCGGACACATCCCGGCCCTCGATAACCTGGATCATGGGAATGTTGTGAACGACCGCGTATTCGAAATCACGCTGGTCGTGGCTGGGCACCGCCATGACGGCACCAGTGCCGTAATTGGCCAGCACGAAATCGCCGATGAACACCGGAACCTCCTTGCCGTTGACCGGGTTGATGGCATAGACGCCCTTGAGAGGACAGCCGGTCTTACCCTTGTTCAGATCGGTGCGATCCATATCGGACTTTTTCACAGTCTCGTTTATGTAGGCCTGGACCTCTTCCCGGTTTTCCACCCGATCCAGCAGACTGGCCGTGATCTTACCGTCCGGTGCCAGCACCATAAAGGTGATGCCGTAAATGGTTTCAATACAGGTAGTGTAGATAGAGAACTCACCGCCGCCCACCAGCTTAAAGTCCACCTCCACGCCGGTGGACTTACCGATCCAGTTGCGCTGGATCTCCTTGGTGGACTCGGGCCAATCGATCTCGTCAAGACCCTCCAGAAGCTTTTCCGCAAAGGCGGGCTGGTCGATGACCCACTGCATCATATTCTTTTTAATCACCGGATAGCCGCCGCGCTCGGACTTACCGTCGATGACCTCATCATTGGACAGCACGGTGCCCAGCTCCTCACACCAGTTCACCGGCATCTCGATGCGCTTGGCGTAGCCCGCCTCCCACAGCTTCTTGAAGATCCACTGGGTCCACTTGTAAAACTCCGGATCGGAGGTGGCGGTCATCTTGGACCAGTCGTAGTCAAAGCCCAGCTCCTTGAGCTGCTTGGAGAAGGTCTTGATGTTCTCCTGAGTGAAGCCGTTGGGGTGATTGCCGGTGGAAACGGCGTACTGCTCCGCGGGCAGGCCGAAAGAGTCATACCCCATGGGGTGCAACACATTGTATCCCTGCATCCGCTTCATACGGGACATAATATCTGTGGCGGTATAGCCTTCCGGGTGGCCGGCGTGCAGACCCACACCGGAGGGGTACGGGAACATATCCAAAACATAGTATTTGGGCTTAGAAAAATCCCATACGTCGGTGCGGAAGGTCTGGTTGTCCTCCCAATACTTCTGCCATTTTGGCTCGATCTCTGCCGGGTTGTAGCGTGCCATCATTATCGATCTCCTTGTTGCTCAAGTTTCTTTTACAAAATAAGGGGTGATATCCACCGGGGTCGCATCGTTCCACAGATGCTCCAGGTCGTAGAACTCTCGCATCTCTCGGCGGAAAATGTGCACCAGCACCTCACCGTAGTCCAGGGTGATCCAGTCACCTGTGCGGTAGCCCTCACTGCGCAGAGGGGTGATCCCCTCCCGACCAAGCTCCTCCTCCAGGTAATCTGCCAGCGCTCGCACCTGGGTCGCCCCGGTGCCGGTGGCCAGCAGAAAGTGATCCGCGATGGAGGTCAACGCCGAAACATCCAGCGCTGTAAGCGCCTCGGCTTTATGAAAGTCCAGCGAATGGACGGCTAATTGCAATGTTCTGTTATCCATTATTCCTCCGTTTGGGGCTCCTCCAAGGGCTTTTGCTCCACGATGACGGTGCTCAGTGCGGCAATATAGGCGTTGCTGTTCTCCGTCTTCTTAAGCTCCTTTACGCCCACCGTGGTGTCATCGATGGTCAGCCCATGGGGATTCATCTGTTCCTTAAGCAGTGTCATGGTTTCGGCACGGTAGGCGGAATACACTGTGGACGAGCCGTTTTTGGTGTTTTCACCAGGGACGATGCTGCAGACCACATTCTGTAGATCCACCGCGCTCACCTCGTGCAGGAACTGTGCCAAAGCCAGTCCGAAGCGCGTGTTATCCGTCGCGCTGTCATCGGCCTTGCCTAACAAGCGCGCCTTGCCGAAGGAGGTGGTATCAAACCGTATGGGGTTGCTACCGTTCATCAAAGCGGAGAGAATATCCGGCTCGCTCTCGCTATACAGCTGGGACACCTCCCGCTCCGACAGGCGGGCAAGCAGAGCGGCGTACACCTGCCGTTGCCGCTTCATACGCGCCGCCTCCAATGCGGCACTGCCGTCGTAGTCGTATTCTATCGCGTAGTATACCGCCGCCTCACCGGGCAGGGTAGTATCGCCGGCAGCATATTTAATGCCGCCTACGTTGAGCTCCTTGTCCAGCTTCACAGTCACGCCGCCCACCCCATCGATGAGCTGAGCAAGACCGTCCCGAGGGATGACCAGGTAGTTATCCACCGGCAGGCCGAACTGGGTGTTGAATAACCGCGCCAGATCCGTAGTGGAGGAGCCGGCGCCGGCGGTCACCTCGGTACCACACACCGTGTGCTTCTTATCCTCCACGGCATCCGCCGCTACATAGCCACGGCAAGTCTTGCACCAGGTCTTCCCCTTTGGTCTGCCCCACACATCACCGGCCGTGGAAACCGCAAAGGTCTCCCCCTTTTCGATGTACATGGCTGTGGGTACTTGCAAAACGGTGATCTTCTTCGCGGCGCGATCAAAGCACATGATCGCCAATGCATCCAGACGATCCGTAGTCTTCGCACCGCTGATGCCTAAGGCGTAGTACGCCACATCACCCAGCTTATCATCCGCCGTGTAGGTGTATTCCACAAACTCCCGGGGGGCAAGGCTGGGGCCTGCAGACCTGTTTTGGAAGAGCTTATACCCCACCACCACCGCTACAATGACCAACGCCAGACAAAGCCAGATGATCCAGGCGCGGGAGCGGCGCTTCTTTTTGCCGCCCTCCGGCTTGCTTCTGGCGGCACCGGCAAGGCTTACCTGCTTTTGTTTGGGATCTTTCCCTTTACTCATGGATACCCCTCCCTTTCCGGGTTAAGAGCTCGTTGTAGGCGGCCACCGTATCCGGATGGATCGGCCGCTCCCTCTGTATCAAATCGTGGATTGTGTAGGCAATGCCGTATTCCATGGCCGCTTCCAACGACACATTGGACAGGCGGCGCATCTCCTCCACATCCTCGTAGGTACGGTCAGCCGAGGTGAAATCGGCAACAAACAGCACCTTTTCCAACAGGCCCATTCCCGCACGACCGGTGGTGTGATAGCGCACTGCCGTAAGCAGCTCCTCATCCTCCACCTGCAGGATGTGCCGGAGAAACGCTTCGCCGGAGCGGGCGTGCCATAAAGTGGGAGACACCTGTTCGATCTCGTCCAACAGTATAGCAAAGTCAGCGAGAATTTGCAACTGTGCATTTTTATCCGTATCCTTCATAATGTCGTGCAGGATGCCGGCGGTATAGGCTTTGGCCTCGTCACCCCTATAAAGTCGGGCAAGACGCGCCGCTTCCTCTGCCACGCACAGGGAGTGGCGGTAGCGATAATCGCTCAGCCGGGTGCGGATAATGGCCTTGTACTGGTCATCCAGCGATAGGGTCTGCATAGTCTCCCCGCCGCCGTATAAGCCACGCTGACGGATATAGGTCTCCACCGCCGGGCAGAGCAATCCCTCCAGGGACTCTCCTGCCGCCAAGCGACGCCGGATCTCGGTGGAGGACACCGGCTGTTCCGGCTGTTCATCCACATAGTAGGTAGCGCCGTCCGCTTCCAGCAGAGCGGCATATTCCCGCAGCCGTTCAGCGGTCACATCGTCCCGGGGGACGGTGCACAGCACCGCCAGGCGGGCAACATCCGCAAAGCGGTGCCACGTACGCAGGGTCAGGAACATATCCGCTCCAGTCAGCAGATACCACAAGGTATCCGGGTATAACCGATGAAGTGCCTCCAGCGTATCCACAGTAAAGCTGGTACCGCCCCGGGCTATCTCCAGATCGGAAACGGTCAGGCAGGAGTGGTCAGCCGTGGCCAAACGGCACATCTGCAGCCGGTCCTCCGCAGAGGCCATGCTTTCCTTGAGCTTGTGAGGAGGAACAAAGGTAGGCATGAGCAACACGCCATCCAGCGACAAAGTGTCGCACAGGCGCAACGCCATGGACACATGGCTGGTGTGGATGGGGTCAAAGGTGCCGCCAAACAACGCCATTTTCTTCATACCACTCACTCCTTCTCACGTGGCTTTTACGTAGCTTTTTTGGTTATTTTTTGGGTAGGGTAATCTGGGAGTCCTTTTCCTTCTGCCGGAACAGCACGAAGGTACGTCCCACCACCTGCACCACTTGGGCGCCCACCGCCGCGGCGATCTCCTCAGCGATCTCCCGGGCGGTGGCGGGAGCGGTCTCCAGCACCTTGCCCTTGATAAGCTCCCGAGCGGTGAGCGCATCATCCGCCTGCTTAACCATAGCATCCGAGATGCCACCCTTGCCGGCGTGCAGAATAGGCTCCAACTGGTTGGCTAAACCGCGCAGATAGGCGCGTTGTTTACTGGTCAGTATCATAGTGTTCTCCTTATTTCGATAGATACTCTTTAAGTTTTACGGAAAAGGCCGCCAGGGCACGACCACGGTGGCTGATGGCATCCTTCTCTGCCGGGGACATCTCGGCGGTGGTGCAATCCCCCACATAAAACAGCGGGTCGTAGCCAAAGCCGTTCTCCCCCTTGGGGACAAAGCCGATCTCACCCTCCACTACCCCTTCGGTGGTGATGGTGTCTCCACCCGGAAACACACAGCACACAGCGGACACGAACTGCGCTTGTCGCTTACCTTCCGGTACATCAGCCAGCTCGCGGAGCAGAAGCTGATTGCGGTCATTGTCATCTAAGCCTTCACCGCCATAGCGAGCGGAATACACCCCCGGGCGACCACCCAAGGCATCCACCGCCAGGCCGGAATCATCCGCAATGGCCGGGAGCCCCGAAAACTCGCAAGCGGCCGCCGCCTTGATGTAAGCGTTCTCCGCAAAGGTGGTGCCGGTTTCCTCTGCCTCCGGTAGTTCCAACCCCAACTGGCGGTCAGTGACCGCTTCAATGCCCAAAGGCTCCAGGATCCGGCTGATCTCCGCTAACTTATGAGCGTTATGGGTGGCAATAATATACTTCAACGTCATACACTTCCTTCGTCAAACAGACCGGCAGCAAACTGCGCCGGATCAAAGGGCTGCAGGTCATCGATCCCCTCGCCCACGCCGATGAATTTCACCGGTACGTTCAGATCCTCCCGGATAGCCAGCACCACGCCGCCCCGGGCAGTACCGTCCAGCTTGGTCAGCACGATACCGGTAATACCGGCGGCCTCCTTAAACTGGCGGGCCTGGTTGACGGCATTCTGCCCGGTGGTGGCATCCACCACCAGCAGCATTTCCTTATCCGCATCCGGCAGCTCCCGGTCAATGATGCGCCCGATCTTGCTAAGCTCATCCATCAGATTCTTCTTGTTATGCAGGCGGCCGGCGGTGTCACAGATGACCACATCGGCACCCCGCGCCTTGGCGGCGGAAATGGTGTCGAATACCACCGCCGCGGGATCGGCGCCCTGGGTGTGCTTGACGATATCCACCCCGGCGCGTCCCGCCCAGATCTCCAACTGCTCAATGGCGGCGGCGCGGAAGGTGTCCGCCGCGCCTAAGATGACCTTTTTGCCATCCGCCTTCAGGCGGGCGGCCAGCTTGCCGATGGTGGTGGTCTTGCCTACCCCATTGACCCCGATGACCAAAATCACCGAGGGCTTAGTATTCATCTTAAGCTCCTGACCGCCCTCCAGCATCTCGGCTACCGTATCCTTCAGCAAGCCGCGGATGTCCATGGGGTCGGTCAGCCCCTGCTCCTTGACGGTAGCACGCAGCTTATCGCAGATGTGAGAGGCGGTGGTGGTGCCCACATCCCCCATGACCAGGATCTCCTCCAATTCCTCAAACAGATCCTCGTCGATGCGGGTAAAGCCCCGCAACATGGCATTCATAGAATTCATGAGAGAGTCACGAGTCTTTTTGAGACCCTGACTGATCTTACCGAACAAACCCATGGTTATCCCTCCGAACCATCCAGTTTCATACCTAATTTCTGCTCCACTTCGCTGGCACGCAGCTCCAGCAGCTTGGAAACGCCTCGTTCCTGCATAGTAACACCATACAGGGTATCCGCCTCTTCCATGGTGCCCCGGCGGTGGGTGATGGAGATAAACTGGCTACGATCACACATACGTCTGAGGTAGGTAGCATAGCGATCCACGTTCACATCGTCCAAAGCCGCCTCCACCTCGTCCAGCACGCAGAAGGGGGATGGGGTGACCTTGAGGATAGCAAACAGCAAGGCGGTAGCCGCCAGTGCCTTTTCGCCACCGGACAGAGCTTCCAGGTTAAGGATGACCTTGCCCGGGGGCTGGATGAACATATCGATGCCGGAGTTCAAGATATCCTCCGGGTCGCTCAGGCGCAGCTCGCCCTTACCGCCGCCAAACAGCTCGGCGAACACAATGCCGTACTGGTAGTTGATCTGCTTAAAGCGCTCGATGAATACCTCTCGCATCTGGGCGGTCAGCTCCCCGATCTGCCGCAGTAGCTCATCCTTGGTGTTCTCCACGTCGGTGATCTGGGTCTTCATGAACTGATAGCGCTCATTGACCTCCTTAAATTCCTCGATGGCATCCACGTTGACGCTACCCAAGGAACGGATCTTATTCTTCAGCTCCGTCACGCGGCGGTTGGCGGCAGGCACATCGTCGATAGGCTTTGCCACCGCCTCCGCCTCCATGCGGGTAAGCTCATATTCCTCGTACAGCCGGCGGGACAGATCGTCCACGTCCTTCTTAATGCTGACGGTCTTTTCCTCCAGGCGCGCCACTTCCTGACCCATGCGCTCCCGCTCGTCGGTCTTTTCTCTCGACTGCAGGCGTAGCTGGGTCTGGCGGGCTTCGCCCTCGGCGCGTTTGGCCACCAGGGCGGCAATGCTATCTGCCGATGCCGCCGCCTGCTCACGCAGACCGGCGGCCTGCGCCTTGAGGCTCTCTATGCGGCCATTGATCTCCTCGTTGGCCTTTTCCAGCTCAGCAATCTGTTGCTGCAGAAGCAGGGTGTGACCGGCAGAATCCTGTTGGCGGGCACGTAGCTCGTCAATGGCGGTCTGCAGGCTTTCGATCTCCTTCTCTGCACTGAAGGCGGCCAGCTTCTGCTCTGCAATGCGGGCAGACAGTGCCTCTCGCTGCTCGGTGAGCTGTTGACGACCACCGGTAAGAGTGCTAAGCTCGGCTTCGATCTCCTGCTGACGGGCGGTAAGGTCCTCGGTCTCGCGAGCCGCCTCCTCCATGGCCTGTCGGCAGGCCTCGGCACGCTCGCCCAGGGTGGTGATCTCCCGGGCAGCTTCCTCGGCGGCCAGACGGTTCTGCTCCGCCTGCTCCCGCAAACGGCGCACCTCGCCCTCCAGACGGATCCTATCCTCCTGGGCGGTGGTCAGCTCGCCGCGGGCACCGGTGAGCTGTGCCTCCACAGCCGCCACGTCCTGCTGCATGGCACGGTATTGCTCCCGCGCCTTCTCCAGCTTTTCCATTTCGGCGGTGGCATCCTGCCGCAGGCGGTCAATCTCCGCCCGACGAGACATTAGGCCGGCACCCTTTACGTGGGAGCCACCGGTCATGGAACCGCCGGCGTTGATCACCTGGCCGTCTAAGGTAACGATGCGGAACTTATGCCCATGACGGCGTGCCATGGCCACCGCGTAGTCCAGATCCTCCGCGATCACGGTGCGTCCCAGCAGATCCCGTGCCACACCCTCGTATTTCTTATCACAATCCACCAGGTCGGACGCCAATCCCACAAAGCCGGGGTCATCCTCCGGCACGTCCTTCATCACGGAGCCTTTGATGGTAGTCAGCGGTAAGAAGGTGGCACGGCCACCCTTGGTTTCCTTGAGGTACGCAATGCCCCGCTTGGCATCGTCCTCCCGCTCGCACACCAAGTTCTGCGCCGCGGCACCCAATGCCGTTTCAATAGCCAGGGCATAGGCGGCATTGGAGTGGATGAGCCGGGATACCGGGCCCAAGATGCCCTTGAGCGCTCCCCGCTCGCTTTGCTTGATGACGGCCTTAACACTCTGCTGGAAGCCGTCCAGGTTGCGCTCCATCTCCTCCAGCATACGCACACGCCGCTGTTTTTCCTCCACGTCCAGTGCCTGTTTATCCAGCGTCTCCTTGGCGGTTGCCAGCTTTTGGGCGCGATTCTGATAGCGGTACTCATAGCCGGAGAGAGCGTTCTGCAGACTTTCCGCTTTCTCAGAGCACGCCTTAAGAGCTTCCTCACTGTCGGCAAGTTCTGCCGCCGCGGCATCCGCCTGCTGGGTACGCAGGGTGGTGGAGGCGGTCAGCTGGGACAGGCGCAGAGTGATCTCCCGCAGGGAGGAATCGTTGGTTACTGCCTTGACCCGAGACTCGGACAGCTGCAGAGCCACATCCGCCGCCAGCTTGGACATCTCATCGATATGCCCGGTGGCCTCATCACTGCTGCGAGCCAGGCTCTCCATTTCCTCGGTGAGAGCAAGCCGTTGTTTCTCCGCTTCTTCAATGGCTTGCTTACGCGCCGCAATATCCGCAAAGCGGGCGACGACATCCTCCTCCAGATGAAGGTTGCCCTCCTCAGAGGCGGTGATCTCCCCCCGAATACGAGCAATGTTCTCGTTGTTATGGAAAATATCATTGTGGAGCACCGCCACCTGGCTGTCATAGCCGGCGGCCTGCTCCTCCAGAGCGGCGGCGGCGCGACGGATCTCGTCCATCTGCACCTCCAGCGCCTGGGCCTCCGCGGCAATGCGCTCGATCTCCTCACTGAAGGCATCGATGCTCTCGCCGGTGCCCTCATACTGCAGGCGGGCGTTCTCCAGCTTGGCATCCAGATCGCGCAAAAGGCCGCGGGACTCGTTCATGGTACGCAGCCACAAGCCGATCTCCAGTTCCTTTTTCTCCCCGGCGTATTCCAGGAATTTCTTCGCCTTGGCGGCCTGGTGCTCCAGAGGGCCCACGCGATCCTCCAGCTCCTGCAGAATATCCCGCAGACGATCCAGGTTATCCTGGGTCTTGCGCAGGCTGTTCTCCGCCTTATCCTTCTTGTACCGGTACTTAGCGATACCGGCAGCTTCGTCCAATATTTCTCGGCGGTTTTGAGAACGAGAGGTGACGATCTCGTCAATACGTCCCTGCCCGATAATGGAATAGCCGTCCCGTCCGAGACCGGTGTTCATGAACAGTAGGCGCACATCCTCCAAACGGACGGTCGCTCCATTGAGACGGTATTCACTGCCACCGGAGCGGTAGCAACGGCGGGTAACCTGCACCTCATCCGCGTCAAAATCCAGCACCCGGGAGCTGTTGTCCACCGTCAGGGTGACCTCCGCATAGCCCATTGGGCGACGCTGTGTGGTGCCATTGAAGATGACATCCTCCATCTTGGAGCCGCGCAGGCTCTTGCTGGACTGCTCACCCAGCACCCAGCGGATGGCATCACTGATGTTGGATTTACCACTACCGTTGGGACCCACGACAGCGGTAATGCCGTCGCTGAACCGCAGTACGGTCTTATCGGGAAATGATTTGAAGCCGTGTAATTCCAATGCTTTTAATAGCACACTACTTCCTCCTTCTTTCGTCAGCCGGTGCCGACAGGGGGATCATTCGTATCCCATCAATTTCAGCGCCTCGCGGGCGGCTTGCTGCTCTGCTTCCTTTTTGCTGTGGCCGGTGCCCTTACCAATGACGTTGGAGTTCAGGTGCACCTCCACCCGGAAGCTCTTGCAATGATCCGGCCCGGACGCACCCGTCAGGACATACTCCAACTGCTCCCCGGGGTTTTGTTGGATGATCTCCTGCAGGGTGGTCTTGTAATCCTTAAAGTGGCGGCGGCGTTGGCTCTCCGCCTCCGGGATGATGAAGCGCAGGACAAACCGTTCTGCCGGCTCCATGCCGCCATCCAGGTAGATGGCGGCCAGCACCGCCTCGTACATATCCGCCAGGATGGAGGGACGAGTGGCACCACCGGTGTGGGCTTCCCCGCGGCCCAGGCGCATGTACTTACCGATGTCCAGCTTCTGGGAGTAGGAGCACAAAGCCTTCTCGCACACCACGGCGGCGCGCAGCTTGGTCAGCTCCCCCTCGGGGCCCCGATCCTTTTCATACAAATAGCGGGCAGTGATGAAGCCCAGCACCGAGTCCCCCAGAAACTCCAGGCGTTCGTAGCATTCCCGCCTCCCCTTGCCCTCATTGGCATAGGAGGAGTGAGTCAACGCCTTTTCCAACAGCCGGATATCCCGGAACTGATAGCCGATAGCGTCCATCAATGGTTGCAAATCCTTTATCACGTTGCTCCCTCTCCCCTTTCATTGAGAATATCCTCGATAAAGCCCACCACGTCCTCCACGGTATCGAAGCCGCAAAGAGTCTCCTCGTCGATAACCACACTGTATATCTCCGACAGCACCATGGCCATATCCTCCCGCTCGTGAGGGGCGATGTTCAACGCGTCCAGCGACGCACCCATCTCCACATCCTCCGGGTCACAGCCGTACTTATCGCAGAACAGACGGATCAGTATGTCCAGCACTCTCATTGGGCGGCGTCCTCTTTCTCCGTGCGAGCCGCGGCAGCGATCTCCTCCACCGCCTCGCTGGCAGCAAACTCCGCCGCTATGCGGATAGCACTGGCGAAGCCCCTGGCCTTGGAATTACCATGAGCCTTGATGACCGGCTTGTTGACACCCAACAGCACCGCTCCGCCGTACTCGGAGGTGGACAGCTTCTTCTTAAGCGCGCGCAGGCCGGGCATCACCAGGGCGGCGCCAAGCTTGGTGCGCAGAGAGGACATAAAGGCGGTCTTTAGGTTCTTCATCAGCGTATCAATGGTGCCCTCCATCGTCTTAAGTAGCACATTGCCGGCAAAGCCATCCGCCACCACCACGTCTGCCACACCGGCGGGCACGTCCCGGGCTTCCACGTTACCGATGAAGTTAAGGCCGCTCTCCTTGAGCAGTGGGAAGGTAGCAAGCTGTAGCTCGCCGCCCTTGGTGTCCTCGGTGCCCACGTTGAGCAGGCCCACGCGAGGGCCGCCCTCCTGGGGGAACATATGGGACATATACACACTGCCCATCTTGGCAAACTGGAGAAGCATCTCCGGGCGGCAATCCGCGTTGGCGCCGCAGTCGATAAGCATAAAGGGGGCCTTATCCGACGGCATAATCGGCGCCAGCGCCGGGCGGGAGATGCCCTTGATACGCTTGACGATAAAGGTGGCACCCATCAGCAACGCACCGGTGCTGCCGGCGCTAACCACTGCGTCACCACGGCCTTCGCTGAGCAGGCGCAACGCCACCGCCATGGAGCTGTCCTTGTGCTCCCGCAGGATACTTTTGGGGTGATCCTCCATCGTTATCACATCGGGGGCGTTCACGATCTCTATATTGGCAAGGGAGATGTCGTTTTCCACAGCTACCCGGCGGATAGTCTCCTCATCTCCGGTGAGCAGGATCTCATGGCCATAGGCAGCAACCGCGTCAGCGGCACCCCGCAGGATCTCCAAGGGGGCGTTATCGCCGCCGAAAGCGTCAACGATAATCTTCATAGTGTTGTACCGTCCTCTCTCAAAACATTTTCGAGGCTGTGAAGTGCCCGCTCTGCCAGCGCACCGTAGCGTTGTTTTTTATCCCGGATGTGGGGCTCGATGGGGGGCAGGATGCCAAAGTTGGCACCCATAGGCTGGTAATGTTCATTGGAGTCGCTGACGTGAGCCGTCAAGGCTCCCATCATGGTATCTCGGGGAAGCACCAGCGGCGCCTCCCCTCGCACCTGCCGCACCGCATTGATGCCGGCAAGGATGCCGGAGGCCGCCGATTCCATGTACCCCTCCACACCGGTCATCTGCCCGGCGAAAAACAGGGTAGGGCGTCTTTTTAGCCGAAAGGCCGAATCCAGCAGGGCGGGAGCGTTGAGGAAGGTGTTGCGGTGCATCACCCCATAGCGCATAAACTCGGCGTTTTTCAGTGCCGGGATCATGCCGAACACCCGCTTCTGCTCGGAAAATTTAAGGTTTGTCTGGAAACCTACCAGGTTATACAAGGTGCCGGCGGCATTTTCCGTGCGTAGCTGCACCACCGCCCAAGGGCGGTGACCGGTATGAGGATCCCGCAGACCCACCGGCTTCATAGGGCCGAAACGGATAGCATCCATCCCTCGGGAGGCCAGCACCTCGATGGGCATACAGCCCTCGTAGACCTTGAGGTCAGCGGGGGTGTCAAACGCGTGCAATGGGGCTCGTTCGGCATTGACCAGTGCTTCCCGGAAAGCCTCGTACTCCGCTTTGTTCAGCGGGCAATTGATGTAGTCCCCTTCCCCGCTTTCCTCCCGGTCATAGCGGGAGGCGCGAAAGGCGGAGGTCATATCCACGCTCTCGGCGGTCACGATGGGAGCCGCCGCGTCATAGAAGCTCAGCCCCCCACCGCACAAGGCGGCGATCTTATCCGCCAGTGTCGGAGAGGTCAGCGGGCCGGTGGCGATCACCGTTACGCCCTCCTCGGGAATCTCCGTCACTTCCCCCTGTCGCAGGGTAATAAGCGGATGGGAGCGGATCTTGTTTGTCACAGTGGCGGAGAACACATCCCGGTCTACCGCCAGCGCCCCGCCGGCAGGTACCGCACAGCCCCGTGCCACCGGCACGGTCAGGCTACCCAGCCGCGCCATCTCCTCCTTAAGCAGGCCAGCGGCGCTTTCCAGCCGGCTGGCCTTAAGGGAATTGGAGCACACCAGCTCCGCAAACAGCGGCTGATGATGCGCCGGCGTGTATTTATCCGGTTTCATTTCCCACAGGGTCACCGGCTCGCCCCGCTGTGCCGCAGCCCAGGCCGCCTCACAGCCGGCCAAACCCGCGCCGATCACCGTGATCGCCATAGGTCGCTCCTTTACTGTTTTTCATAACCGCAATTTTCCGTCAGGCATACCAAGCTACTGTTCTTGCCCTTCTTGCGAAACAAGGTCTTACCGCAGGTGGGACAGGTCTCCCTGGTAGGCTCATTCCAGGTAGCGAAGTCACACTTGGGGTAGTTGCCGCAGCCGAAGAATTTCCGACCGCCCTTAGATTTTTTCGCCATCAACTGGCCACCACACTTGGGGCATTCCCCCTCCGCGGTCTCCACAATGCGGCGGGTGTTCTTACATTCCGGATAGCCGGGGCAGGCTAAGAACTTGCCGTACCGCCCGGATTTGACCACCATACGGCGGCCACAGAGCTCACATACCTCGTCGCTTTCCACATCCGGCACCTTGACCCGCTCCATATTTTGCTCCGCCTTGGAAAGCGTCTCGGCAAAGCCACCGTAGAACTGCTCCAGCACATGGACCCAATCGTCCTTGCCATGCTCCACACCATCCAGCTGTTCCTCCATGTGGGCGGTGAAATCCAGATCCACCACCTCGGGGAACTGCTCCTTCATCAGTTGGGTGACCACCTCGCCAAGCACCGTTGGCTTGATGGCCTTGCCTTCCCGCTCCACATACTCCCGGGAGAGGATGGTGCTCACCGTGGCGGCGTAGGTGGAGGGACGGCCAATGCCACTCTCCTCCATGGCCTTAATAAGGGTAGCCTCATTATACCGAGCCGGGGGCTGGGTGAAATGCTGGTTGCCACCGATTTTGCGGCAGTACAGCGTATCCCCCTGTTTAATAACCGGCAGGGGTTTGTTTTCATCGCTCTTTTCGTCCTTTTCCTCCACGTACAGCACGGCGTGGCCGTCAAACTGCACCGTGTAGCCGGAGGCCTTGAACACATACTTACCGGCGGTGATGTCCACCTGGCAGGTGTTCTGAATCTGATCCGCCATCAAGCTGGCCATAAACCGTTCCCAAATGAGCTTATACAGCTTGTACTGGTCAGGGGTCAGAGACGTCTTGACCTGCTCCGGTGTCAATGAGGGTACCGAGGGACGGATCGCCTCGTGGGCATCCTGGGCGTTGCTCTTGGTCTTGTACACCCGCGCCTTGGGGGGCAGATAGTCGTCGCCGTAGGTGCTACGGATATAGTCATTCCCCGCCCGGCGAGCCTCATCGGAAATACGCAGGGAGTCAGTACGCATATAGGTAATCAAACCGGTGGCGCCCACCCCCTGCACTTCCACACCTTCGTACAGCTCCTGCGCCGCTTTCATGGTGCGGCGGGAGGAGAAGTTAAGCTTACGGTTGGCCTCCTGCTGCATGGTGGAGGTGGTAAAGGGCGGCGCGGGGGCGACACGGCGGGTACCGGTCTTGACACCGGAAGCCACATAGGTGGCTCCCTCCAGCTCAGCCAGAATGGCATCCGCCTGAGTTTTATTCTTAACCTTTAGCTTGCCGGACGCGGTGCCGTAGAACTTGGCCGGGAAGGTGCGCCCCTTTTCGGTGACCGACAGGGTCGCATCCAGCGTCCAGTATTCCTCGCTGACAAAGGCGCGGATCTCGTTTTCTCTATCCACCACCAGGCTGACGGTAGCCGACTGCACACGCCCGGCAGACAAGCCCTTGCGCACCTTCTTCCACAGGAAGGGGCTGAGCTTATAGCCCACAATGCGATCCAGCACCCGGCGCGCCTGCTGGGCGTTGACCAGGTTCATATCCAGCCGGCGGGGCACCTGGATACCGGCGGTAACCGCCGTTTTGGTGATCTCGTTAAAGGTCACCCGATTTTCCTCACTCAGCGGCATACCCAGCATCAGCGCCAGGTGCCAGGCAATAGCCTCCCCCTCCCGATCCGGGTCGGTGGCCAGGAAGATGCGCTCACTTTTAGCGGCGGCGGCCTTCAGCTCGCGGATGAGGGCACTCTTGCCGGGAATATCCACATAGCGAGGTTTGAAGCCGTGCTCCACGTCCACGCCCAGTAGGGATTTCGGCAGATCCCGGATATGTCCTACGGAGGCGATGACCTCGTAGTCGCTTCCCAAATATTTCTTCACAGTCTTTGCTTTGGACGGTGACTCCATGATGACCAACTTTGACATCGGTTCCATCCTTTCTTACTTGCTGTATTGCTGACCGGCGCGGTTCTGCGCACAGCCGACAAGCTCCAGCTCGGTGAGGGCTACCAGCAGAAGCGGCACCGGCAAGCCGGTCTTATCCGCCAGCAGATCCACCGGCTGTGGGGTATCGGTCAGGGCGGTATACACCACCTTGGCGTTGTCGGATACGGTATCCGGAAGAACGGCAGGTTGCCGCTCCACCGTCGGGGCCGGCGTCGAGGCCGGCTTTTTGGGCTTTTGGGGCTTGAGCTCCGGCCGAGGCAGGGAGTGCGCCTCTGCCCGCTTTTGCATGACGTTTGCCGCCTCCACATCCAGTGCGCCAGGAAACAACGGTGCGTATTCCTCCACAATATCCGCCGCTCGTGTCACCAGCGTGGCACCGCCGCGGATCTCCTTGTGAGCACCGTCGTTGTAGTGTCCCGCCAGGGCGCCGGGGAGGGCAAACACGTCGCGCCCATTTTCGCGAGCCAGGCGGGCAGAGATACGCGCCCCACTGCGAACAGGTGTCTCCGCCAGACATACCCCTTGGCTGAGCCCCACCATCACCCGGTTACGCACCTGAAAAATGCACTTAAATGGCTCATCCGCCGGGTACTCACTGACAAGCAAACCACCGGTTTCCACGATGCGACGTCTCAACGCGTGATTTTCCGCCGGGTAGTCCACATTAAGGGGACAGGCCATCGCAAGAATGGTCGCGCCGCCCGCTTCCACCGCGCCGTTGTGGGCGGCGGCATCGATGCCGGTAGCACCACCACTGACCACCACCATGCCGGCGGCGGCCAACCCTGCGGCCAGGGCGTACGCGTCCCGCCGTCCTGCCTCAGAGGCGTGGCGAGTACCCACCACCGCCACAGCCGGGCGAGTATCTAAAGGTGGCATCGTCCCCCGGCAGTACAGCACCGCCGGGCAATCCTCCAGACGGCGCAGACAGGTGGGATACAAGGCATCCTCCGGCGTCAGCACCCAGTCTCCCATCTCCAGCGTGCGGTCCAGGATCCGGTGTGCCGTGTCCAGCGACTTATCCTTCATACGACGGATAGCCGCCTGAGGTATCCCCACCTTCTGCAAGGCGACGACATCCGCACGGTAGATAGCGGAGGCTACCCCGAAGGTGTTGAGCAACCGCTCCATAGCCCGGTTGCCGGGGCCCAGTGCCTGCGCCAGCCATATCCAATATACGCGGCTGTCCATTATCGCGTCATCTCCCACATCACTATGCCGGCGGCCATGGACGCGTTAAGCGACTCCGCGCGGCCCGCCATGCGGATGGTCACCCGCCGGGCGCAGGCCGCTACTGTCTCGCCGGTGAGACCGTTGCCCTCGTTGCCGATCACGCACAGGCTTCCAGGAGCGAAGGTCACAGCGGTCACCGACTCGGCATCCGCGTCCACCACGCAGGCAAAGGCGGTCATCCCCCGCTCCTGCAGAGCGGTGATTGCCGCCGGTAGGTCATCGGTATGCCACAGAGGCAGACGGAACACGCCGCCCATACTGCCGCGCAACACCTTGGGGTTGTATACGTCACAGCAGCCGGCAGACAGAAGAAGTCCATCCAGCCCCAGTGCTTCCGCCGTGCGGATCACCGTCCCCAGGTTACCGGGATCCTGAATGTTCTCCAAAACCCCATATCGACCCATATTATTAATTGTATCAAAACTTAACAGATTGTCAAGGTGTTTTACCACACAAAATACGCCTTGCGGCGAAGTGGTATCCGCCATATATCGAGCAATAGCGTCGGTGATCTCCACCGCCTGACCGGCGGCACTCACCAGACTCTCCACCACCGGGGCATAGGTCTGCCGGGCGGCGGCGGTGTACAGCACCGCCGCCACCTGAACGCCGGAGGTCAGCGCATCCCCACACAGACGAGCACCCTCAATGGCAAAGCACCCGCTCTCCCGCCGGGTGCGGGCATCTTTACATAGGGTGCGCCATTCCTTGACAAGGCGATTGTCTTTGCTGCTGATAACCATAGTAATCCCATCCAAACAAAGTAAAATTGCGTCCGGCGAAGCTCGCCGGGCGCAATTCTAACTTTTTTATTTCAGCGCAGCCTTAGCCTTCTCGGTGAGGGCGGTGAACGCCGCCGCATCGGAGACAGCCAGCTCCGCGAGCATCTTCCGGTTGAGGGAGATGCCGGCCTTCTTCAGGCCATTCATAAAGGTGGAGTAATTCATGCCGTTCAGCTTGGCCGCCGCATTGATGCGGGCGATCCACAGACGGCGGAAATCACGCTTGCGCTGCTTACGACCAATGTAAGCATACTGACCGGATTTCATCACCGCTTCTTTTGCGGTCTTGAACAGCTTGGACTTAGCGCCAAAGTAGCCCTTAGCCAGCTTGAGTACTTTCTTTCTTCTTTTGCGCGTCATCATAGCGCCTTTAACACGAGCCATCTTTCTATACCTCCGTCTCTCAACTTATCGATTATTTGTAAGGGATCAAGCGCTTGATGGTGGCCAGGTTGGTCTTGTCAGCCGCCACGGTCTTGCGCAGATTTCTCTTCCGCTTGGTGGTCTTCTTGTTGAGAATGTGAGACTTGTAAGCATGGCCGCGGATAGCCTTACCGGTCTTGCTCAGCTTGAAACGCTTCTTCGCACCGCTGTGCGTTTTGATCTTAGGCATGTTGTATGTCCTCCTTAGTTAGGTTTTGTGTAAACAGGATATCCTGTACGCAACGTAATTTATTTTGCCGCCTTGGGCGCCAGGAACATGAGCATGTTCCGGCCTTCCAGCTTAGCGGGCTTTTCTACCGTGGCTTCCTCAGCCAGGGCTTCGGCAAACCGCTTCATGGGCTCCAGACCCAGCTCCGGGTGCGCCATCTCGCGACCACGGAAGCGAATACTGACCTTCACCTTGTCACCGTGCTGCAGGAATTTTTTGGCCTGCACCACCTTGGTGTTAAAGTCACCAATGTCGATGTTCAGCCCCAGGCGCACCTCCTTGGTGTCCACCACGTGCTGATTCTTACGAGCTTCCTTTTCCTTTTTGGCCTGCTCAAAACGATACTTGCCGTAATCCATAATGCGGCATACCGGCGGCACCGCCGTGGGCGCGATCTTGACCAGATCCAGGCCGGCCTCATCCGCCAGATTCTGCGCCTCGCGGGCAGACATGACACCCAACTGGGCGCCGTCAGCACCGATGATACGAAGCTCGTTGTCGCGGATCTGTTCGTTGATCTGCAGTTCTTTCTTGGCTATGGGAAAGCACCTCCACTCATTTTGTCACAAACAAAAAGCGGACAGCCACGCTGCCCGCAAATATCCTCCGCCCACCTATAACGAGCGGGTAGAACTTCATGGATATAAACCCTTTGGAACGGTATCCGGGGGTGAGAGCGGGCATCGCTCTGCTTGATTTGTCCCGATGATTATACCAAGTCGCCCGGAGTTTGTCAAGGGTTTTTTCAAAGTTTTTACGAAGGATGGAAAAACACCAGCAAGGAAAGATACCCGGTGACCAATAGCAAGGTCACATTCCCGCCGGAGAAGGCTAAATACCCCGAAAACGCCGCCAGCGGCAACAGGATTAGTGCCGACAGCATCCGGAGCACCCCTGCCGCCCGGCGCTCCTGCCCCATCAGGCACAGAAGACATCGTAGGATCTCCCCGCCGTCCAGCGCCGCCGCCGGCAACAGGTTGAGCACCCCCAGCGTCAGATGCACCGCCGCTGTTCGAGAGCTGCCTCCCCAAAACAGCGCCCCCGCCGCCACCCCATTCACCAGCGGCCCGGCGGCGGATACAAGCAAAGCCCGGCGGTAGTCCACCAGCCGCCGTTGTCCCGTTTCGATCCGCATTCCAAAAGCACCGAGGGTGCAGCTATCCGGCGGGCAACCCAGCCACAGCATAGCCAACAAATGCCCGCACTCGTGCATGAGAGAAGCCAGCACGCAGGTGACCGACAACCCATCCGGCTGCCATAGAAGCAGGGCCGTCAGCACAGCGGGGAACAGCAGGCTCACCCGGCAACGCACCCCCAACAGCCGCCACTCAAGCATAGCGTGTCACCGGGACGATGCGGCTGGGATCGTAGATAAGCCCATCGCTACTCACTTCTATATGCACGTGGTTACCGGTGGCATCTCCTGTGGCGCCCACCAGCGCTACGGTTTCCCCGGCGCGAAGCACCACCCCTTCCTCAGCCAGCACCGCAGAGCAATGGGCATACAGCACCTCCACCCCATCCCCATGGTCGATACGCACGTACTTGCCAAAGCTGTCGCTCTCCCCCACCGTCGTTACGCGGCCGTAGAACATCGCCACAACAGGCGTGCCGGCAGGGGCGGCAATGTCCACCCCTCGGTGAAACTGTGCCCCCTCCCCGGTGGGATCCTCCCGATAGCCGTAGCCGGAGGTCAGCGTGCCGGCAGACACCGGCGGCACCGGGATGTGGTTGACCCGCAACGGAACAGCCAAAACACCGGCCGGCAGGGTGTAGCCTGCCGTGCCGGTGGCGGTGGGAGCCGTGGGAAACGTGGCGTTGCCGGTGGTGGCCGTCGTATCCGTCGCGGCATCCGCATGCTCGTTGAGCTGCTCCAGCTCGGAGGCTACCCTATCTGCCGGATCCCCATCCCATAGGGCGGCCAGGGCGGCCATCAGGTCGTTGCGCATGAGGCTTTCCTGAAAGCTCTTACATAGCCGGGCATAGGGCTCCCCACCAGCGGTACGCACCAGCAATGCCAGCAGGAGCACCACCACGCAGGCAATGCTCTGCACTGCCACCACCAGCCCCACGCCGTACGCCTTCTTTTTCTTTTCCGGCTCAGTGTCGGGGGGCGGTGTGCTACCCCACCACCCACCACTCAGCGGTACCCGGTTCGGCTGTTCAACCATACGCAAGCTCCTTACACAATGATGCAAATAAGTCCATTACAGCCTTCGTTGATGATCCGTTCCACGGTTTCTTTCAGCTTGTGGCGCGCCTCCTCCGGCATGTGCTGTAGCTTGCTGTGCAGCCCCTCGTTGACCAGCCCATACAGAGAGGTGCCGAAGATGTTGGACTCCCAGATCTTGGAGGGCTCCTCCTCAAACTGCCCCAGCAGGTAGTTGACCAGATCCTCACTCTGTCGCTCAGAGCCCACAATGGGGCTGACCTCCGTGTTGATCTCCGCCTTCATCAGATGGAGGGAAGGAGCGGCGGCTCGCAGACGCACCCCATATCGTCCACTCTGCCGGATGATCTGGGGCTCCTCCAGCGTCATTTCATCCATATCCGGCATGACGATGCCGTAGCCGGTGGCTTCCACCTGCTCCAGAGCGCCCTCGATCTTCTTATATTTCTTGCAAACGGCGGCCATCTCCAGCATCCGCGCCATCAACGCTCCCTCATCCGGGATCTCCATGCCGGTGGCCTCTCCTAAGATCTGATAAAACAACTGGGGCTGGAGCAAGGTGGTAATGGTAGCCTCTCCCTGCCCCAGATCCACCTGCTCCAGTGCCGCCATCTCCACATAAGGGCAGCGCTGCAATGCCTTGGCCAAGCCGGCGGCATCGCTGACCCGCTCCGCGTCTATAGCGGCAGCCTTCACCGCCTCCATGATCCCCGCGCGCACCGGATGCCGGGCATCCAACTGCATGAGCCAGCGGGGCATCACCAGCCCTACCTGCCGCAAGGGGAACTGGGACAGAATAGCCTCCAGCATGTGTAGGATCTCCTGTTCCTGCATATCCCGGCAATTAACCGGCATGACCGGCACGCCGTACGTTTCGCTCAGCTCCTCCGCCAACTGCAAAGTCGCCGGGGCATGGGGATCCACCGCGTTGAGCAACACCACAAAGGGCTTGTTGATCTCTTGAAGCTGACGCACCACCCGCTCCTCGGCGACGGCATACTCCTCCCGGGGAAGGTCGGTAATACTACCATCGGTGGTGATGACCAGCCCCACGGTGGAGTGGTCGGTGATGACCCGGCGGGTACCCTCCTCTGCCGCCATGTTGAAGGGGATCTCCTCTTCATACCAGGGAGTTTTGACCATGCGGGGCTGCTCGTTCTCTATGTAGCCCAGTGCCGAGGGGACAATATACCCCACACAATCAATGAGACGCACCCGCATGGTGGTCACCCCATCCGGGCACACCTCCACCGCCTGCTCCGGAATAAACTTGGGCTCGGTGGTCATGATGGTGCGCCCGGCGGCGGATTGGGGTAGCTCATCATTGGCGCGCTCCCGCCGGTAGGCATCCTCCATTCGAGGGATCACCAGCGTATCCATAAACCGCTTGATGAAGGTGGACTTACCGGTACGCACCGGCCCCACCACGCCCAGATAAATATCGCCGCCGGTGCGTGCCGCAATATCCTGATACAAACTGTTCGTTGTTTCCATCATCGTTCCTCCGCTCATTATCGTTTGTACAGACTTATGAGAGCAGGACGGGTTTTAGAACGAAAAAACGACTGCGGAAACGGATTTCCGCAGTCGTTACGAGTCCTTATGAAGGGAACGGCCACCAGGAGGGGCGTTCTCGCAAGCATTTGAGCCGGATCCACAGATCCTTCTGCAGCTTATTGGTATCCTCCGGCAGGGTGACGAACACCTCCGTGTTTGCCAGCACCTCCTGGGTGGGATAGAACATGGGGTCCCCCGACACCTCCGGGTCAAGAAGGCCCAGCGCCTCGGTGTGGGGGGTGGAATAGCAGATGTACTCCGCATTGGCGGTAGCCACATCCGTGCGACACATAAAGTTGAGGTACATCTCCGCCTCCCGCTGGTGCTTGGTGGTCGCCAGTACGCACATAGCATCCACGAACTGGTTGGTGCCCTGATGGGGAACAAAATAGCCGATGTTCTCGTTGCCGTCCTCTCCGGTGATCATGTTGGCGCCGTCCCCGGAGTAATAGGGAGCCAGCCATCCTTCCTCATTGGTCATCTTCTGAAACACTTGATCCATGAAGTACCCCTGCACCAACGGCTTCTGCTTTGACAGAGCATTGTACGCTGCCTGCCAGTGAGCCGGGTCGGTGGTATTCATGGAATAGCCCAACTTTTTTAGGGCGATGGCAAAGGAATCCCGAGCATTATCGAACATATAGATCTTGCCCTTGTACTTTTCGTTCCACAGGATATCCCAGCCCTGGGCCAAGTCCGCCTCGTCCACGTATTTCTTATTGTAGAAGATACCCACCGTACCCCAGGTATACGGCACCGAATACTCATTATTAGGGTCGTATGCCAACCCCTTGTGGGCTTCATCAATATACTTGTAGTTGGGGATGTTGTCAAAGTTGAGCTTTGCCAGCATCCCTTCCTCGATCATCTTACCGATCATATAGTCGGAGGGGATGACCACGTCGTATTCCGCCGCCCCGCTTTCCAGCAGGGTGTACATGGATTCGTTGCTCTCGTAGGTCTTGTAGTTGATCTTGATACCTGTCTCTTTCTCAAACAGAGCATTGACATCCAGGATCTCATCATCGATGTATTCGCCCCAGTTAAACACATTGAGGGTAACCGTGTGGCTCTGGTAGCTGCAGCCGCCGAACAGACCGGCAAGCAGACAAGCCGCCAGCAGGAAAGCGAGTTTTTTCAATGCTCTATCTCCTTTCCTTCTGTTTATTCAAGTCACGCACCTGGCGGATGTTGACCACCACCAGTAGCACCAGCACCGTACCGAACATCAGCGTAGACAGGGCGTTGATCTCCGGAGTGATGGGCTTTTTGGTCATGGAATAGATGGTCACCGACAGATTTTGCGCCGTGGACCCGCCGTTCAGGTAGCTGATCACAAAATCGTCCAGCGACATAGTAAAGGCCATCAGCGCGCCGGTAATAACGCCGGGCATGATCTCCGGCATGACCACCTTGAAGAAGGCCGGCACCGGGCGGCACCCCAGATCCAGTGCAGCCTCGTACATGTGCTTGTTCATCTGCCGCAGCTTGGGCAACACCTGCAGCACCACATAGGGGATACAGAAGGTGATATGCGCCAAAAGCAGCGTCAGGTACCCCGGCTGCAGCAGGCCAGTAGCCCGATATATGGCCACGAACATCAGCATCATGGAGATACCGGTGACGATCTCCGGGTTGACCATGGGGATGTTGTTGACGCTCATCATCAGGTTGCGCAGGCGGCCATTCATGCTGTAGATGCCTACCGCCGCCATGGTGCCGATAACGGTGGAAAACACCGCCGCCAGCAGAGCGATCTCCAGGGTGAGCCACAAGGACTCCATAATAAGCTCGTTCTGGAACAGATCCGTGTACCAATCCAGTGTAAAGCCGCCCCACTTGACACGGTTGCGGGAGTCGTTGAAGGAGTAGATGATCAGCACCACAATGGGCGCATACAAAAACAGGAAGATGAGAGCGTTATAGATACGAGATAAAGTCTTCACAGCCGCACCCCCTTCCAATGAGGGAAGCCTTGCGTGCCGGCTCTGCCGGAGAAAATGGGTTTGGGTCCCATTTTCAGCAAGGCTTCGGGGCGTGACGGTACACAGTTCACGGCCCGCAGATAAGTCAAAGTCACGCCGTTCACGCCATCATACCCCCTAACTCGTCCTCGCCGTTGTCCACTCGGCGCATCAGGGACATACATATAAGCATCAGCACCATGAGCACCAGAGACAAGGCCGCACCTACATTGTAGTCACAGCCATCGCCTACGAACATGGACTCGATCACATCACCGATGAGCATAAACTTACTGCCACCCAACAGCTTAGAAATGACAAAGGTACTCACCGCCGGTACAAACACCATGGTGACACCGGACACGATGCCGGGGGCACTCATAGGCAGGATCACGCGGCGGAACACCTGCCAGCCGTTGGAGCCCAGATCCTGCGCCGCTTCGATAATGCGGGGATCCATCTTCGCCATCACGGAATACAGCGGTAATATCATAAAGGGCAGGAAGTTATACACCATACCCAGCACCACCGCTGCGTCGGTGTTGATCATATGCACCTGCACGTCGAAAAAACCCAGGAACTGGTTGATCAAGCCATGATCCTCCAGCAGGGTCATCCACGCATAGGTGCGCAACAGGAAGTTCATCCACATGGGCAGCATAACGATCATTACCATGGTGCGCTGCATCTGCTCCGTTTTGCGAGAGATGCTCAACGCCACGGGATACGCCAGCACAAGGCAGATGATGGTAGCCAACCCACCCATCCAGATGGAATCCACATAGGTGCCGGCATACTGCCAGATCTTACTGATGTTCTGCATGGTGAAGCCACCCTCACCGTCGGTGAAAGCAAACCACACCACGATCATCATGGGGACGATGGTGAAAATAGTCATCCACAGGGCAAAGGGGGTAGCTGCGGTGCGACTTTTCATTCCACTGCCTCCTCTGCCGTAGGCTCCTGAGAGCCCTCCGCCTCCGGGTCACCCAGCTCGTCAAACTCCTCGGAATAGGAGCTGTAATCGCCGAACATGCCGGAGTACGCGGATTTCTTCATGATATGGATATCCTCCGGGTTAAGCACGATGCCAATGGCGGTGCCCTCGGAGTAATAGTCCGTGGTCTGAATCAGCCACTTGAAGCCCTTGAAATCCACGATGGTATCGTAGTGCACACCCTTGAAGGTGACATTGGTGACGGTACCGGTCAGGTGCCCCTGCGCCGGCTCAACGATGTCAATATCCTCCGGGCGAATGACCACATCCACCGGCTCGCCGGGTGCAAAGCCCGCGTCAAGGCAATTGAACTTACGACCAAAGAATTCCACTAGGTAGTCCTGCAGCATGATGCCGTCCAGGATATTACTTTCCCCGATGAAATCCGCCACGAAGGCATTAAGGGGCTCGTTGTAAATATCCTGAGGGGTACCGATCTGCTGGATCTCGCCGTTGTCCATGACCACCACGGTGTCAGACATGGAGAGGGCCTCCTCCTGGTCGTGGGTCACGTAGATGAAGCTGATGCCAAGGCTCTTCTGAATGTTCTTGAGCTCCGTTTGCATATCCTTACGCAGCTTGAGATCCAGCGCCGCCAGCGGCTCATCCAGCAGAAGCACCCGAGGATTGTTGGCCAAGGCGCGGGCGATAGCCACCCGTTGCTGCTGACCGCCGGACAGCTTGGACACCGCCCGCTTCTCAAAGCCTTTAAGATTGACAAGCTCCAGCATCCGGGACACAGTCTCCTTGATCTCCCGGTTGCTCTTCTTCTGCACGCGCATACCAAAGGCCACGTTTTCATATACATTCAGATGAGGAAACAGCGCATACCGCTGGAAAATGGTATTGACGCTGCGCTTGTAGGCGGGCATGTCATTGATCCGCTTGCCATCAAAAAAAACATCGCCGCTGTCCGGTGTGATGAAGCCGCCGATGATCCGTAGGGTGGTGGTCTTGCCACAGCCGGAAGGCCCCAGCAGGGTGACAAACTCCCCATCGGATATGCTCAGGTTAAGATCCTTGAGCACCGGTTCTCCGTCAAAAGACACAGCAATGTTCTTGAGTTCTACAATTTTCTTTTCTGCCATAGGATATGCATCCCCCTTTGCGGTAATAAAGTCTCTGCCGCCAAAGCAGCAGATCACACCCGTTTTGGTCACGCCCTCCGCAAAGGGTTTTTCACAATCGTCACAGCGACTGCGGCGTCACCTTACAGATGTAAAAACTAAGTGGTGCTTAGATGCACGTATGTATTATCATACAACATTACAAATATAGTGGTATTTTGTAAAAATGTCAATATTATTTTGAAAAATCCCGCGATCTCCCCGGTTATTTCCGCTTTTTCGCGGAAAAAGCCCCCATTTCCTCGCAAATACGGCCATATTCTGACAGGAGGTACACCCTATGGAACAGCCAAAAAACACCCAGCGCGTACAGCAACTTATTGAGCAGTATAACCGAGAGCTGATGGCCCTCTATCGGCAACAGACGCCGGCACCTGCCACACCGGAGCCCGACAGCCGGTTTGAGGAGCACTATCCTCTGCCGGATGTGGAGCGGGATCGACAAGCAATCCTCACCTCGCCGCCACAGCCGTCGGACGACACCCCCGCCTTCCCTTACAACGACGAAGGGCTCAACGAAGAAGCGCCACGTCCCGAAGATGCCCCATCCCCTTCGGAGGAGGGGACACCACCCCATATTGGGTATCTGCAGGTGTTCGCCTTCACCGGTAATGAGGCGGAGCCCCTGCCGGGAGCCCGGGTCATCGTCACCCGTCCCTCCGACACCACCGAGCTGTTGTATGCCAACACCATCACTGACCGCAGTGGGCTGTCTCCGGTGATCCCCCTCCCCTCGGTGGATCCGGCCTTGACCTTAGAGCCAGGTAATACCGAGCCATACATTGCCTACAACATCCAGGTCAGCGCCCTGGGGTTTTCCCCGGTGCTGTTTGAAAGCGTACCGGTATACGGCGGCAACGGCGTCACCCAACCGGCGGCACTGGTGCCGCTCATTCCCGGCGACAATGGGAATATCCCCCGGGTGTTCCGCTCCCGCGGCCCGGCTGACCTGTAAAGGAGGAACACTTATGACCGGCACACCCTTTGTCCCCCGCACCATCACGGTGCATCTGGGAGCACCGGATTCCGGCGCGGAGAACGTGTATGTTTCCTTCCCCGACTACATCAAGAACGTGGCCTCCGGAGAGATCTTTCCCACCTGGCCGGAAAGCGCCCTGCGAGCCAACATCTACGCCCAGATATCCTATGCCCTCAACCGCTATTACACCGAGTTCTACCGCAGCCAGGGATATGACTTTGACATCACCAGCGTGACCCAGTTCGACCAAACCTACGCCCCCGGGCGGGAGATTTACGACAACATCAGCGCCATTGTGGATGATATCTTCAACTCCTATGTGGTGATGGGTGATAACATCGAGCCGTATTTCACCCAATATTGTAACGGCACCACCACTCAATGCGAGGGGCTGTCCCAATGGGGCACGGTACCGCTGGCACAGCAGGGGCTGGGGGCCTACGACATCCTGACGGAATTCTACGGAGACAACATCAACATCGTGGATAACGCGCCCATTCGCGACGGTCTGCCCTCCTACCCCGGGCGACCTCTGCGGCTGGGAGACGCGGGCAACGATGTGCAGCAAAAGCAGATCCAGCTCAACCGCATTGCTACCAACTACCCTGCCATCCCCAAGATCGGCGAACCCAACGGTATTTTCGGCGTGGATACGGAAAATGCGGTCAAGGCCTTCCAGCGTATCTTCGGGCTCAGCCAGGACGGCATCATCGGCAACGCCACCTGGAACCGGCTGTCCTACCTGTTCAACGCCGTTAAGCGGTTAAGCGAGCTGGACTCTGAGGGGATCACCCTAAGCGATCTGCCACAGGAATATTCCCAAAGCCTGCAGCTGGGCAGTGAAGGGCGGGACGTACGGATCATCCAATACTTCCTCAATGTCATCGGAGCCTTCTACGACGTGATCCCCCGCATTCTCATTACCGGTACCTTTGACGAAGAGACCGACCGGGCGGTGCGGGCGTACCAGCAAGCCTTTGGGCTGGAGGTGGATGGCGTGGTGGGGCGGCTGACCTGGCAATCCATCTACGACACCTACCAGAGCATCCTGGATACCTCTCAGTTTATCGACGGCGGGGTGCCCCTGTTCCCCGGGCAGGTGCTGACCGTGGGCTCTCAAGGCGAGGATGTCGCCACCGTGCAGGAGTGGCTGGCCTACATCGCTGAAACCTATCCCAGCATCCCCGCACCATCGATCACCGGTGTCTTCGGCATGGAGACTCAGGAGGCTGTGAGGGCTTTCCAACAGCTATTTGGGTTAACGACCAGCGGAGCCGTGAGTGTAACCACTTGGGACACGTTAGGGGCCGTGTATTCCGACCTGAAGTTCGGCAACGCCAAGCGTTTGGGACAGTATCCGGGATTCCCGCTTTCACAGGGGGTGAGCCAATGAACGGCTTCAGAAACAACGACATCCGCGTGGATGAACGGCTGTACATAGAGGAGCTGCAGCGGTATCTGCAGAGCATCCAGCGGGAGAGGCAGGGGTTTACCACCGTGCCGGCAGACGGCATTTTCGGCGGCAACACCGCCGACGCGGTACTGCAGTTCCAGCGGCAGGAGGGGCTGCCCGCAAATGGAGTGGTGGATCATGACACCTGGAACGCCATTGCCGAGGTTGCCCGCGACATTGCGGTGAAAAACGCCGCTCCGCTGGGCCTTCGCGTCTACCGTCAGGGGCAGGCCCCCATTGAGGTAGGAGCGGTGGGAGATGACGTGTATATCCTGCAGATCATTCTGCGGTATCTCGGTACCCTGTATGGAGATCTGCCGCCGGTGGATCTGCCGGATGGGCGGTATTCCGCCAATACAGCGGCGGCCATCCGCGCCATCCAGCAACGTTCCGGGCTACCGGTGACCGGCATCACTGACCGAGCAACCTGGAACGCTATCGTGCGACTATATGACCGTTAGGGTGATCTTTTGTGAATAAGCGCACCTTTGTAAAAAACACCGCCGTCATGACGGTGACATCCTTATTGCTTCGCACCCTGGGCATCGTGTTTCGGGTGTTCATCTCCAACCGGGTGGGGGCAGAAGGCATGGGGCTGTATCAGCTGGTCTTTTCCGTGTACGTGCTGGGTACCACCTTCGCCGCCGCCGGACTGACCACCGCTGTCACCCGCCTGGTGGCAGAGCACCTGGTACGCGGCGACAGTCGCGCGGTGCGGCGGGTGATGCGATCGAGCGTCTGGATGTGTATCGTCATCGGCGTGTTGTCTGCCCTACTGCTGTATATAGGAGCCCCCCTCATCGGTGATCTCATCGGAGATGTCCGTGCCATTCCCGCCCTGCGGGTAAGCGGCATCGCGCTCCCCTTCATCGGCATCTCCAGCTGTATCAAGGGCTATTTCGCCGCTCGGCGGCGGGCAGGCCCCCCCAGCGTATCCCAGATCATCGAGCAGCTCACCCGCATCGGCGGTATTTTGTGGATGCTGGAGTTGGCCGGGGAAGGATGCACCCTGGAGGACGCCTGCCGCATCATCATCCTGGGAGATGCCCTATCGGAAACGGTGGCTTGTGGGTATCTGACGATCACCTATCGGCTGGATAAACGGTGCTATACGCTACCGAGCACACGCCCCCAACAGCCGGTACTGCGTCCACTGCTGACCATTGCCCTGCCACTCACGGCGGGGCGGTATCTCTCCACCCTGCTACGCACGGTGGAGAACATTCTGGTACCGGCGCGGCTGACCATATACACCCACTCCAACGCCTTATCCCTGTCCCAATTCGGTGCTATCAAAGGGATGGCGTTGCCGCTGATCTTCTTCCCCTCTGCCTTTTTGATGACGGTGTCCGGGTTGCTTATTCCGGAGCTGTCCGATGCCCACGCTCTGGGACACCGACGGCAGGTAGCCTATCTGGTAGAACGAGCCGTGCAGGTGACCGCCATGGGCGGTATCCTCATTGGGTGCTTCTTTACGGTGCTGGGGAGGCAGCTGGGGGTATACCTGTATGGGGACGACACCGTAGGACTCTACCTACAGATCTTAGGGCCGCTGACCCCGGTCATGTACTTGGACAGCGTAGCCTCCGGCATGCTCAAGGGACTGGGACAACAGGTGCAATCCCTGTGGTACAGCATCGCAGATTCCGCGGTGCGAGTGGTGCTCATCCTCATCCTGTTACCATTGTACGGTATCACCGGGTTTCTATTCGTCATGCTGGTGAGCAATCTGCTCACCTCGCTGCTAAACACCCACCGTCTCCTGACAGTCAGTGGCAGTACAATGCAATGGCGACGCTGGGTGCTCTCTCCTCTGCTCATCGCGGTGCTAGGGAGCGGCGGCTGGGCGGCTCTCCAGCGGCTGTGGCACCTACCCCGACTGGCAGAATTGTTGGTCGGCGGCGGTTTTATTGTGGCGGTATACGTGACACTGCTCCCTCTGTTCCGATGTGTGACGAGGGAGGATCTGAAGGCGTTCACCCGGAGGAAAACGGCATAAAGGAACAGCGGGATGCGTAGGCATCCCGCTGTTCCTCATTTTTTAATCTCTTTCCAGTACGCGGCGAAGGATTGCTCCGTCTTGTTGTCGCCAGGGGTGTAGTAGACGGCGTCCCTCAGGCTGTCCGGCAGGTATTGCTGGCGCACCCAATGGCCGGGGTAGCTGTGGGGATATTTGTAAAACTGCCCCTTCTGCTCCACCTCATCCCCGTCGAAGTGCTTATTCTGCAGTTGGCGAGGGATGGGCCCCGCCTTACCCGCCTGCACATCCGCCATGGCGGCGTTGATGGCATCATGACCGGAGGTTGACTTGGGCGCCTGGCACACCAGCACCACCGCATCTGCCAGGGGAATACGCGCCTCCGGCAGACCCACCGCCTGGGCGATATCCACCGCCGCCTTCACGATGGGCAATATCTGCGGGTAAGCCAAGCCCACGTCCTCGCTGGCACACACCATCAGCCGACGGCAAGCGGAGGGCAGATCCCCCGCCTCCAACAGCCGCGCCAGGTAGTGCAGAGCCGCGTCGGGGTCAGAGCCTCGCATGGACTTTTGGTAAGCGGAAACAATGTCGTAGTGCTCGTCCCCCTCCCTGTCGTACCGCATGGCACTGCGCTGGGCTAACTGGCGGGCAGTATCCAGCGTGACGGTGACGCTACCGTCCTCCTCCGGGCACCCTGCTAAAGCGCACAGCTCCACGGCGTTGAGTGCCTTGCGCACATCCCCACCACAGGAGGCGGCAATGTGGGAGCATACCCCCTCCTCCACCGTGATGGGGCTCTCCCGCTCCTCCTGCAGGAGAGCAAAGCCGCGCTCTGCCGCCCGGCAGATATCCGTCGCCTCCACAGGCTTAAACTCAAACACCGTGGAACGGCTGAGGATGGCGTTGTAAACATAGAAATAGGGATTTTCCGTCGTGGACGCGATGAGAGTGATACGCCCGTTTTCGATATACTCCAGCAGGGTCTGCTGTTGACGCTTGTTGAAATACTGGATCTCGTCCAGGTACAGGAGGATACCGTTCATCCCCGCCAGGGTGTCCAGCTCCTCCACCACCGCTTTGATATCCGCGGTGGAGGCGGTGGTGCCGTTGAGCTTATGTAGGCGCATATCCGTGCGTTCGGCAATGATGCGCGCCACGGTGGTCTTACCCACACCAGAGGGGCCGTAGAATATCAGGTTGGGGATATGCCCCGATTCCATGATGCGACGCAGAGCCTTGCCCTCACCCAAAATATGCTGTTGTCCTACCACCTCGTCAAGGCTTGATGGGCGGATGCGGTCTGCCAAGGGTGCGGTCATGAGTATCCCCTCCTTACACAAAATGACTGTACCTATCATATACCCAATTTGTCTCGCTGTCAAGAACGGACAGAGCGACGAAATACAAATTGACAAGCCGCCTTTGGATGGTATAATGAGAGTAAAAGGAGGGTCTCTTATGACCAAAAAGCAACGCGCTCTCATTGTCATTGAAGCGCTTAAAACGCTGTATCCCGAAGCCATATGTTCCCTGCAGGCGGCAGATCCCCTGCAGTTACTCATTGCCACTCGCCTATCCGCCCAGTGCACCGATGCCCGGGTGAACATGGTCACCCCGGCACTGTTCGCCCGGTTTCCCACGCTGGACAGCTTTGCTGAGGCCACCCCTGAGGAGGTGGGCGGCTACATCCGCTCCTGTGGGCTGTACAAGACCAAGGCCAAAGACATCGTGGCCATGTGTCAGATGCTCCGGGACGTGTACGGTGGCGTGATGCCGGACACGGTGGAGGAACTGACAAAGCTCCCCGGCGTGGGGCGCAAGACCGCCAACTTGGTGTGCGGGGACGTGTTCGGCAAGCCCGCCGTGGTAGCGGATACCCATTGCATCCGCATCACCGGGCGGCTGGGCCTCACCGACGGCACCAAAGACCCCTACAAGGTGGAGATGCAGCTACGCAAGGTGCTCCCCCCAGAGGAGAGCAACGCTCTGTGCCACCGGCTGGTACTCTTTGGCCGGGACATCTGCACCGCCCGTTCCCCCAAATGTGATGCCTGTCCCCTGCAGAACTCCTGTCCGGGGAAGGCTTAACCCGCCCGCAACCGCCGACACAGCAGGCGTCGGCATAGCGAGTAAAAGGGGCACACAGCCACACTCAACAGCAGCCACAGCAAAGAATAGACAAGGCAGACCTGTCCCTTCAGGTGGAAACGCATCCGGCTGTAATCCCACACACCAAGCCCCCACCATAGATTGACAATACACCCACTGACAAACTCCACCACCGTCACCGCTCCGGCACAGGCGGCACCGCGCACCAGCCATGAAACACGATATAACCGCTCTCCGATGCCGCCAATGAGACGGAAGCACAGGCCACCCACCAGGAACATGCTCCAATGGGTGCGTCCCCGCCACAGCAGCTCCAGCAGGTTGTACCCGAGACCGCCAATAAGAAACAGGCCTGTGCGCAACAGTCGCTTTTTGTTTCGGCTCATGGGTATCCCCCCTTAGAGGATAGGATATCCCATATGAGGAAAAATATGAAAGCCGCTCATCAGTGATGCTGATGAGCGGCTTTTGGTGTTTGACATCACAGCTTGGAATACCCATAGCAGTTGATAAGGGCGTCCAACTTCTCCCCGCGCTTGCACATGGGGCACTCCCCGGGGGCATAGGTGGCATAATCCGGCAGATCCTGGGGGTTAAAGACCGACTTGACCGGGTAACCGCCGCAGGTCTCTGTGGTGGCGAAAATGGCAGACACGCCGCTGACCTCACCGCCGTAGTACTTGATGGCCTCAATGGCGGCCTGCACCGTGCGGCCGGTGGACACCGACACCGCCAAAATGAGCACATGCTTGCCGGCAATCATCGGCACAATGTTGTCACGGAACAGCAGTTGGCTGGCGGTGGTCGATTCCGGGGTAACTACATAAATACTCTTGTGTGCATTAAGGTTGATAAAGTCCGCGCGGGTCAGCTCCTCCGCCAGGCAGGCGCCGATGACCTCGGTGCCATCCAGGCACAGAATAGTATCCACCACCGTGCTGTGGTAGTAGTGGGAGCACAGCTCGTTGGCCACGGCGCTAGCCTCAGACAGACGACTCTTCTGCGCCACCACATCAACATAGTAATTGCTGTGAGCGTTGCTGGTGGCGAAATGCCCCCGCTCCACACGCAGATAAAGATTCTTGCGCTTGGTCTCATACTTGAAGGGTATGGTTGCCATTTGTTATCCTCCTTACGAATCAAGGTACTTATATTGTACAATAGGTTTTTCCGCATTACAAGCATTTTTTGTCATTTCTATAAATTGCAATAATACAGAGCCTACCCCTAAGGAGGCGGTCGTTTGGTCACTATTACCCGATGGCTTCGATAATCATCTCATCCAGGCGGTCACGCAGGGCAGTCATGGTGGCGGTGTCATCCACGCATTTTTCGAACACGATGGGGCCGACGATCTTTTCCATCTCGGCGACCACCTTGTCCTTGCCGTAGTACTTCTCACACAGCTGCATCACGCGGATATCCTCCAGGCCCTGGCGGAAGGCCACCAAACGGACGCTCTCCAGGGGACGGCCCTTGGCGCCGGGATACACGCTGTAGGCGTCGCCGCCGCCCGCCCAGTAGGCGGCGTTGGCGTTGAGGTAGGGGTTGTTCTCATCGTCGGAGAACTGAGAGTTGTAGAAATTGTAGCCCCAATGCAGGAAGCCCTTGCAGCCGTACTTGTACATCTGGGTACCCATAAAGCGGGTGCGGGCGGAGTGCATACACATAAAGCGGTTGCTGTAATCCACCCAGGGACCGCAGCAGTAGTACACCCAGCGTTCCTTGATATCCTCCGGTAGGAAGGCATGCATCGCCTTGCTGTACACCACGGGATACTCGCACAGACCCTCCTTGTAGAACTCCAGGTGGCTCAGAGCGTCCATGATCTTCCAGCCGTCCAGCACCTTGAGCACATTGGCGCGGTTGGTCTTGTACTGCTCCAAATGGGAGTCGTTGGGCTCGTCGGAGATATGGAAATAGATCTCATCGTGATAGCCGCGCTCGGTCAGGTGGGCGGTAAAGGCGGTGAGGAAGGCCTGCAGGAAGGTGACGTACTCCTCCCCGGCCGCCTCCGTTTCCCAGCCGAAGAGGCGCTTGTACTCGCCGTCCACCGTGGCCATCACCTTGGGGGCGTGGTAGGCACCCCACTGGGTGAACAGGTGGGCGATCTCGAAATACTTGACACCGCAGGCCTTGGCCATGGCAAACCACCGGTCTACCTTATCAAAGCCAAAGGTGTAGGTATCCCCTATCCGGGTCACGTCCACCAGCTGGGTAGTGGTGCGCTCCTGGCCCACCGCCGTATCCAGAGGAGGGGTGAACACCGGGGTGAGCAGCATATTGATGCCGTTGTCCACCGCCGTGCGGACAAAACGCTCGCAGATGGCCCAATGCTTCTCGCTCCACACGTCTACGTCGTAGTAGTCTGCCAGGCAGTCTGTGTAGAACCACATGGTCACGATGGTATCCTGCTCCGGCAGACAGGTGTCGATGACCTGCAGGGTGAGGGTATTCTCCGCCGCGACCTCGCCGCCCCGGGTGACCAGCTTCACCGTCACGGTGTGCTCACCGGCGGGCAAATCGCCCGCGATGTCGATGCGGGCGGTGCGCAGCTGCTGGTTGACCACCACCAGGGTGCCATGATGCTGCAGGGGGAGCAGCAGATCCGGGTACAGGCCGGGCTCGGTACGCAGCAGACCGGGATCCGTCTCACGAGCGAAGTCGGGAGTGGCGGGAGTGGGCACGTAGTTGGGGATGCCCTCCACCGTGCGCAGGGTAACCTCAGCCCCCTCGGGAGCCTCCACCTGCAGCTTGTACCACACCACGCTGTCGCCAGACTTTTCGCCATTGTAGGCGAGGAGCTGCACGGATGCCGCTGTGTTCTTGTATGTACGCAAACGAGACACCGGAGCAAAATCCGCCGGAGTCTGATCAATAAAGCACTTTTCCAATGAGGAAACCAGTTTTGTTTCTAACATAAATACGCCTCCTAAACTTATTTTCATCTGTAGTAAGTATACCTAAAAACGGTAGTCGATGTCAACGGGACTTACCACGCATCATGTGCACTTTTCGCTTATTTTGACGTGCTGGAACGGTAGGTGGCGTAGCGATGCACCTCGTCGACGGCCCCCCTCGTACTAAACAAGGCCGCTCTGCTCCGGCAGGGCACCATAATCCACAAAGCGGCCGTCGGTGCGCTTTTCCGCAACACCACCCGCTACCGTTTGGTCTGCTGTTCGTCAATATAGTCTGTTTCGCCAAAGGCGGGTATTATTGGTAAAGCCATCATTCATCCCCCGTTTCTGATCTCATCATACTACCAAAAATAGGGGAAGTCAATAAAAAGCCCGGGGAACACGTCCCCGGGCTTGCGTTTTATTCCACTACCCAATCCAAAGAGGGCAGGATCTGCTGGACCGACTCCCCGTCCACGTACAGGGTAAAGGCGGGATGGGTCTTCATAATGGTGGCGGGCACCAGGTTGTTCACCGGCTGAGTAAGGGTGTTGTACACCGCCTGCGCCTTAACGCTGTAAGGCACACAGCTGACGATCTCCCGGCATTTCATGATCTGCTTGACCGACATGGACACCGCCTGCTTCGGCACGTCGTCCGGGGTAGCAAACCAGCCCTCGCCTACCTGCTGGTTTTTACAGGTATCGTTAAGATCCACCACAATATAGGGCTCCTCGGTATCAAAATCCGCCGGCGGGTCATTGAAGGCGATATGCCCGTTTTCTCCAATGCCAATGAGCCCCAGGTCGATGGGTGCCTCGGAGATCTTGCGGCAGAGGGCCAGGCGATTTTCCTCGGTACCGTCCACAAAGTGGGCTTCCTTCACCGTTACCTTGGAGGTGAACTTTTCCTTAAGATACTTGCGGAAGCTGGCGGGATGGGTCTCGGGCAGATCTACATACTCGTCCAGATGGAACATGACCACCTTATCCCAGGGCACGTCCTGCTCCACCAGATGTGCCAGCGTATCAAACTGGGATGCGCCGGTGGACAAGGCGATGCGCGCCTCCCCCTTGTCCGCGATGATCTCCCGCAACCGCCGTGCTACATACGTAGCGGCACTCTTACCCAGTGCCACACGGTCTTTACAAACTCGGATCTCCATACTCGTTACCTCCTGCAATGACGTTTTGTATAATAATATCCTCGTTGAATATCACGATGTCCGCATCGTTACCCACACGCAATTCGCCTTTTTTCATTAGACCGAACTGTTTTGCCGGCACGGCCGTTATCATCGCTACCGCCCGCTCCACAGACACGTTCGCCTGCTTGACCATGGTGCGGACCAGGCGATCCGTCGTAGCCACGCTCCCCGCAAAAGCGGTACGATCGGGAAGCTTAGCCACCCCATCCTCTACGATGCAGGGAACCGCCTCATCCTTGGGTCCCAGCATTGTCTGCGTCTGGGTGGTGCCAGCGGCCCGCATAGCGTCGGTGACGAGGCATACCCGCTCATAAGACTTACTCAACAGGATGAGTCGCAATAGTTCCGGGGGCAGATGCTTGCCATCGGCGATGATCTCCACCCCCATATCCTTCAGCAGGTAGGCACTTTCCAGCACCCCCAGGCGACGATAGCCACAATCCCTCGTGATGGTGGACATGCCCGAATATAGGTGGGTCACCATACGGCAACCGGCATCATACACCCGCTTCACGTCCTCGTAGACACCGTCGCTGTGGGCGATGGAGGGAGAAACACCGTAGGACAGGAGCGCACGGCAAAACGCCTCGCTCCCCGGTAGCTCCGGGGCAAAGCTCCAGCGCAGAATATCCTCGCCGTATTCCTCCAACAAGGGTTGATACTCCTTGGGATCCGGATGACGGATATACACCGGATTCTGCGCTCCTGCCTGCCGGGGAGAAAAATACGGCCCCTCAATATGCACGCCGGGTATCGTACCCTTGGTAGCACCGGTACAGCGAATATGCCGTACGTTTTGCAGGAAGGTCACCAATGCCTCCCGGGAAGCCGCCAGAGCGGTGGGTAGGATGGTGGTGGTACCGAAACGCAAATGAAAATCCGCGGCACGGATGATGGCCTCCTCATCGCCATCCATAAAGTCGTAACCGCCGCCACCGTGCACATGCCCATCGATAAACCCGGGGGACACATAATCACCGCCCGCATCAATCAGCCGATCATAAGGCAGATCCAGCGCGGTAATGCAGGTGATCTTGCCACCCTCAAAATACAATGATAGCCCTGTTTCCATGCCTTCGGGAAGCAGGAGACGTCCGTTCATAATCTTTGTAACCACTCGCTCACCTCATCGAAACAATGTATCGCTGTAAGAGGACAGATCCACCCGGCGATCCTCCGCCATGGAACGGTTGGCCGCCGCACCGATGGCGATGGACAGAAAGCCCTCCCGCAGGCCGGCCTCCTGCCCGGGCAGGTCGATGGGCTTGCCCATAAACAGATGATCGCGTATACGCCGGTCAGCACCGCCATGGGCATCGTCCTCCTCCGGGCCCAGCTCCAGCACGGTGGTATCGCCGCCCGCCCGATACAGGCGGATGGTGTTGTCCACGTTGGTGGCCTCCAGCCGCCCCTTGGTACCATTCAGCACCAGCCGCATTCCCTCATAGGGAGAGAATGCGGAAAGGGTGTAGCTCATCACCGTACCGCCGCTGTACCGCACGTTGACGCTGACGGTATCCTCAATATCTATGCGATCAGCATACACACAGGCATCCCGCAGGTACCCATCTGCCTGCTCACAGTCGTAATACAGCCGCTTGTGCGCCTCCTTGCTGAGAATATCGTAGTAAAAGGAACAGGGCTCCGGACAATCAAGACAGCGAGTAGCCTTGGCCTGTCCCGCATCTCCGAAAACGCGACGAGTGCCGTAGGCATTAACGCTCACCGGCTCCTGCTCCAACAGCCAATTGGCAATGTCGAAATGATGAGTGGACTTGTGCACCAGCAGGGAGCCGGATTTCGCCCGCTCAGCATGCCAGCGACGGAAATAATCCGCCCCATGGGTCATCCCCAGCATCCACTCGTAGTGCACACTGAGGATCTCCCCCAGTTCTCCGGTGGATACCAGCTCCTTGAGCTTGGAAAAGAAGGGATGGAACCGCAGGTTGAAGGTGACCGTCACCCGTTTACCGCTTTTCTTCTGCGCCGCATAGATGGCCTGCGCCTTTTCAAGAGTCGTGGTGACCGGCTTTTCACTGATCACGTCACAGCCGGCCTCCAGCGCGGCGATGATGTATTCATCATGGAAGCAATCCACCGTAGTGACGATAACTGTGTCCGGCTTTACCTCCGCCAGCATCCGGGTAAAGCTATCGTACACCGGTATGGGCTTGCCGCAATAGTCGCTGACCAGGGCCGCCCGCTTGGGGTTGACGTCGTACACACCGCACAGCGCGCCGTATGCGCCGTACTCCTTGACCAGCGGCACCGCATACGCTTCCACGCCTCTATGTCCGCATCCTACCTGCACGTATCGTTTCATTCCCATTCACCCTTTCCCATTCCTGCGTTCATTATACCATAGTGATCAAGCGGTTTTCTTTCATATTTATGACTAAATACCGCAAAAACTCTGTTTTTTTGTTGACATCTCGTCCAGCGGGTGCTATAGTGTCCCCAAAAGGAAGGGTGAGGAGTATGAGCAAGGCAAGCAACGTCGGCTTTTCCGCGGAGCTACACGCACACAAGGCGGAGGAGACCTGCATATACGATGAGCACACCCACCCATACCACGAGCTGTATTACTTAATGGAGGGCTCAGCCCGGTACTTCATCAATAACGAGATCGTCAACGTCCACGCGGGAGAAGCCACCCTTGTGCAGCAGGGCTCCATCCACAAAGCCACCTACGACTATGGTGTCGCCACCACCCGGCTGTTGGTCAGCTTCACCTCCGATTTCATTGGAGAGCGGTATCTATACATGCTCCGTACCCTGGGAGAGCGCAAACGGCTGTGCGTGTCCGCCGAGGACACACCCGAGCTGACCGTGCTGTTCCGAAAGCTCCACCGAGAGTTTGCCGACAAGAAGGAGCACTATCTCCCCCAGTGCAAGAATCTATTGCGGCAGATCATCATCCTGTTGTCCCGGCAGGAGGCCGACGACAAGCCCCATCCTATCTCCCCCAATGAGGCGATCATCCAGCAAGCCGCCACCTATATATCCGAGCATTGCGGTCATCCTCTATGTCTGCAGGAGCTCGCCCGGATGCACGCCATGAGTGAAAGCCATTTTTCCCGCACCTTCAAGCGGTACACCGGCATGGGGGTGGCCCGCTACATCAAGCTCATCCGCCTGCAAAAGGCAGAGGAGCTGTTACTTAGAGGCAACCGCTCCGTCACCGAGATCGCCTATGACTGCGGGTTTAACAACAGCAATTATTTCATCAGCGAATTCAGAAAGTACAAGGGAATGACCCCCCTACAATACGCCATCTCCGCCCGGGAGAAAAAGTAAAAGCCACCCGCCGTAAGGTGGATGTGCGTAGGGACGAAAATAGGCACTATGTATCTTGAAGGGTACATAGTGCCTTGTGTTTTGTACAAATTGATGGGGAGAAAAGGCTCCCCTTAATGTATAAGGGGAGCTGGCACGGCGTAGCCGTGACTGAGGGGATTTAGCGCAAACAACCCCTCCGACCTCGCTAACGCTCGGCCACCTCCCC
>JAZSOW010000038.1:0-23580 GCA_045537135.1 Acutalibacteraceae bacterium
GAACTCTCGAAATTTTTAGTGAAATCGTTCGCTTACGCTCACGGTGAAATAATTCACTTCGTTAATTGTGAAATTTGATGCTAACGCATCAAGTAAGTCGGAGGCCAAGCGGTTCTTAGGAAGACAAGCTTTATAGTCAACTCCTTGGCCCACAGAACGACATGGCTACGATCCGACTTATTTGAACTCTCGAAATTTTTAGTGAAATCGTTCGCTTACGCTCACGGTGAAATAATTCACTTCGTTAATTGTGAAATTTGATGCTAACGCATCAAGTGAAATTAAAATCCACCCACTCGCCGTCGAGGCGAATTTCACACGCCGTAGGCGTATTTCACATTGCGAAGCAATATTTCACCCACCCGCAAGGGTGGATTTAGTTGAAAAAGACCTTGTCTTTCGACAAGGTCTTTTTCTGGTGGAGACGAAGAGGATCGAACTCTCGACCTTACGGATGCGAACCGTACGCTCTCCCAGCTGAGCTACGCCCCCATTTGTGCGCGTTCCGCGCGCACGATATATAATATAGCATTTGCCGGGGTTTGTCAAGAGGTCTTTGGTAATTTTTCGAGCATTTTTATATCCTCAAGAGCAATCAAGCTCCCCTGTCAGCGGCGTTGAGCTTAAGGGGATTACCCGGGCACCCAGTGCCTCTGCCTCCTGCGCCACATGGGTCACCAGTACCACCGGGCGCGTCTGTGCCCACTGCCGGATCAACGGAATGACCGCCCCCCAGGAGGCGGCATCCATACCGGTAAAGGGCTCATCCAGGAGCAGAAGGTCCGCGGGGCAAGCCAGCGCCCGGGCCAGAGCCACCCGCCGTTGCTGTCCACCGCTGAGCTGAGAAGGCTGGCTGTGGAGATAATCGCCCAATCCAAGGGCGGTCAGCACCTCTGCCGCCCGCTCCTGATCACCGCCGATGGGTAGTGCTACGTTATCAAGGGCGGTGCGCCACGGCAACAGCCGATCCTCCTGAAAGCAGACGGATACCGGCGCATGCTCCAAGCCGACGATCCGTCCGTCCGACGGCTTTTCCAGCCCGGCCAGCAAGCGAAGTAAGGTGGTCTTTCCGCAGCCGGAGGCTCCCCACAGACACACGATCCCCTTATCGGGGAGCCGCCAGTTAAGGCCACGGCATATGGGAAGCTCGCCGTACGAAAAAGACACATTCTCAAGCCGAACACTCATACACGCACCTCCCGCCTACTGCGAATGATCCACCGAAAAACCCGCTCCATCACCACACTGAGCAACACCACCGTCACCGTCCAGGCGGAAACCTCCGACATCTCCAGGTATGCCTTGGCGCTGTACATCTGCTTGCCAACGGACAAAGAAGGGCTACAGATAACCTCTGCGGCAATTCCGGATTTCCAGGCAAAGCCCAAGCCGGTGGTACAGGCCGCCTCAAAATACGGTAACACCGACGGCAGATACACGTGCCGCAAGGTCCTGATCCTTCCCAACCGATAGACACGCGACATTTCCAGCAACTTATAATCGGTTTGGGCAATTCCCTGGCTGACGTTTGCCCAGATGAGCGGCACCACCATCAGAAACGCAATGAATGCCGGCAGGAGCTGAAGCTGTACCCAAAAATATGCAGAGAGGATAAAGGAAGCCACCGGCGCAGCACGAACAATGTGCAGAATGGGGCTAAGCAGCCGTTCCAATAAAGAAAAGCGTGTTGTGAGCACCGCCAGCACGGAGCCCACCACAACAGCGGCGGCAAAGCCGCCAAGCACGCGCAAAAGGCTGGCGCCGACGATCACCCAAAACGAACCGGTAGACCACTGCCGCCACATAACGGCCGCCACCGCTGACGGCGAGGGGAGCATGAGCTCTGTATCAATAGCATCGCTGAGCAAATGCCATACCAGGAGCCAAAAGACCAGCACCGCCAACGCGATGCCGGCCTTCTTGAGCTTAACCGCCATAATAGAACGCATCCGCCGGGAGACTACCGCCTATAGAGGCAGGATTGTAGCCATGCAAGACCTTCAAATACCCGCTCAGCTGGGTCTTCATGGTCTCGCCCTTTACAAAGGTCAAATTACAGTTGGGGATGGCCTGCTTGGCAATGGCCGCCTTGGGGATGACCTCATAGGTCTCACACAGAGTGGCCGCCGCCTCCACATCGGCCTTTACCCCATTGATGGAAGCCTCATACTCGGCCAGGAAGGCCTCTACCGCCTCGGGATGCGCCTCGGCAAAATCCTTGCGGACAATGACACAGCCCATCATCAGAGCACTCTCCCCATTGGCGACCTTCTCCCACTCCTCAGTCATGTTGAGGGCGATGGTAGCGGGAGTCTTCCCTGCCGACTTCATCTGCACCCGGCAGGCGGTGACCTTCGGCTCCGGCACCATAGCCACATCCGCTTCGCCGCTGACCACCGCCGCGGTCAGCAGATCGTTATCCGCCACAAAGTGGATGATCACATCCTTGTCGGGGTCGATGCCGTTTTTCTCCAGCACGTAGCGCAGGATATACTCCGGATTGGCACCCTGACCGGAGGTGTAGATGGTCTTACCGCGCAGATCTGCCGCAGTCTTGATGCTGTTGCCGTTCTCCAGCATATACAGCACGCCCAGGGTGTTCACCGCCAGCACCTGCACGTTGCCATCCGTCCTCTTGTAAAGGGTGGAGGCCAGGTTGGTGGGGACAGCGGCAATATCCGCGGTTTTTTGTGTGATGGCCGCGACTGCCTGGGTGGGGTCATTAACCAGGTTGAAGGTGTACTCATTGGTCGCTGTCCCCTTGGCATCCTGCTCCATCAGGCTCACCATGCCCACACCTGTGGGGCCGGCGATGGCACACACATTGACACTGGTCTTCTCTTCCGGTGCAGACGCACCACAGCCGGCCAGCAACGTGATTGCCAGCAAGGTTGCCAGTACAATACTCATCCATTTTTTCATCTTACTCATCCTCCTGTATAATACGGATATTTTTGCCGTGCCGCTCGATGCGTCCGGCAGCGGTGAGTGCATCCAAAGAGCGATACAGGCTAGAACGCCCCATATTAAGACGCTCCGCCAGCTCGGTCATGCCACCCGGCAGGTGAACAATGTCGTCCTCCCCCTTGTACGCCAGTAAAAACCGCCATAGCTTGCCGTCGGTCTGCCTGGCGGTCAAAGTCGCCAATCGACGGTTGAGGAAACGGATGCGATCAGACAGGAAGCGCACATAGTTCTCCGCTATGCGGGGCTCTGCCGCCATCCACGCCGACACCGTCTCCTGGGGGATAAAGGCGACACGGCAAGCGGTATCCGCTACCACCCGGGAGGCATACGGCTCTGCCTGCCCAAACAAGGCGGCTACGCCAAACACATCCCCGGCGCATAGCGTGTTCATCACCACACGACCATGCAGCACACGGACACGCCCCTCCAGCACCAAAGCCAAGGCGGGACGAGCCAACGCGCTGTCGTAGATGGTCTCCCCTTTGTCGTAAGAAAAGGGCTGCGCCGTGGCCTGTTGCCAGTAACGATCCCGCACCGGCACAGGCAGACCGTCCAGCAAGAACAAGCGGTCACTCTCCATACTCTCACCTCTTGAGTGTCCCATTTGGGACAATCCTTGAGTCTATTATAGCACATCCAAAGAAAAATGCAAGAGGTTTTGTGGATTTTGTTAAAAAAATAACGGATTAGGCTACGTTCGTCTGTCGGTAACAATTCATCGCCGCCGGGCATACTAATGGTAGCACCAATACGAAAAGAGGGACATCGGTGAAGCAACAACAAAAGAGACATTTTCTCGCCGCCAGCATCGCCATGGGCGGCATATCCGCTTTGGGAATTTTGCATATCATCGCAACACACCGGCTAATGGAGCTGGCATTAGGCAGAAAGGAACCGGCACTGTTTCGACGCGAGAGGGACAAGCTCCTGCAAAGCGAATCTTTTCAGCCTTTAGCTGCCGCCATGGCTTTTGCCCCCGATAAGCTCAAAAAAGCCCCACAGGAGGAGGTAACCATCACAGCAGACGACGGCACCACCCTGGTAGGACATTGGCACACCTGCCGCAATCCCCGGCGTGTGATCGTGGCCATGCACGGTTGGCGTTCCTCCTGGTCACAGGATTTCGGTGCCATTGCCGATTTCCTCAAGAAAAATCAGTGCTGTGTGCTGTATGCCGAGCAACGAGGTCAGGGAGAAAGCGGCGGCGACTGCATGGGCTTTGGGCTGACGGAGCGCCACGACTGTCTGCAATGGGTACGGTGGATCAATGAACGCACCGACAGCAAACTGCCGCTTTATCTGTGCGGCATATCCATGGGCGGCACCACGGTGCTCATGGCCGCCGGCGGTGACCTGCCGAAGAATGTATGCGGCGTTATCGCCGACTGCGCCTTCACCTCCCCTACCGCCATTTGGGAGCACGTGGCACGCCACACCCTGCATGTTCCTTACGGCCTATATAAAAAGATGGCGGACGACATCTACCATCGAAAAACGCAGATCGATGCGCGGGAGTATTCCAGCACAGAAGCCATGAAGGCCTGCCACGTGCCGGTACTGTTCATCCACGGCACGGCTGACCGGCTGGTACCGGTGGAGATGACCTATGAAAATTATATGGCCTGCGCCGCTAAAAAGCATCTGCTGGTGGTACCGGGAGCTGACCACGGCATGAGCTATCACATCGACCGTCCAAGATACGAGCAGGCACTCATCGCCTTTTGGCAATCCTACGATGGAAAAATCGACTAAAAAAGCATCGGCAAACTTTTGCCGATGCTTTTTATGAGCCTTATTCCACGGTGACGCTTTTAGCCAGGTTGCGTGGCTTATCAATGTCACAGCCCCGATAAAGAGAAATATAGTAGGACAACAGTTGAAGCGGTATGACTTGCGGAATAGCCGTGAACAGCGGCGGCGCATCCGGTACCACCAGCACCTCATCCACCTCCGGAAAGGCGTCCTTATGAGCTTCGTCCGTCACCACCAGCACATAGGCACCTCGCGCTTTGACCTCCTTAATGTTGGATATCGTCTTTTCCAGCAACGGCTCCCGGCAGGCCAACGCCACCACAAAGGTGCCATCCTCCACCAGGGAGATCGTACCATGCTTAAGCTCTCCCGCCGCATAAGCCTCCGAGTGGATATAGCTGATCTCCTTAAGCTTAAGGGAGGCCTCCAGTGCCACCGCGTAGTCCATGTTCCGCCCAATAAAAAAGGCATGCTCTAATTCTATACAGCGTTTTGCAAGCTGTTTGCAATGACCCTCCGTCTGCAAGCATGCCGATGCCAAAGCGGGTAATTGCCGCACCTGCGACAAAAGGGCGGCACTTTCCTGCGCTGACAACCGTCCCAAACGGTAGCCCATATACAGGCCAACCAGATACAGCATAACCACCTGTGTCGTGTATCCTTTGGTGGTAGCCACAGCGATCTCTGGACCTGCCCAGGTGTACAGCACATCGTCACTCTCGGTAGCGATGGTGCTCCCCACCACATTAACAATGGACAGCACCCGGGCACCGCGACGCTTCGCCTCCCGCAGAGCGGCCAAGGTGTCGGCAGTCTCGCCGGATTGGCTGATAATGATAGCCAGTGTGGCATCATCCACAAGGGGCTCCCGATAACGGAACTCGGAGGCTACATCCACCTCCACCGGCAGGCCGACGGTCTTTTCGAGAAAGTACTTCCCTACCACACCCGCGTGGTAGGCAGAGCCACAAGCAACGATGACGATGCGTCGGATACGGCGTAGCTCCTCATCAGTAAACCGCACCCCATCCAAATGAATGGCGCCGGCATCGTTTATCCGGGGCGAAATGGTAGCCGCCAACGCCCGGGGCTGCTCCATGATCTCCTTGAGCATAAAGTGAGAGTAGCCACCCTTTTCCGCCGCAGCCACATCCCAATCCACACAACGCACCGGGCGATTCACCGGGGTACCGTTGCCATCCCATATCTGCACCTTGTTTCTATCCAGCCGCGCTATGTCATGATCCTGCAGTTGTACCACCTGGCGAGTATGTGCCAACACAGCAGGGATATCCGAAGCGATAAAACTCCCATTCTCTGCCAAGCCAATGATAAGAGGGCTGGCGCAACGCACCGCGTACAGCACATCCGGCTCATCGATGCAGAGGATACCCAAGGCGTAGGAGCCCTCCAACTGCGCCACGGTGCGGCGGATGGTGTCCTGCAGATCACCAGTGTCATTCTGCTCCAGCAGTTGTGCCACCACCTCGGTGTCCGTCTCTGATGTAAAGCCAATGCCCTTTGCAGACAATTCTTCTTTCAAGGATAGGTAATTTTCGATAATGCCGTTATGCACCACCGCAAAGCGGCCACCCTGGCTCACGTGGGGGTGGGAGTTTTCATCACTCGGCTTCCCATGGGTCGCCCAGCGGGTGTGACCGATCCCCACCGTCTGGGGGAATCCTGCTCCTTCTTCCATCCGATGGCAGAGCACCTGCAAACGGCCCTTTTCCTTATATACCGACAAGCCTCTGTCATCCAGCAGGGCTATGCCGGCTGAATCGTAGCCGCGGTATTCCAGCTTTCTGAGTCCTTCCAGCAGCAAGGGAGCCGCCGGTCTTTTGCCGATCCATCCTACAATACCGCACATAGTTGCGCTCCTTTCTTATCATTTCACACAATCTTCAATCAGCGATGCCACACGGGCGGCATAAGCGTCGCACCGTTTTTGGTCATCGCACTCCACCATCACACGCACCGCCGGCTCTGTACCGCTTTCTCGCAGAAGAATGCGTCCGTCATCTCCTAATTCATTGCCGATCTCCTCTACCAGCGCCTGCACGCGAGGATGGGCAGAAACAGCAGCCTTATCGGCAACCGGCACGTTGCGGATGGTCTGGGGAAACATAACCACCGGAGATGCTAGCTTGCCGAGAGTGAGCTTGCTTTCGATCATGGCTTCCGTCAGCATAATCGCTGTCAAGATACCGTCACCGGTAGAGGCGTACTTACGAAGAATGGTGTGCCCGGAGGGCTCGCCGCCGATACTGCAATCATTCTCCAGCATGGCATCCATCACGTACCGGTCACCCACAGTAGTGCGGATATAGCCGATCCCCACTGCGTCCAGTGCCTTGAACAGTCCCAAATTCGACATAACCGTGGTAACCACTTGGTTTCCCTTGAGCTGTCCTTGCTTTTTAAGCTGCGTTGCTAAAATGTACAGTACGTGATCGCCATTCACGATCTGTCCATGCTCATCCACCGCAATGCACCGATCCGCATCTCCATCAAAAGCAAAGCCCACGTCGCAATGCCTTTCCCTCACGAAGCGGCAAAGGCTACCCATGTGAGTGGAGCCGGCGTTCAGGTTAATGTTGGTGCCATCCGGCTGTGCGTTGATCACCTCCGTCTGAGCACCCAAGGCATCAAACACCGCCTTAGCGATCATCCATGCGGAGCCGTTGGCGCAATCCAGGGCAATGCGCAAGCCCCGATAGGAATTGGCGGCGGTAGCAATAAGGAAGCTTAGATACCGGTTGCGTCCTGCCACATAGTCAACAATGCGTCCGATCTGTTCCCGGGTAGCCAGCGGCAGATCCTCACCACAATCGAACAGAGACATATCCCCATCGATATACCGCTCAATGAGAGCTAACGTGTGGTCATCCATCTTCTCTCCCAAGCGATTGACCAGTTTAATGCCATTATCATAAAAAGGATTATGAGACGCGGAGATCATAACGCCGCAATCAAAGCGATCCTGCCGCACCACATACGCCACGCTGGGCGTGGTAGTCACATGCAGCAGATGGGCATCGGCCCCGGAGGCGGTGAGCCCCGCTACGATCGCGTACTCAAACATATAGCTGGAGCGGCGGGTATCCTTCCCCACCACCACACGGGTGCGGTGGCCCGCCTCACAGCAACCAGACAGAGGACTGGAATAATACCAACCCAAAAAACGGCCGATGCGGAAGGCGTGTTGTGCATTGAGCACCACATTAGCCTCCCCGCGAAAGCCATCGGTACCAAAATACTTGCGGTCATACGGCTCGGATTCCTCCAGCCGGAACAGTGGCTCGGTATAGGTCGGTGCCAGCGGGATATCCTCCCGTAGCAAGTCATCCGTCGTGATGTGAAACAAATCCGCCAGCTGTACTACCTTCCCGATCTCCGGCATGGACTGATCGGACTCCCACTTGGAAACCGATTGACGAGATACCTCCACCTTGCCGGCTAACTGCTCCTGCGACAGCTTAGCGGCTGTACGCAATATGGCGATCTTTTGCCCTAATGTCATAAATATTCCTCCCTTCGTTCTCTATTATTGTATGTTTGCCCGGAGGTTATGTCAACCAAGTACGATAGGCAACATTTTGTCAACCTTCGGTTGCAACCCCTCATAGCAGAGCACACCAGGAGGCAACCTGTATTTTCCAGCATTGCTTTTCGACAAGCTGTGACATTGTGTCTTGACAAAAACGCAAAAAAATCTTATAATAAGTATACCCTTACACGACTGACGGATTTGCGGAGCACCGCAAGGGAATGTAAGGTCTTATATGCCGACCGTCTGGGCAAATTGGTTTTTCGTGTAAACCGGTTTGCCTTTTTTTGTTGCAGATAAGGAGAATGACTATGGAACATAAGAACTGGACTGGCTTCAAAGCCGGCGCATGGCAAAGCGAAATCAATGTACGGGATTTCATCCAGCAAAATTATGAGGAATATACCGGAGATGACAGCTTCCTCGCCGGGGCCACCGAGCGTACCGCCGAGCTGATGAAAAAGCTGCAGTCTCTCTTTGCGTTGGAGCGGCAGTACGGCGGCGTACTGGATATCGATACCAATACCGTATCCTCCCTGACCAACTATCTGCCAGGGTATATCGACAAGGACAACGAGCTCATCGTCGGCCTGCAAACAAACCGCCCCCTTAAGCGTGGCGTCAACCCCTTCGGCGGTATGCGGATGGTGCGCAGTGCCTGTGAGGCTTACGGCTACCGCCTAAGTGACAAGGTGGAGGAGGAATTCCGCTACCGCACCACTCACAACGACGGCGTGTTCCGCGCCTATACCGACGAAATGCGGGCGGCGCGCAAGTGCCATGTCATCACCGGTCTGCCGGACGCCTACGGACGTGGCCGGATCATCGGCGACTATCGTCGGGTAGCCTTGTACGGTATCGACCGCCTCATTGAAGAAAAGCAGAAGGACAAGAAGGCGCTGGCCGCCGGCGACTTTGACGCAGAGCACGTCAAGCTGGATGAGGAGCTGTACCAGCAGATCGCCTTCTTAGGGTACATGAAAGAGATGGCCGCCATGTACGGCTACGACATCAGCGTGCCTGCCGCTGACACCCGGGAGGCGATCCAGTGGACCTACTTTGCCTATTTGGCCGCCATCAAGGAGCAGAACGGGGCCGCCATGTCCCTGGGGCGCGTGAGCACCTTCTTTGACATCTACATCCAGCGAGATATGAAAAACGGCACTCTCACCGAGGAAGGGGCCCAGGAGCTCATTGACGACTTCGTGATGAAGCTGCGCTGCGCCCGGCATCTGCGCACCCCCGAATACAACGAGCTGTTCGGCGGCGATCCTATGTGGATCACCGAAAGCGTGGGCGGTCTGGGCGAGGATGGTCGCACCCTGGTCACCAAAAGCAGCTTCCGCATTCTCAACACCCTGTACACCTTAGGCTCCTCCCCGGAACCCAACCTGACGGTGCTGTGGGCGGATGGTTTGCCCGATGGCTTTAAGAAGTTCTGCGCCAAGGTGTCCATCGATACCGACTCCATCCAGTACGAAAATGACGATGTCATGCGTCCCATCTACGGGGATGACTATGCCATTGCCTGCTGCGTGTCCGCCATGAAGGTAGGCAAGCAGATGCAGTTCTTCGGTGCCCGTTGCAACCTGGCAAAGCTGTTGCTCATCGCTATCAACGGCGGCTACGATACCACCAGCGGCATGCACATCGGCCCGCAGATGCCTGTGCTGGAGGGGGATGCGCTGGACTACGAGCAGGTAGCGGAGCGGTTTGACATCTACATCCAGTGGCTATCCAAGCTGTATGTGAACACCATGAACGTCATCCACTACATGCACGACAAGTACGCCTACGAAAAGACGCAGATGGCCTTGCACGACACCGAAGTAGGCCGCTTTATGGCTTTCGGCATCGCCGGACTGTCGGTGGTAGCAGACTCCTTAAGTGCCATCCGCTACGCCAAGGTGCATCCCATTAAGGACGAAGACGGCTTTGTGGTGGATTTCAACACGATTGGCGCCTTCCCGAAATACGGTAACGACGATGATCGGGTGGACACGATTGCTAAGGAGATGACTCACAAGGTCATCACCGAGCTGCGTAAAACCCCCGCCTACCGCCATGCTGAACACACCCTGTCGGTGCTGACCATCACCTCCAACGTGATGTACGGCAAGCATACCGGCGCCACCCCCGATGGTCGCCCTGCTGGTGCCGCCTTTGCCCCCGGTGCCAACCCCATGCATAACCGGGAGGAGAACGGTGCTCTGGCCTCGCTTAACTCAGTGGCCAAACTGGACTACGCGGATTGCCGCGACGGCATCTCCAACACCTTTTCCATCACCCCCCAAGCTTTGGGGCGCAACGATGGGGAGCGTGTGGACAACCTGGTGAGCATCCTAAACGGCTATTTCCGCAAAAACGCCCACCACATCAATATCAATGTGCTCAACCGGGAGACCCTGATAAAGGCCTACGAAGACCCGGAGGCCTTCCCCAACCTGACCATCCGGGTATCCGGTTATGCAGTGAACTTCCACAAGCTTTCCAAAGAACAACAGCGTGAAGTTATCAGCCGTACCTTCCACGAGGTTATGTAACATGGACGTAACAGGAAAAGTCCATTCCATCCAGACCTTGGGCACCTTGGACGGCCCCGGCGTACGGTTTGTGGTGTTTCTGCAGGGATGCCCTTTGCGGTGCGGCTGTTGTCACAACCCCGACACATGGGATCCCACAGGCGGCGCCCGGCACTCCGCCGAGGAGCTGGCCGACAGTGCACTGCGGTATCGGCCTTACTTCGGCACCGATGGGGGCGTGACGCTCTCCGGTGGGGAGCCGCTGTTGCAGACTGCCTTCTCCCGCGCGTTCTTTACCGCCTGTAAGGAACGAGGGTTGCACACCTGTCTGGACACCTCCGGGTATATGCTGAACGAAGAAGCAAAATCCCTGCTGACTGTCACGGACCGCGTGCTGCTGGATATCAAGTATACCACTGACGCGCTCTACCGAGAGCATGTGGGCTGTGGTATAGAAGGTCCACTCGCTTTCCTGCGCTATCTCAATAAACAGGCTATCCCCACCACGTTGCGACAGGTGGTCATCCCCACCCTCAACGACAATCCAAGGAACGCGGAGGCGTTAAACGCACTCATACAGCAACACCCATGCATCGACAAGGTGGAGCTACTCCCCTTCCGCAAGCTATGCATCGAGAAATACGGACGGCTGGGGATTTCCTTCCCCTTTGAGAATATCCCGGAGCCGACTCCGGAAACGATGGCACGCTTAGAGGAATCCATACAAATATAAGTAAGCTCCCTCCGTATGTTGGGTGTACGTAGGAATGAAAATAGGCACTATGTATCACGAGTGATACATAGTGCCTTGTTTCTTTGTGCGGATTGACGGGAGGCGAAAGCCTCTCCCTCGCCGGGAGCGGCCCCCCCTTTGTCCGCTTTGCGGACATTTCCCCCGCATTGCGGGGGAATTACCCTTTGGGAGAGGCTTTTCTCCGTCCCCATCCGCAACTCCCCTATGGTGGGGCCTTTTCGTTCATCGCTTATCCAAAGGAACGTATTCTCTGTTTTCTTTAACACTGATGTATGCCGGACGGATGATCTTACCGGCGTTTTGAATCTCCTCAATACGGTGAGCACTCCAGCCGGCGATGCGGGAGACAGCGAAGATGGGCGTAAAGAGCTCCGACGGCAGCTCCAGCATCCGGTAGATAAGACCGGAATAGAAGTCCACGTTGGCACTGACGCCCTTATACATCCGACGTTTCTCCGCAATGATATCCGGCGCCATAGCGGCAACCGTCTCATACAGCTCAAATTCTTCCTCATACCCTTTTTCCGCCGACAAAGAGCGGGCACAGGACTTGAGGATATCCGAGCGAGGATCTGATAGAGAGTATACCGCATGCCCCATGCCGTAGATCAGGCCAGCCCTGTCAAAGACTTCTTTGTTCAGCAAACGGACCAAATGATCCTTCACAGCGCCCTTGTCCTTTACGTTGATAGTCGCCTTCATGTCGTCAAACATCTGTACCACCTTGATGTTGGCACCGCCGTGCCGGGGGCCCTTGAGGGAACCGAGGGCGGCGGAGATGGCGGAATAGGTATCTGTTCCCGACGAGGTGACCACATGGGTGGTGAAGGTAGAGTTGTTGCCACCGCCATGCTCTGCGTGCAGGACCATAGCCAGGTCCAGGATCTTCGCCTCCAGATGGGTGAACGACCCATCCTCACGTAGCAGATGCAATAGATTTTCGGCAGTAGAATACTCCGGCTTGGGATTGTGGATAAACAAGCTCTTGCCCTGGTGGTAGTGCTGATAGGATTGATAGCTGTATACCGACAGCATGGGAAACACGGCAATGAGCTGTAAGCACTGCCGAAGCACGTTGGCCACCGAAATGTCGTCCGGGTTTTCGTCATACGAATACAGTGCCAATACACAGCGAGAAAGGATGTTCATCATATCCTTACCGGGAGCTTTAAGGATCATATCCCGCACAAAGGAGGACGGCAAGCTGCGAAGATCGGACAACTCCTGGCGAAAGCGCGAAAGCTGTTCTTTTTTCGGTAATTCGGAGAACAGTAACAGGTATGCCGCCTCCTCAAAGCCGAAGCGGTCATCCTGCAACAAGCCGGCTGTCAGATCACGCACGTTGTAGCCGCGGTAATACAACTCGCCATGACATGGGATCACGTTGCCGTCCTCGTCCAGGTCCTTCGCTTTGATGCGGGAGACCTCGGTCAAGCCGGTAACCACACCATTGCCATTCATATCACGCAGACCGCGATTGACGTGGTGCTCCACATACATGGAGGGTTCAATGGTGTTATTATCACAGGAACGTTGTGCCAACTCTTTGATGTACGGAGTGATGTCAGAATAAGATGTTCTCATAGGGGCTCCTTTCACAAAACAGTTATAGATGCTACGGATATAGTATACACTATTTTCCATCGAAAATCAACCACAAAAGAGACCGCGCATTCGCGCGGTCTCTTTGATGATTGTAAAGGCCTTTGGCTTTGCACGAAGCGTTAATACTGAATGTCGTAATTGATGCCGGAGATGCCGCCGAACACGCCTTTCGCGATCAATTCCCCATTGCCCTCATGCGCAATAAGCCACTTGTTCTTTTGGAACAATAGACGATCCTCTGCAGGGCGCTCCATGGGCGTATTGGTGCCGGCGGGCAGTGCGACCACGCAACCGAAGCCGCCATCCTGCACCTGGCAGGGGCAGTAATGCAACGAGGTGGCGTACACCTCCAGCACGCTACCGGCGGGTACGTAGAACGCCTTGAAAGCGGAAGCGTCGATCTTACCATCCTTCACATCCCACAGGTGCCCTAATAGCAACACCAGAGGAGTCACGGCAATGTTGATCTCACTACCGGTATGCCACTCGGTGGCATTGAGCATGGTATTATAGCCCCAGCAATAGCCCACCTGGGTAGGCAATTCGCCGTAAAAGCGGTCACGGATATGCGCAGCGGTCTCCAATGCTTCAAATGTGGGCTCGGTAGCCACATAAGCGGAGCCCTGTGCCGGCACAGCGATCTTCTTGGCAGCCTCCAGGATGGGGGAAGCATCAAAATCGCGCACCACGCGACCAAAGGGAGCGAACGCCGCATCCTCCACGGAATAGAACGCGATACCGGGATTTTTCTCTTTCAGTTTGTTTAACATATGTATCACCTCATAGCGAAAGTTCTGTCTATTATTATACACCCAAAATACAGGATTGCAACTGTTTTCTACTCCAAGGGCAGCCCCCCGCGTATGTATGACATACGAATCATTCACAAGACGATAAAGTGGCCTACCTCCCCCAACACCGACGCTAACTGCAGAAAGGTAAAATAGGCGCGAGGCACGGATGAGACCTCCTCATCCGCAATCGTGTAGGCGATCCGCTCGTCCCTATAGTCGCCACCAAAGCGGGCACATATCGCCCGGATCAGCCCATCGTGAGCATGCACATCCTCATTGAGCCACGCCATGCGATCGTACAGGCAGCCGCCGTCAAAGTCGCCTTGATCGGTGGCGAACACACGCCCACCCTCCACCTGCGCAAAGCAAACACCCATGGAGCATGCCTCGTCATTAAAGTAGAACGGCGCATGGACACAAACACCCCACTCCTTGTCATGCGACACCGTGATACTTTCCAACAGCTCACCCAGGAAAGCGACAGGGGTACTCCCCTTACAGGGCATTTCCCCCATCGTCGCGTACTTTTTATAACGCTCAAAGTAATCCACGTCTATGGTAGGATACAGATCCGCATTGGCAATAAGTGACAGGGTCTGCAAATAGCGAAAAAAGCCGCGCACGTCCTGCATGCAGGTAGTCAGCGCCCATTGACGATCCGGCTCACATTCCAGCTGTACGCGGCCAAAGTAACGCGTCATCTGTCCGGCGATCCGCTTAGAGGAAAGGCGACGGCACAGCTCATTATACGCTCGTCCGTCATCGGTCACGAAGATCTCCGTGCCCGCCTGCGCCATCCTCAAAGACAGCGGCTCCTCCGAATCGGGGAAATAGAACGGCAACATCACCCGGGCATCGGTGTCTCGCTTATCCACGCGGATATCGGTGCAGAACTGTTCATAAATGGCTCCTGCCTTTTTAGGCAAATCCATCAAACCGTCGTTTTCTCGCATGCTCTCCACCTCCGCAAGCCGTGGCTTTCTACCTGCATTTTAGCATAAAAGTGGTGGAGGCACAAGAGTTAGTGATATTCTGTGCTACGCACAGAGTGATATTATGCCTTGCGGCATAGTGATATTTCTGCTTACGCAGAAGCGATATTATATTCGTCTCTTAACTGACCGTAGGGCAATATCACTCGGCGTTAGCCGAATATCACCGCGAAGCAATACAACTCGGCGTAAGGCGAATATAACTGCTCCGAAACAAAAAGCGCTGCTCTCGCAGTGCTTTTTGTTTTGGAGGTACACCACGAAAATACACACCGCTATAAAGCCCTGATTTTAGTGAAATATTTGCCTTACGGCAAATGTGAAATAATCCACTTCGTGAATTGTGAAATTTTCTGCTGAAGCAGAAAGTGAAATGAAATAAATCCCTCACGCGCCACAGCGCATTTCACATTGCGAAGCAATATTTCACTGCCGAAGGCAATTTCACAAATCCCGCAGGGATTTATTTCGTTGAAAAAACGACCTGTCGAAACAGGTCGTTTTTTCTGGTGCCGCTGACCGGGATCTGAACCCAGGCCTTGGCGAGTGAGGTCGCATCGTCTTTCCCTTATCTCTTTATCGCCAATGCCCCTGACTATTTGCTTTCGCAAATACTCGACCGCTTCTCTTGACGATCTGCATCACCAAGGCAAAAGGGGCACGCTGTGCGTGCCCCTTTTGCCTTGGTGCCGCTGACCGGGATCGAACCGGTACGGTATCGCTACCGAGGGATTTTAAGTCCCTTGTGTCTGCCAATTCCACCACAGCGGCATATTATGAAACTTTATATATCATACTCATTTTTCGGGCAAATGTCAAGCCTCTTCCCTCCATCCATCGTAAGGATTTGGGAAATTTCAAGAATTTGTTTATCCTGCCTGCAATCAAAAACACTAGGAAGGGCCAAGAACCATCAGCATATTTCTTCAGCCTTTTTGTGTAAAATGCGTCCTTTTTGATTGCAATTTCCGCAGTGCAGTGCTATAATGCAGACAATACGTGCTGTAAAACAGCAAGGGAGGAAACGATATGGAGAAGAAATTCAGCATCCAGGTATACAGCGTTCGCGACAAGATCACCGATGCCGCCGCCCTGGGCGACGTGTTCAAGGCACTGGCATCCTACGGCTACACCGGTATTCAGACTGCTGGTCTGTACGGCCTTACCGTCGAGGAGTTTGCCGCCGCCGCTAAGGCCGCCAACCTGGAGGTTGTAGGCACCCACACCGATTGGAAACTCCTTCTGGACACCGAGGAGGCGGTACGCTTCCATAAGGTACTAGGTACCACCAACGCTGGTATCGGTGGCTACGGCCCCATTGTCAAGGAGGATACCACGATGGAGGACATCCTCGCCTTTACCAATCAGGCCAACGAGATCGGCGAGGCACTGAAGCCCTACGGCATAAAGTTCACCTTCCATCATCATGCCCGTGAATTTGCTAAGATCGGCAACGACACCATCATGGACATCCTGGCTCGTGAGCTCAACCCGGAGACCACCTCCTTCGTGCTGGACACCTGCTGGCTGCAGGCCGGTTGCGTCAGCGTCACCGAGTGGATCGAGAAGCTGGCTGGCCGCGTGGACATCCTGCACCTGAAGGATCGCGGCGTCAACAAGGGCGTCAACGAGGGCTGTATCACCGAGCTGGGCGCCGGCAATATCAACTTCAAAGAGGTTATCCGCGTGGGTGAGGCTTCCGGTGTGAAGCACTACTGCTATGAGCAGGATTACAACCACAAGGTGGACTCTCTAGAGAGTGCCAAGCAGTCTGCAGAGTATTTCTTTAGTCTGATCTAAATCTGCACACAGAAAAGCCTGTAAGGCCGAATGGCTTTACAGGCTTTTGTTATTCCTTTGGCTGTTTCATAGTCAGGCCGATGCGTTTTTTCTTCACGTCCACACTGAGCACCCAGGTCTTCACGATATCCCCCACCTTAAGCACCTCAGAGGGGTGCTTAATATAGCGGTTAGTGATCTGGGAGATGTGCACCAGGCCATCCTCATGCACGCCAACATCCACAAAGGCTCCGAAATCCACCACATTGCGCACCGTACCGGTCAGCTCCATACCCGGCTTAAGGGATTCAATGCCAAGAATATCGGTACGAAGCAAGGGCGCCGGCAGCTCATCGCGGGGATCTCGTCCGGGATGCTGCAGCTCGTCAATGATATCCCGCAGGGTGGGCTCGCCCACCTCCAGCTGCTTAGCAAGGGCGGCAACCCCCAGCTCCTCTACCTTAGCAGACAGCGCCGACATATCCTTGGCAGTAAGACCGCAGATCTCCAGCAGGCCCTCCGCTACCGCGTAGCTTTCCGGGTGGACGGCGGTACGATCCAGCCACTTTTTACTTTCCGGCACACGCAGGAAACCGGCGCATTGTTCAAAAGCCTTGGGACCAAGCTTCGGCACCTTTTTAAGGGCGGCGCGGGAGGTAAACACGCCGTTCTCCTCCCGATAGGCGACGATGTTCTTGGCAACGGTAGCATTGATACCGGCCACCTGCTCCAACAAAGGAGCGGAGGCGGTATTCAGATCTACACCCACCGCGTTTACACAGGATTCCACCACGCCACCCAATGCCTCGGACAGGTGAGCCTGGGGCAGATCATGCTGATACTGACCAACGCCAATAGCCTTAGGGTCGATCTTCACCAGCTCTGCCAGCGGGTCCTGCAGACGGCGGGCGATGGACACGGCGGAACGCAGGTTTACATCATAATTCGGGAACTCCTGCGCCGCCAGCTTAGAGGCGGAGTATACCGAGGCACCCGCCTCGCTGACCACCATATAGGCTACGCCGCTGTCCCCCATCTCCCGGATAAGGTCGGCAACAAACACTTCCGTCTCATGAGAGGCGGTGCCGTTGCCGATGGCAATGACCTCCACCCCATACTTACGGATAAAGCCGGAAATGATTCGTCTTGCTTCCTCCATGCGCTTAAACTGCGGCACAGGGTACACAATGCCGGTATCCAGCACCTTGCCGGTGCCGTCGATGACCGCCGTCTTACAACCGTGCTGGTAGCCAGGATCAAGGCCAAGGGTCACCTTCCCCTTTACCGGAGGCTGCATCAAGAGCTGTCGCAGGTTAACAGAGAATACCTTGATGGCGGCATCCGCCGCCGCTTCGGTGAGAGCGTTGCGCATCTCTCGCTCCAAAGAGGGGAAAATAAGGCGGTCATAGGAATCCTCCGCCGCCAGCCGCACCTGGGCGGTAGCAAGGCTATCCCCCTTGATGTGCTCAGAAGCAATGATCCGCATGGCATGTGCCGGATCAAACTCCACATGCACTTTAAGGAACTCCTCCCGCTCGCCCCGGTTGATAGCCAACACACGATGGCCAGGCACCTTGCTGAGAGGTTCACGAAAATCGTAGTAGTTGGAATAGACGCTGTCCTCCTCGGTTGCCGCCTTGGAGGTCAGATGGCCGTTGGCCATGCACACTACACGCAGACGTTTTCGCACCGCCGCATCGTCGGCAATCAGCTCCGCAATGATATCCCGAGCACCGGCCAGGGCATCCTCATTGGTAGGCACATCCTCGGTTAGATAGTCTGCCGCCAATACCGCGGGGTCCACAGAGGGCTCCTGGGCATACAGAGCATCCGCCAAGGGCTGGAGACCCCGCTCCTTTGCCACCGTGGCGCGGGTACGACGTTTCGGACGGTAGGGACGATACAGATCGTCCAGCTCCGTCATGGTGACCGCCGCGTCCAGTGCTGCCGCCAGTTCCTCTGTAAGGGCGCCTTGCTCCTCAATGACCGCCCGGTATTTCCCGCGTTGCTCCTCCAGGTTGCGCAGGTAGGTCAGCCGCTCTGCCAGTTCACGCAAGACCTGATCATCCAGAGAGCCGGTCTGCTCCTTGCGATAGCGGGCAATAAATGGGATGGTGTTGCCGTCATCCAGCAGAGCAATCACATTGTCCACCTGGGCGAGTTTAAGATGAAATTCAGATACCAAGGTCAATTTAATATCCATGGGTGTTCTCCTGTTCTCATGTTGTTAGCCTATTGTACCACGGAAATAGAAGTTTTTCAAGAAATGCCGTTGCATTTTCACGCGGAATCCCTTACAATTACCATAGGAGGTGAGGGGGTGACCAAGGTATATGCTTTCAACTGTGAAGCACTATGCAACGATGCCGCATGGCCACACGTTCTGTCCTTACTGGATGCGACACGACAGATACGTGTAGGCCGATTGCAGACGCCGCAAAAGAAGGCGCAGTGCGCGGCAGCCGGATTGCTGCTACGCCACCTGTTCGGCGCGGACGAGACCGTGGTTTACAGGGGGAACGGCAAGCCCTATTTGTCGAGCAACCCCGACACGCACTTTAGCCTGAGTCATACAGGCACCTGGGTGTTTTGCGCCGTAGCCGACTCCCCTGTAGGTATCGACGCCCAAGTGCAGGCCACCTACAATGAACGATTGGCTGCGCGATGGTTTAATGCGGAGGAACGGCAGTGGATGCAAGCCGACCCGGATGCACGCTTCACGCGGCTTTGGACGCAAAAAGAGGCCTATGCCAAAATGACCGGCGATGGCATGGCAAAAACGACAACCGGCGGTTTCACCATACCACACAGTGTAAAGGAGTACCCCGATCTCGTTGTAGAAGGCATATATGTTACCGCTTGCGTAGCGGGCGTTGAGGCTTTTGCTCCGGGTATTGAGATAGTAAAGGAGCCCTTATGGTAGCAACACCATAAGGGCTTTACTTATTGTCTGAAACGGCTGGTATAGTAGACGATAATGCTATCCTCTTGACCGGTGACCTCATTATATCCGGTAAAGATAGCGCCTTTGAGAGACATGAGCTCCCCGCACTCTACCGTGTCGATATCCGAGTTAATGAACACGTCCCGGCCGCCGCAGGTGAGGATCACATGGCCATTGGCGGTGTTAATGCGACCACCGTGACCCAGACCGTCCTCGGTGGGACTGCCGTTTTCATCCAAATAGCGGCGGGCGGCAAACTGTAATTCCATTCCATCTAAGCGAGCGGCTACGCTCTCCACTTTCTTCTTTTTGCGAAACAGTCCCATGTTTCTCATCCTTTCTACGCAAACCAAAGGGGGTGCCAATCGCCGAAACCGCCGGTGACAACATGGCTCCCCGCCTCGTCAGTAATGATTTCCAATGGTCCATCCGCCGTTACTGTTGTCCCTTCCGAACAGATGCAAAACACCTGCGACGTGTTGATCGACAGGGTATCCGGCAACACATCGGCAAACAGCACATACCCATCAGCAACAGCCTTTTGAGGTAGTTCTCTGCCGCCAGGCGGCGCGATCAGCAGCGTGGTCTCCCCCATCGTAAGCAGCCACCAGCCCTCATCCAAAACACGTATGGAATAGTTTCCCCAAAACTGCACGATATCGCCTGTTGTTAACGCAGCCGATTGTGGTATAAGGACTTTAGCGGATCCGGTGGTAATGGTTTGTACATCGGGATAGGTATCAAGAAATTCCGCGAGAGCACTCGCATAGGTCTGCTCACCATCCCCCAACAGCAACAGTGTCGGGTATCGATACCCATCGTTTTCCATCTGACGGCGAGCCGTATACAGGCCTTTAAGGTCCTGTACAAGCACCGCGGTCTTTCCTTCATGTGCCAGCACAATTGCCGCGCTGTTGTTTTCGCTTAGGATGTGTACCGTGGTTGCCCCCTTATTCAACAAGGCGCTACTTGTGTGCGCAATGATAAACAGGACAAGCAATCCACACCAAAGGCGACGTAGCGTATGCGCCCGAAAATACCGCATAGCGACAAACAGCGCTATGGAAGCCCCCACCAACCAAAGAATCTGCCACATATGCTGTAGCAACATAGTGGCACCGGAAAAAGCACCAAGCCAATCCACAACGGCAATCATGTATTTGGCAATTAAGCCGGCCACCAGCAGAAGCAGATCGCCTACCCATGAGAAGATAAAGGTAACGCGTATCAGGATGCCGAGAAAGCCCAGCACCAACATCCATCCCGAGGGTACAACCGTCAGCAGGTTAGCCAGCGGCGAAACTAAGGGAAGCTCTCGAAAGGTCAGTGCCAACATCGGCAATAGCGGGATGGTTGCCGCTACAGTAATAGAGAAGCTGTCGCTGATCCATCCGACAGGACGTTGCATAATGGATGGCACAAAGGCAAATAAGCATCGCCGCCACAAGCGCAGACGAGGGTATAGGCATATGATGCCGGCGGTAGAGGAAAAGGACAGCCAAAATCCCAGATCGTAAAAGGCGTTAGGCGACAGCAGTAAGATCACCGTTAACGCCAAGCCAAGGGAATTGAGCGCGTCACTTTGGCGCCGAAACAGCATACCAACCAATACGATACCGTACATCAGACCGGAGCGGATCACCGAGGGGGTAAACCCAACCATCCACATGTAAAGAAACATGGCTATTAAGGTTACGCCACCGATAATCTTTTTGCGAAAGCGCAAGTGACGCAGCCCGGATTGCAAGCTTCCGGCAATTACGGTCAAGTGCAAACCAGATACGGCAATTAAATGTGGCAACCCACACGCACGAAAGGCATTGTATACAGATGGCGGCAACTGGCTTTTGTCACCAAGACACATAGCCACCAGCAATGCCCCCTCGTCATTACTCAAGGTCTCCTTCGTCACAGTCTTGAAGCAATCACGAACAGGCTCGAGCCACGTCGTCCAGGAAGCAAGGGGATCAGCAGGTAAAACTGTAATGGCGGCATCGTCATAGGATGTAGGAAACGCCTGAATGTACACATTGTTAGCGCGCTGGTGTTTTTGAGAATCGTACAAAGCGCGGTACTCCACCGTGGTCGCTACCGTTTCATTCAGTCTTGGGGCAACGCGATCACTGCAATAGAGCAACAGCCTCGTCCCTACCCGCAACCGCTGTGCCTGCGTTATACGCACCGTGTACATCCGTCCGTTGGATGGACATTCCACCACCGTGCCAGCGATAGTATCTGTCTCACCGATCAGGTCTGACACAGGCGGCACTTGTGTGGTATTGTACACGACGCAGCGAAGAATCGACAAAACAGCCACCGCCAAGCAAAACGCAAGAGCGGCATGACGAAAGCGGTGGATAAACAGGACAAGCAGCAACGATACAACAAGAAACAGTACTATAACACCGATCATAGTAGGCGGCAAAAGGATGAATAATGAAACGGACGCAAGAACAACCGCTCCGCAGAGAGACATGCCCCGGCGTACCGACCAGCCAACTCTCCACCGAAACTCGCTCATTGCTGTTTTCACCTACCGAAATCAGATGGGGACATGATACCATATTTCGACAGATGTTGCAAGAGGTAACCGTCGCTTTACTATTATCTTAATGAAGTAATGAGTGATCGGCGTGGATAAATCCACGCACTGCAAGTTCTAAAAGTAATACTATATTTATTGCTTGCGCCATTGGTATCGATATGGTATAATATGCACAACTTTCATCTTTATAGGCGGTGATTATATGCGGAAAATCATTTCTTTTTTATTAGTAGTCTTAGTGCTTTCTTTATCCGCTTGTGGCGGCAGCGATTACCCATTAACCAATTCTGAAGTGACGGAATCCACCATTATATTACAGAATGAGGAAGACATATCCATCGATGTATTAGACCCTTTTGAGTTACATGGAATAACATATGAAATCCAGTTGGAAGAATTGAGAAATATCGTTGATTATAATGACTATGACAACCTATTCATTACCAATGACGGTTCGCTATATAAAATCGGTAACTTTTCAGATGGAACAAGACTGAAAAGAATTGGTGAAGGGATTAAATTTATAAAATTTAGCCGTGGTACAATTATTAGTGATAATAACGATGTATACACGTATAATGAAGAAAGCTTTTCAGTTTCTCTATTCAACGACGGAATGGGTTATACTCTTAACACCTTAATACCAAGCAAGGATTACCTGCAATCCGCACATGCCCTTATGCCCGACAACAATTTTGCCATTACATCATATATAAAAGGCAAAGAACTATTTTTGGATAAAGAAAATTCCGGTAATAGAGTTACATCTGAAGCCCCGATATTCACCTTTTCCGACGAAGAAGAAATAGAGTATTTCATTGATGGAACGGTAAAAACAAATAAAGGGTATTATTATTTCAAAGAAACCATTAATTACTCACAGTATGATGATGTTCCAACCACATATGCCTATTCATTGGAAAAGATTACAGTTCTAAACGATGATATAGTATTTGTTAAACACTACAGTGAAAGATTCCACGGCGACCCACTAATTTGTACTGTTGACCGAAATGGTCATCTGAAGATTTATAATAATTAACTTGATCAAGTAAAAAAGACGGCATTAGCCGTCTTTTTTGCGATATTATGAATTGTGTTCTATCCAGCTTTATTTCATGTTCTCTTTAAAAAAATCGCCTATAAATGCCTAATTGGCCGGAAGCCTGACCGGAACCATAAAGTAAAAACACAAAAAGAGAACCCTGCACCAAAGTGCAGGGTTCTCTTTTTTGGTGTTAGCACCTTCCTATTGTCCCATGGCCGCAGCCGTGGCCATGGGCATCTGCTTATCCGAGATTTCGTTGCCACGGCCAGAGAATGACCTGACGGTCATTCTCCCTCATCTCAGCCGATCTCTAAGTGGCTGGAAGCGT
>JAZSOW010000032.1:0-91062 GCA_045537135.1 Acutalibacteraceae bacterium
TGAGAGAATAATGAACTGGGCGGACAAGTACCGCACTATGAAGGTACGCACCAACGCCGATACTCCTGCCGACGCAAAGAAGGCGCGCGAGCTTGGCGCAGAGGGCATCGGCCTTTGCAGAACCGAGCATATGTTCTTTGAGGCTGACCGTATCGCCGCTTTCCGTGAGATGATCTGCGCTGACACCGTAGCAGAGAGAGAGGCAGCTCTTGACAAGATCCTTCCCATTCAGCAGAAGGACTTTGAGGCTCTTTACACAGCGCTCGAGGGCACACCCGTTACTATACGTTTCCTCGATCCTCCTCTCCACGAGTTCGTTCCTACCGAGGAGGCCGACATCGAGGCTCTGGCGAAGGCCCAGGGCAAGACCGTTGCCGACATCAAGAACATCATCTCCTCTCTGCATGAGTTCAATCCCATGATGGGTCACCGCGGCTGCCGTCTGGCTGTCACCTATCCCGAGATCGCCAAGATGCAGACCACCGCTGTCATCCGCGCCGCCATCAACGTGCTCAAGAAGCATCCCGATTGGAACCTGGTTCCCGAGATCATGATCCCCCTGACCGGCGAGGTCAAGGAGCTCAAGTACGTGAAGGATGTTGTCGTGGCTACCGCCGACGCCGAGATTGCCGCCGCCGGCACTGATCTCAAGTACGAGGTCGGTACCATGATGGAGATCCCCCGCGCCTGCCTGACCGCCGACGAGATCGCCAAGGAGGCCGAGTTCTTCTGCTTCGGTACCAATGACCTGACCCAGATGACCTTCGGCTTCTCTCGTGACGACGCCGGTAAGTTCCTGACCGCTTACTACGACACCAAGATCTACGAGAACGATCCCTTCGCGAAGCTGGATCAGACCGGTGTTGGCAAGCTGATGGATATGGCTGTTGAGATGGGTAAGAAGACCCGCCCCGCGATCCACTGCGGTATCTGCGGTGAGCACGGCGGCGACCCTGTCTCTGTGGAGTTCTGCCACAAGATCGGTTTGGACTATGTGTCCTGCTCTCCCTTCCGCGTGCCGATCGCCCGCCTGGCCGCCGCTCAGGCTGCCATCAAGGGCTAAGATTTAACCTTACAAAAACTCCCCACCGAGCAATCGGTGGGGAGTTTTGTATTCCAGTTGCATAATATTTTTATTCATGGTATAATAAACCAAAATAATTTCTATTGAGGTCTTGATATGAAAAAATCCTCAGCTTACTTTTCTTTAATTTTTGGCATAGTGCTTTTGTTTGCTGGAATTTACGAAAAACCAAAAGTACCTCTTATTTTTTTAGGTATAATACTAGTCATACTGCCATTTTTGTCGAAATTGGATAATCGCAAGAAAAAGCAAAAAGGAAATGAAATATATACTTTACAACAAAAACAACAAGCGGTATTAGTACTTAGAAAGAATATAATCGAGATGCTCGAAATTGCGCCATTACTGACATATGAATTATCGGGATTCTGTGGGGAGGATGTAGCAAGATATTTCCCTTCCAATTATAGTTTCAATTGGCATGGTGTATGTTTTAAATTAGACTTGCAAACCCAAAAATTATATGCAGATGTAGATACATATCCAAACCAGTGTGGTTCTTATCGAGAAGATAGATATAATTTAACGGCGTCCGAATTTCATCGAAAAGCCATAGAATTTAATATGTCCAAAGAGTTGCGATGTATGGAAACAGATGCAGACTGGAAAGAACTGTTTGATGATGAACTAAACGATGCCATACTACAAGCATTAAAAAAATCGAATAGCAATCGATAAGACAAACAAAAAAGCGCAAAAATACTATTCCCTCTTTTGCTGATAGCACCACAGGCTGCAATTAAAGAAAGCAAGTAATTGCTGACTTTATAAAGCAAAATTGTCTCCCTGCCGATTTCTCGGCAGGGAGATTTTCTATATCTATTGCAAAGAAATTAGTTTTTTCTATAATAATTGCAAGGGGTGATTTTATGGGGTTATTTGATATTTTCAAGAAAAAAGCATCAAAACATAATTGTACTTATGAAACAAAGGAAAACAACATCCAAACAAGTTCCACTAAAACAGAAAACCAGCCCTGCGCTAATGCTAAACCGAGTTTTTTGAATAAGCGTTGTTGCTCGCGTTGTGGTGTTGATTTAAATTTGCTTAAACCCGAAGATGTTACATTGAATGAAGCTGACAATAAAGAGTATTGTGATATATGTGTTGAAAAACTCACCTCAAAAAAAGAATATGCAATTAGCGTTGGAACGCGCATAATATTACGAAACGAACCAATATGCACTCCTGATATGGGTGGATACCCTGGTTATATAAATAAACAACTTATAGTACGCGAAAACGATTATTTGATTATTACTATAACACGTGATTTTAATGGCGATGAAACTTATCACGAAGAAATTTTCGAAAAAGGATTTTTTGCCAAGTACTCAATAACAGAAATATCAATTAGATTAGGTCTACATGATATTCACAGCAATTATAAGCTGCTTAAATTAATAGAATTCGACAAGATAATATCTGGTCAATCTCTATAAATTTGGTTTCCCTCTTTTGCACACTGCACCACAGGCTGCTATTAAAGAATCTAAGTAAGAACCTCACCCATTGACAAAATCAAAGATTTTGAATGGGCCCCGACAACCTTGCGACCTTCGGTCTAAATTAGATTTATAAAGTAAAACTATCCGCCCGAGAAAATTCGGGCGGATTTTTCTATCTATTGCAAAAATCCGCTTTTATGTTATAATAAGTTCAAGAGGTGATTTGCTATGGATATTTGGGCAGACTACGAAGAAATTATAAAAAAGAAAGAAAGTTTTAGAAAAATGACTATTAAAGCTCAACTTGATGAATTGCAAAATTCAACAAAAGATGACGGTGCCATTATTGGAAAAATATATATTAGCGACCCTCCAACATTTGAGAACAGATATCAATTAAAAAAATTATTAGGAAATGCTATACTAATAGATGAGTATACAATAGGTGGGCAAGGGGATACAACCATAGAACTTATTTTTGCTGTTGACAATTTATTGATAGGCGTTGTTTACTTTGCTTTTTGGCGAGGCTCTTTTTCTATGCATAATGACTGTGCTGTTTATCGCCTTTCCAAAAATGAATCCTTAGAAAGTCTTGATAAAAACAAAATAAAGAAAGCTCTGTTTGGCTTTTAAGCTATATTATTTCCCTCTTTTGCGTATAGCACCACAGGCTGCTATTAAAGAATCTAAGTAATTAGGTTTATAAAGCAAAATCATCCCTCTGCCGAGAAATCGGCAGAGGGATTTTTTGTTAAAGCGTATTGTGCTTATAACCGAGATGTGATATAATGAATTAAACAAGCAATCTCGCGGGAGGGGTACAAGAATTGAATACTCACAAAAAGAAAATGATTGCCCCGATTATCATAACAGTAATTTTGGTACTATATTACATTACATACTTTGGCTTCTTAATTTCGTTACTTAATGGGATTTGGAAATACGTCTTGGGCATTATCCCACTTATTTTTTCGGGGATTATGATTTATGTATGCATAGAGAGAATTAATGAAATAAAGAAAGGTGAGGAAGATGATATTAGTAAATACTGATTTTATTAGCGGAAAAGAATTGGAGACACTCTCTCTTGTAAAGGGAAGCACTATTCAATCAAAACACATTGGCAAAGACCTTGCGCAAGGTTTTAAAACATTGGTTGGCGGAGAACTAAAATCCTATAACGAAATGATGAATGAAGCACGCGCTCTTGCCACCAAAAGAATGGTTGCAGAGGCAGAAGAATTAGGCGCAGATGCAGTTATTAATGTTCGTTATGCTTCTTCTGCTGTTATGCAGGGAGCCGCAGAAGTGATTGTATACGGCACCGCCGTTAAATTTGTTAATAAATAAATTTCCCTCTTTTGCATACGGCACCACAGGCCGCTCACCATCCGGTGGGCGGTTTTTTGTAGGGGCGACTATTCATCGCCCGCGGGCGGCAGATTGCCGCCTCTACATTTTCAGCAGGGGGATTTTTGTGTATTCTATTGAAATTCTTTCGATAATCGTTATAATGAAAAAAGAGGTGATTGTATGGGCTTGTTTGATTCGTACAAGAAAAAATCTGCAACAGTTGACAATAGACCTTGGGTTGATAAACATTATATGCCGGGGTATGATGTAGGCGAAATTATAGGCTATACAGATTTGCCCGATAAGCCGCCGTGTGATGAAGAAGGCACACAAGGCATCTTAAAATGGAACCGCTATGGCGACATCATTGTAATAACAGACCTTACCACCAAAAGGATTGGAACTGTTAATATCCCGAAGACTATTAATGGGTACACAGTGGCAGGCATAGGACGGATGGCGTTTTTGCATTGTCGCATACGGTCTATTATTATACCCGAAACCGTTGAATATATTGGCGGAATGGCGATTGGTTTTACCTGCGAAAGCCCTTTTACGGATGATGAAGAACGTAAAATGCGCGAGCAAAAGCCCTTTGCGGAAAATTGGCCTACATCCCCCTTTATGTACAAAGAGTTTTTCGTGCACAGCAAACCCAAAACAACTATTATCGGCACAATAAATACAACAGCCGAAAAATATGCCACCGTTCATCATTTGCCGTTTTTGCAGAATTAATCTCCCCTCTTTTTCGTACCACAGCACCGGGCGCAATTATGGGCTGACCAAATGCCTCTATCGAGATTCTCCGCCGATTGCGCACCCAATGCCACTCTGGAAGGAAGATGCGTTATGAATAAAACACGTAAAACTATTGGGCTCTCGCTGTTGATCATCGGGCTTTGTTCCATCCCCTTTCTGTTGGCCTTTGCGCCGGATGGGGCGGTGACGATGGCACTGTTCCCCATTATGGCAGGACTGCTGACTCTCCTGCTGGATCCTAAAAGCCCTGCTAATACTGCAAAGCCAACCATCCCCACGCGCACTGTTCCTCCGGCATCCACGCCCAATAAAACCTTTGTCTGCGCCTCATGCCATACCGAAAAGAATATAAAATATATGCACAAAAACCAACTGTGCGTGGATTGCTGGAAACCAAAGACGGATATCCCCTCCCATTCCACGGCTGTGGCATATTGCTTTGGAGAAGGTCGTCCCGACCTGATCGGTGCGCCCTACAGGGAATACCGCGATGGGCAAGCCAATCGAATACTCTATGAATTATTCCGTATACCGCCCTCTCCCGAATGGGAAATAGCCATTATCGGCTTGGACGTACGCACCGGCAAGGCGTGGCAGCAGAATGCCAGGCAGAAAAGCTATGGGGCTTTTCTCGGTTCGGAGGATGAGTGGCACCAGTTATCCTATGATGACGTAAGAGAACTCGCCATACAAAATAATGTTTCAAAAGCCAATTATGCCGGTCTAAACGAAAACACCTGGGAGCACTACATTCCTCAAGCGTTTATGGAGAGAGTGATCCCCAAGGCCCCACAGCCCACCGTTTACCCAGCCAACCACTTTGCCCGCCACGGGCATTTGGATGCAGACGCTATTTTTGTTCGTACCAGACGCCGTTTTGGCGAAGATTTTCAGTTCTTGCGAAAATGCAGTACCGGCTACCGCGCATTAAGCGTATCCAATGCCGATGCCGGTCAGTTTATATACGGTAACATTCCGACCTGCCCTGATGAAGAATTCATCCTGAATATACTGGAAAATCGGAAATCCATAGGTTGCGTCAATATAGCAGATAGGCTGTTAAGCAACGATGATCTGCAGTTTATCGTTAATAGCGTCGAGACGACAAAGCTATTCCATGCACCGCGCAGAGAAACCGCGTCGGCAAACATCTCCATTTATGGTGGAGAAATCATAACCGCCTATTTCTGCGTTAACGGAAGGGTCATCCCCTGCGCCGGAAAAGCCGCCCACGACGTGGGGAGCGCCATATCCTCCTGTGTTCGCGGGATAAAGAAGGGTTGAGTCCGTCTCCACTCCCCTCGGGGGTAAGCCCCGCCCTGCGTATGGTTATTCGATGATGCGCTCGCCCTTGCGGCTATAAGCACTACCGGGTTGGCCTTAGGCACAAGCGCTTTAAGGTACATTGGCGCAAAAATATTTTTGGCGATTGACCCCTTTTTTGCGTCGGCTGGGAGCAACGATCTCACACAATACGCTTCAAGGAATGATACCATGATAAAAAAGCTCATGAATAGCAAAGCATTCGTCATATTGGGGGCCCTTTTCTGCTGTGCGTTATGGGGCATCTCTACACCGATCGTTAAAGTCGGATACAACTATATCGATGCCAACCATATTCCCTCCCTGCTTTTGTGGGTGGGCCTGCAGTTTGTCGTTGCCGGATTTGTGACGATTGGCATTTACAGTCTTGCATCGAAAAAATTCGTGTATCCCAAAAAGGAAAGCGTAAAGGGCGTTGCCATCATCTCGGTTTTACAAACGGTCTTGCAATACGCGCTTTTATACATAGGCTTGTCGCAAACCACATCTGTCAAGGGTGCTATACTCAAAAGCACCGATGTGTTCTTCGTTGCGTTGATCGCCAGTCTTATTTTTAAATTGGAAAAGCTTACCGCAAAGAAGCTCATTTCCTGTATCATCGGCTTTTTGGGCATTGTTATTATGAATCTTGACGGCTTGAGCTTTAACATAAGCCCTATTGGAGATGGGTTAGTATTGCTTGGCATTATATCCTACTCTTTTTCCGTAATCATGACCAAGCTGTTTGCCCAAAAGGAAGACCCCATCATCCTGTGCGGCTATCAGATGAGCTTGGGCGGCGCTGTGCTGCTGTTGATCGGCCTTATGTTTAACGGTCAATTTGATTTTATCGGGATGCTGCCTGTTTTCATTGGCCTTTCCTTGATCTATGCCGTATCCTACTCCTTGTGGACGGTTTTGCTAAAATACAACCCCGCCTCAAGCGTTACCATCTACAGCTTTATGACGCCGGTTTTCGGTGTCATCTTTTCCTCACTGCTCCTAAGCGAAGACGGCGGCGTGGCGGCAACCAATTTGATCGTAGCCTTGGTCCTGGTTTGTGTAGGCATTATCCTGTGGGGGTATGAGAAAGCAAATCCGGATTGCTCAAAAAAGCCATAAGAAACGCATCCGCCCGAATTTCTTCGGGCGGATTTTTCATTTTTTCGGATAGGGCGTTTTGATGTCCGTTCTGCAAAGCAGATAATCTACACTAACACCGTAGTAATCCGCCAGCTTGTCCACCAGCTCCAAAGGAATTGGTCGTTCATCCCGCTCATATTTGGAATACAGAGATTGGTCACACATCAGATAGTCAGCCAGCTGCTTTTGTTTAAGATCATGGTCTTCCCGAAGATCACGTATACGAAGCTTCATTTATCATCACCCATATAAGCATACAATAGGACACATTGTCCTATTGACATTTAGGACAATATGTCCTATAATAGGTCTCGTAGCAAAAAATGGGGAAATATGTAAGCCATAAAACACAGCCGATGCGGCGCTCGTCTGTCTTAGTGCCTGCTCCTTCGCGCCTATGTTTTGTTCATGTTTTTACATTTTACCTGTTTATTGTTGCGGTATACTAACGTACAGGAAAGAGGTTTTTGGTTTGTTTTGTTCGAAATGCGGCGGTCAAATCAATCCCAACACTGCCTTTTGTCCCGGCTGTGGCACCCCCATCAACCAGCAGCAAGCAGCGGTCCCGGTCTATGTGCAACCGAAAATCCCCGGACGCGGCCTGGGTATTTCCGGCATGGTTTTGGGCATTATCGGCTTGTTTTACGGCTCTTCTATGCTGATGATGTCTATTAACCTTTCCGATTATTCCCTTAACTCATTTGATGGAGTGCGCGATGGGGCAACTACTTACATAGTCATCTTTTCCATTTTGTCCATTTTGGCTGTTTCTTTGGCCGGTGCCGGCAGAAACAAAGGCTACAAAAACGGCGTAAGCACCTCCGGTATCGTCATGGGTGTGATCGGCTTGGTTTTGTACTTCATCTCCATCGTTATTGTCGCAGCCGATTAACCAATCGCTAACTTGACAAGCTTACAAGTCGAAACCGTACTAAATCCCCCCGCCTCACGGCGGGGGATTTTTGTGCCCCATTCCCCTTGACGCCATGCATACCCCTTTGGAAAACACTTGCAAAAGACAGGAATGTATGGTATACTGGCGAGGAGTGTTTGTGTTAAAATACATAAATGAGGGCTGCTTATGGCACAGATGATTGCATATTTTTACACCAGCCACATTGGCATATGCCGCCAAGTCAATCAGGATAATTTCTACTGCAACGGACAGATGCTGAAAAACAATAGTCAGGGGACAGACGGCGTTTGTTCCGGGCTGATATCTGTCAAAAAGAACCCTGTGTTTTGTGTGTTTGATGGTATGGGCGGCGAAGAATGCGGCGAAATAGCGTCCTATCTGGCGGCAGAGGCAATAGATAATCAGAAATTCAGCCAAGGCATGGAACAGGGGTTTCGCGATTTCTGCAACAGCACCAATCGTCGCATTTGCGAAAAGTCCAAGGAACTGGATATTCATTCCATGGGTACCACGGTAGCAATGATGCGCATTACCAATGCGGAAAGTGGCTTGTGTAATGTGGGCGACAGCAAAATATTTCTGCTGTCCGATGGGGTGCTTTCTCAACTGTCTTTTGATCATGTAGGAATCGCAGCGTTTGGTAAAAAGCCGCCGTTACTACAAAACCTGGGGATCCCGGAGGAGGAAATGCAAATTGATCCCTATGTGGCAGTAGGAGAATTCCGCAAGGGAGATGTTTACCTCCTTTGCTCAGACGGCTTGACCGACATGGTCAACACCGACAGAATTCGACAAATACTGGAAGAAAATCCGGGTCGACAGGCCGCTCAGTTGCTTTTGGACGAGGCATTAAAGAACGGCGGAAAAGACAACATCACATTTATTTTACTGTACAAGACACAAAAAAGGCTTTTCAGGGAGGTGCCGTTATGATAGAGGAAAGGCTATCGCAGGTTTGGCCGGAATGGGAAATAGTAAAACAGTTGGGTAAAGGTTCCTATGGCGTAGTGTATCAAGCAATCCGCCGGGACAGCAACATCCAGAGCCACGCCGCTATTAAGGTGATTTCCATCCCTTTTAACACTTCTGAATTGGATTCTCTGCGCTCTGAGGGACTGAGCCTGGATGGGGCAAAGGCCTATTTCCAAGAAATCGTGGATGATTTTGTGAGCGAGATTAGTCTTATGGAATCACTGAAGGGCATCCAGAATATAGTCAGCGTCGAGGACTACAAGGTGGTAGAGCGTGTAGAGGAGGTTGGCTGGGATATCTATATTCGGATGGAGCTTCTAACCCCTTTCAATAGCTATGTGCGTGACAAACAACTGGCAGAAGCAGAGGTTATCCAACTGGGGATAGACATTTGTACCGCACTTGAAATTTGCTCCAAACGAAACATCATTCACCGCGATATTAAGCCGGAAAACATCTTCATCAACGATTTCGGCTACTTTAAGCTCGGCGACTTTGGCGTAGCGCGAAAGTTAGAAAATGCTACCGGAGGCCTGTCTCAAAAAGGAACCTTTAACTATATGGCACCAGAGGTGGCTACCGGCACCAATTATGATGCACGCGTGGATATCTACTCTCTCGGTATTATGATGTACCGACTACTGAATCAGAATCGATTACCACTTATTGAAAATGAGCAGCAACAGCTGAATCCTAACGAGCGAAAAAACGCTGTGGAACGTCGTATGCGCGGCGAACAGTTGAAGCCGCCCTGCGCAGCATCCCCACAGGTAGCATCTGTCATCATGCAAGCTTGCGCCTTTAATCCTGCCAATCGCTTTGCTAATGCAACGGAAATGAAAGAAGCGCTGCAACAAGCGCGTGTAGGCGCTTATCAGATACCGGAAGTGGATCTGGACGAGACGGTTTCTGTACGGCATGCACCTATGGACGCAGATACCACCGTGCACATTTCTTCTGTGCCGGATGAAAATGCAGTCGTTGCTTCTACCCGATATCATAAATCACCACCCACTCCACAGCCGAAACCCGCTCCGCAGCCGAAACCCGCTCCGCAGCCTGCATCCAGTGGCGCGTCCATACGCACAAGTACCGTAAAAACACGGAATACTCTGTGCACACTTGCTTTGACAGCCTGTATACTGCCAGTTTTGGGCGGAACAATCGTAAAAAACAACATTAGCGACGAAGAATCTGCAGCGATAGGGTGGGGAGTATGCAGTTTGCTATCTCTCATACCGCTGGTTTTGTCCATAATGGGCCGCAGACAAACAAAACGCACCAATACAACAGGGAACATTTTGGCTTTGCTTGCTTTGGTTATTGGTTTGTTTATAAGTATCGGCTCGTCGGATAATCTATTTTCCTATCTAATTACAAATGAAGAAATGGAAAAATCATCGGCGCTTATTATGCAAATCGTATTCCTTGCAAGCGTATTGTTAGGATCGATACTACCATACCGGCGAGCTGTGGTAGCGGATCGAAAAACAGGGATGTAGAGGTGAAACATGGAACTGGACAAGACAGTTAGATTCCAAAATGCAAATACGCCGGTGGGACAATACTACATAACAATATTTGATGCGACCCGCCAGCCTTATACCATACAGCTTGCGTCAGATAAGAAAACCATAAGCTTTGGTCGAGCAGAAGATAACGATCTTGTGCTAACCTCACATTTAGTCTCCCGCCACCACGGACAGTTCGTCCAGGCTGGCGGCAAGTGGTATATAGAGGACCGAGGGTCTACCAACGGTCTGATATACAATAACACTAATATCCGCCGTAAGGAAATCGGAGATGGTGACCTAATCCGCATTGACGATGGCGTGGAAGCGGTTACAAATGGCGTTCTGTTCATGTTTTCAAATGCCATATCTACCAACAAGTGGTACTCTCTGCCCATTGTCAACACGCAGACAGTTACCATTGGCCGAGATGCCAGGTGCTCCATTGTTCTGCCGCACATCAGCGTATCACAGATCCATGCCGTGATTCAAAAGGAGCAGAACCAGTACTACATTTTTGATAACGGTAGCGCCAACGGTCTTTTTTTAAACGGTGTGCGCATTACGGAAAAGACACAGCTACACGAAAAAGATGTCATTACGGTCACCAACTCCAAATTGATTTTCACGGCAACAACTATTTTTTTCTGTTGCTATAAGAGCGGCATTTCCGTGGACTCCTCTAACGTGGTAATCAAACGCGGCAAAGGCGCGCAATCCTTTATCACATGCAACCATGTGAGCCTTACCATTAAACCCGGTGAACTGGTGGCTATTATTGGTGGGTCAGGCGCCGGCAAATCCACGTTGCTGAATGCCATGTGCGGCTATTTGGAACCGACAGAGGGCGCCGTGTATATCAACGGCATTGACCTTTACCATAATTTTGACTCCCTGAAAAAGATCATTGGTTATGTGCCCCAGTCGGATATTGTATACGACAATCTTTCTCTGTATGATATGCTTCGCTATACGTCCAAGCTTCGCATGCCCAAGGATATTTCTCCCGAGGAACGTGAGGCCGCCATCACCAGAGCAATCAATATGGTAGAACTATCCCAGAAACGAGATAGCCTGATCAAGGCGCTCAGCGGCGGCCAAAGAAAGCGGGCGAGCATTGCTGTTGAACTGCTCAGCGACCCCAACCTGCTGTTTTTGGACGAGCCGGCTTCCGGGTTGGATCCCGGCACGGAGCGAAACCTGATGCAATCCCTGCGGAAAATGGCCGATGGGGGCAAAACGGTAATTTTGGTTACCCATAGCACCTTGCAGCTACAGATGTGCGATAAGATTGTGTTTATGGGGGCCGGCGGTAATTTGTGCTTCTGCGGCTCCTATGAGGAGGCCTTGGAATTCTTCGGCGTAGATAGTGTTGTGGATGTATACAATATGATCACCTACCATGCCGGAGAATGGAGCGCCAAATATGCCCAACTTGTCGCGCCTGCCGCACCGCTCAAAAAAGCAACCGCCCCTTCGGTCAAGCAGCCGGAAGACCGCATACAACAATTAAAGGTGCTGTGTTCCCGCTATGTGAAACTGATCCTAAACGACAAGCAACGATTGTGGTTGTTGCTTTTACAGGCACCGCTTCTGGCTTTTCTGATTTCTGTGGTGGCTGATGGTGAGCAGTTTGAAGCCTATGGAATGACCAAAAGCTTGCTGTTCGCCCTTTCCTGCTGTGCCTTCTGGGTAGGTATTCTGAACGCCATTCAAGAAATCTGTAAGGAACGAACAATCCTGAAGCGTGAGTATATGACAGGGCTCTCTTTGGGAACGTACGTACTGTCCAAGATCATCGTGTTGGGTACAATGTGTCTGCTCCAATGCGTGATGATCATCGCCGTGTTCTCCGCCTTGGTTGGCCTACCGGAGAGTGGCGTGATCATGCCATCACTGATTGAGCTTTTGATCTCCGTTTTTCTGACCGCTCTGTCTGCGGCAGCGATTGGCCTGTTTGTATCCTCTCTGTTCGACAATGCTGATCGAGCAATGACTGTGGCGCCGATCTTACTGATGCCTCAGATTCTGTTCTCCGGTCAGTTGTTTGAACTGGAAGGAGCCACTTCGATAATCTCCTGGTTTGCCACTTGTCGTTGGAGCATGGAGGGCTTGGGATCCACTGCCAATTTGAATGATTTACCCAACATGTTCGGCATGACTACCTTCGAGGATTTTTACGATACAGACCCGACGCACCTATTGCTGGCATGGGGCATTTTAGCTCTTTCTGTGGTCATATTCCTGTTCCTTTCCAAATGTATGTTAAATAAGCTTAGAAAAAAGCAATAAAGCGAACCCCTCCCCCCTTGCGTGTTGCAAAACAGATTACAAACACGGGCATGAAGTGGTAGAAGCTTCACAAACAAACTCTCCCCCCGCCTCACGGCGGGGGGATTTTTGTGTTGATTTACTAACAGAAGCATGGTATAATCTGGAAGAAAGGGTGGCGAAAATCATGACGTGTAATACTTGTGGGAATGAATTTGAAGGCAATTTTTGCAGTAAATGCGGGGCAAAGGCACAGGAAGATAAAACAAACCGATTTGAGGAACGGATAAAAGAAAGCTTTATCGAGCCCGACGAGGAATTGGTTTCCGTTTTAGGAACAAATACCGCAAAAACGTTTCTCTCCACCGGCGTTTTAGGCAATGGGTTTGCCGTGCTGTCTGATAGAAGAATGTATTTTAAAGGTCGTTGCTATATTCGCGCAGGCAAAGGGTTTTATAAAAAAATGGAGGAACGCGTCGTCGACCTCGACGATATTACAGGAACTGGTTTTCAGCACAATAAGAATGTCGTTTTTTCTTTACTTTTTAAGTTTTCGGCCTGTTTGGCTTTCCACGCCCTTATACTTTGGTTTATTTATTTGCAAACCAACAAAAAGTGGGCATTTACTGCCGCATTAGTTCTATCCGGCCCGCTCTGTTGGCTCTTTTATTTCCTCGATAACATGTATAATTACAGTCTGTTCGAAGTTTCTTATGCAGGTGGCGGAATCGCCTTTGACCTTTCGTGGATAACAAAAGCCGACTCAGATGCTTTTCAAAAGGCATTGCAAAAGGCAAAAAGCGATTATAAAAAGAAGAAACAGGAAGAACACAAATATGTGTATACGCCCCCTGTCGGCGGCACCAATAATGAAAAATCCATTCCTGAATTGCTGAGGGAATATAAAGACTTGCTGGATAGCGGTGTTATCACACAAGATGAATTCGAAACCAAGAAAAAAGAACTGCTAAGCAAATAACCCCCCCTTCGGCTATCATCCGCCTTCAGTTAAAAATCGTTTCGGCAGGTGCCGATTCCCTAACCGTTACGTAATCGTAAGCTTGGTAGTCTAAGCCTAAAAAGGAGCGAAGAATATGTTTTGCAAGCACTGCGGTAGTCAGATGGATAACAACAGTCTATTCTGCTCTCATTGCGGAAAAAGCGTTTGGGATAATGATGCGAAAAAGCCTGCCAATGTACACCTACACTGGATATTGCTAACCGTATCTATCGGCATCGTTTTACTGAGTCTCCTACTCGCTTTGGATCGCGGAGACAAAGGCGAGGCAAAGGAGGTAATACTTCCCGCCATATTGTCACTGGGAGCCATTGGTTTGTCCGGATATGTCTTTGCGAATACCAAAAACGACAAAACAAAGCACACGGTAAGCCTGCTTGTTTTAATCGCAAGCATATTGATGGCCTTTGAGCTTTGTCTTGGCCCTCTTATCGGGACGCTGGTCTCGTGATCCTCGTTTCGGAACGTATGCGGCTACGATCATGCAATAATCTATGTAACGTGCTTTTTTAGATCCTTTCCCCTCTCCCTATCATCCCACCATGGTCGCAGGCGATTCACGAATAATCCCTGCCACGACAGCAAACAGGCACCCCTCGGAGGTTTCCGAGGGATGCCTGTTTTGTTTGTAGCCTACCTGTGTTTAGCGCCCGGACTGTTCCGTCAACAGCTTGATGGCATACCGCGCATAGGCCGACACGTATTGCCCGCGGCGGGTGATGATGACCGGCTGGCGGGAACGGAGACTGTGATGGAGGGAAAACAGCACGATGCTGTCATCCGCGCCCACATGCTCCACAAACTGCAGGGGCAGAAGAGTGGCGCCGATGCCCGCACGGCACATGGCCCAGGCGGTGGTAAGCCCCACCACCTCCATGGCAATGGTTGGCTCAAAATCCGCGGCGGCACAGCTTTTTTCCAAAAGCTGGCGCATCTCCTGGGATTGTCCCACGGTGACAAAGGGCAGCTCCCGGCAATCCTCCAGGTTGATCGGCGGCAATTTGCCGTCGCCCGCCACCGGCAGGTCTGCTGCCATGGCTCGGGGGACGGCAAGCACCAGCGTATCCGCCTCCAGCGGAATTACCTCCAGCACCGACTCGTCCACCGGCAGGTTGACGATGGCCAGATCGTATTTCCCCTCAGCGGTCTCCTTGCGAAGCACGTCGCTCCCCACCTCATGGAGCACGATCTGCACGTGAGGGTATTTCTCCTTCACACGCCTGGCGATATCAGGGAGCAGATACAGGCTACGGAAGGGGGATATCCCGATAACCAGACGCCCCCGCTCCCCCGCCTTAAACTCCTCCATGGAGCGTAGCAGCTGATCCTCCATATACCGGAGCTTTTTGGCCTCGCTGAAGAAATGCTCCCCCGCCGGGGTCACCGTGATGGGCTGGGTGCCACGTTCAAACAGCTTGACCCCCAACTCAGTTTCCAGATTGGAGATCTGCTTGCTCAACGCCGGCTGGGAGATGCCCAATTTTTCCGCCACCAGCGAAAAATTCCGCTCCTCGCATAGCGCTATGGCATAGTGTAATTGTCGAGTATTCATAGACAGCTCGCCTTTTCTTTTAAGTTCTAAATCTCTGCCCCTCCATGATACCATTGAATTAATTTTTTATCAAGACTAATTTATGGGCTTGACAAATAAGAAAAAGAGAGTATACTATAACCTAAAGGTAATACATTCCATAACCTAATGAAAGGAGCAACTCCCATGTCATCCCTTCTCTATTTGGGCATCATGCTGGCGGTGATCATCGTGTGGTTCGTGCTGGTCAAACGACCGGTCTACGAGGCGGTTTTCCTCAGCTTTCTGCTATTGCTCACTATCACGGGCAACTGGGGCAACGCGTGGAAGTACATAGAGGCTGCGTTATCCACCTCACTATTGTACACCATGGTCGCCTTTGTAGCCATGTCCATCCTGCTGACAAAAACCAAGATCATCGACAGCTGTATCGCCATCATCCTGTCGCTCATCGGGCGCATCACCGGTGGTGCCGGCTACGCGGCGGTGGTCGCCAGTGCGTTTATGGGAGCCTTGTCCGGCACCGGCCCCGGCAACGTGATGGCCACCGGCGCCATCACTATTCCGGCCATGAAGCGCTCCGGCTTCCCGGCAGAGCTGGCCGCTAATATCGAGAGTAACGCCAGCTACATGGGCAATATGATCCCCCCCTCCTCCAACATTGTGGCGGCGGGCGGCGCGCTGGCGGCATATTTTGCCAACAATCAGATGGGAAACACGGTCAGCGACGGCCAGTTCTGGATCATCTGCTGGGGCATTTCCCTGTGGTTTATTCTGCAGCGTGTCCTCATGGTATGGGGCTTCTGCAAGTATTACAAGGTCAAGCCCATGTCCAAGGAGGAGCTACCCAGCCTTAAGAAGACCTTAAGAAAGGGGTGGAAGGGACTTCTCCTGCCGGTTGTCATCCTGCTGCCCTTCCTGCTGGATGCTTTGCTTACAGACACCTTCTTTACCGCCCGTCTAGGAGAAACAGGGGCCGGCTACTTATCCAAATCCGTCCTGCTGTTCGTGGGCGGTGTCGCGGCGATCTTCGCCTGCCTGGCGGCGGAGGATAAGTCGGTCGTTAAGGTAAAGAACCTCGCCAAGATGTTCGGCGACAGCATCAAGACCATCGCCCCTGCCATCGGTGTGTGCCTGTTCGGCTACATGATCGGCTCGCTGTTCGATGATCTGAAAGTTGCCGACCAAATGAAGGACATCATCGTGGGCTGGAACTTCGGGCAGCTTGGCACCGTAGTGGCCATCTGCGCCATCACCTGCTTTATGGGCATGGTGATCCCCGGCTCCTCACTGGTGGTTGCTTTCGGCCCCGCTTTCATCAGCGTCCTGACCGGTGTGGGGTGTAACCCGATACTGGTAGCCGCCATGCTCCCCTGCATCGGCGGTGTCATGTGCGGCATCACCCCGCCCCTGGGGCTTGGCATGTATGCCGGCATGACCATGGCGGAATCGGATTTTAATAAGACCTTTAAGAACAACCTGTGGTGGGTCGCGGCACAATTCGTTCTGGAGGTAGTCGTCCTGATGGGCTGGCTACCCATCCTGGGACTGTAAAGGAGGCGGCACCATGAAAAAGATTGCAAAAAAGATATCCGCCATACTGCGCGTAATCTTCGGCTACGGCATCATGATCTGCCTGTTTGCCGGTGGCCTGACCTTCTTCGGCTACGTAGCCGCCCTCATCATCGGCGGCTCCATCGCCACGGCGATCTGTGCGTTCATTTACAAGACGATCGTCCCCATCATCATCAAGGCCTCCACCATTCTGGTCTTGCTGGGACTTGTGACCATGTATCTCAACGGTGAAAAGGCATTGACCGCCGACCAGGAGACCTCGTCCAAGCACGAAGGCGAAATGTGATACGGATGCATACAACCATCACTCCCTACCGGGCAACCGGTGGGGAGTTTTCATAAATTGGGCAAAAAAGCAGTTGCGTGGTGTCAAATCCTGTGATATACTGCAGTTAAATGAAGGAGGTTTTTCTATGTTTTGTCAAAAATGCGGCACCAACCTAGCAGAAGGCTCCGCTTTCTGCACGGTCTGCGGAACGCCCACCGGCGCCCCCCAGCAGACAGCAGCTCCCACCCCCAACTATCAGCAACCCTACACCAACGGCTATCAGCAGCCTCTTGCCAATGACGGCTTGTCCATGCAATGGTTTAAGTTCCTCATTAATTTTGCTCTGTTTGCCGGAGCCGTTCTCAATGCGATCACTGCCATTCAGATGTTCACCGGCTCTATTTATGAGGGAGTAGCTGATCTCGTTTACGAACTGTTTGATGGGCTTCAAACGCTTGACATGATCTACGGTATCGGTTGCTTAGCCATCGCCGCACTGGGTGTCTACGTACGATTCCGCCTGGCCGGTTTCTATGCTAACGGTCCCCAAATGCTGAACATTCTTTACATTGCCGGCCTGGCCCTCAGTGCTATATACCTGATTGGCTGGTTTGCTGTCGTGTCCTCAGAGGCATCTGAGGGGGTAGATATTTCCTCATTCATCATCTCCATGGGTACCAATGTTGCTATGATCATCGCCAACACCACATACTTCAACAAGCGCAAACACCTCTTTACCAACTGATCCCAAAACAACCATCACTCCCTACCGGGCAACCGGTGGGGAGTTTTCTTTGCGCAAAGCGGTTGATTTATGTGGTAGTTTTTGCTACAATGAAGATGTGCCATCGGCATGAGGAGGGATTGCTATGAAGGACGTCTTTGTGGTGTACGGGAGAAGGCGATGGAGCGAAGCCGTGTTTGACCACGATAACCGGTATTGCGGCGAAGCACAGCTCTGTGGAGTATTTGAAACCTACGATACGGCTCTGCAGGCGTTCAAGGGCTGTGTGAGGGAAGCGCACACCTACTTTATCGAGCATCCTCCCGGTGCCCTGGACGAGGAGCTGGTGGAGGATGCTGCCGCCGCCGACCCCTTCGCCGATTACAACATGGGGAACGACAGCTACGCGGAGGGCGATGTGCAGTGGATCTATAGGGAGCGGGAAGGGCACAGCGCCTCCTGGCAAATGTACCCTGTTGCCGTTGATACCATGACATGGGAGTGGCCCCTCTTATCCGGTATCTATCTGGAAAAGCAATCGGTCAGCCCTTGATCCGATTTGCTTCTAAATCTTGACAAAGCAAACAATATATGATACCGTTTGGCTAATAAAACCAACGGTAAGGAGTGTACCTATGAAAGATAAAACGCAAAAGCCCCGAAATGGTCAAATCGATTTTTGGCGATTTATCGGCATTGTCATGATCGTTATCGGCCATTCGAACAAGCTGTTGGCAAAGCCTCCGTTAGCTGATGTGTTTGCCATTTGGGTGGATTTTTTCTTTATCGTCACCGGCTTTTTCACGGCCGTCTCCATTGCTAAGGCAAAGACCCCCTGCGATGTGAACGCTTTAGGCTCGGAGACCGTGGCATTCACCCTCAAAAAGATCAAAGGCTTTTACATATTCTTTATCTTTGCCAGCCTTGCCGCATTAGCCGCTAAGGTGGTTTTGTACAGCTTCGAGGATGTGTTCCTAAGCTGGCGGATCTTCGGCTCGCTCAATGACCTGACGCTCATCTACGCAACCGGCATCCCCAGCATGAGCATGACGGTGGGAGAATGGTATTTATCGGCCATGGTGCTTGCCCTCGCCATCATCTACCCCCTTGCCAGGCGCTACCCCGATCTGTTCCAAAACCTGTTAGCTCCCTTAGCCGCCGTGTTCCTGTACGGCATCATGCTGCATAACGAAGGGGCTTTAACCGACCCGGGCACCTGGTATGGCATCGGTCTCAAGGGGTTTGTCCGTGGGGTGGCAGGTGTCTCTCTGGGCTTCGTTGCCCACAAGCTGGTCTCTAATATTAAGCAATCTCCCGCTTTCGAAAAGCGTGCCGGCATTGCTTTTATAACCCTGGTGGATATCCTGGCCATCCCCTTTGCCATTCTTCTGATGCTCAAGCGTATCGACCCGAAATACAGCTCTGCTGTCATCTTCTTCCTTTTTGTAGGCGTGGTAACCGCCCTTTCCGGCAAAAGCTTGTTTACAAAGCTCTTTTCCAACCGGCTGTGCGTATTCCTCGGCAAGCTGAGCTTGCCGGTCTTCCTGTGCCAGGGCGCGGTGATATACCTGATAAAAGCGTATCAAAACCACAGCTCCGCCTTCAAGGTCTACTGCAATTCCGCCGAAGGGATGCCGGTCATGCTGGCGGTGCTGGTTTCGGGAACGCTTGTACTGGCGCTTATTTGCCTTGCCGTCTGTGAGCCGCTGATGCGGTATATCGATAAAAAACGCAGCAAGGCTTAATCCCCCATCCGGTCAGAAATACCGGCAACAACAACGTGAAGATGGCTTGCAATGTCAAGCCTTTTGTGCTATACTTTTCCCAGCAAAAAAATAGCAGATCACCCATTCAGCTATGAAGAAAGGAACGATATCATGGCAAAATTTTGCAGTAAATGCGGCTCCGCCCTTGATGCCGCCACCGGCTTGTGTCCCGCCTGTGACCGCGAGGAGCTTCTCGCGTCGGCTACCGAGACAGTCGCCAACGACGAGCCTGTCGTAACCACCATACCCCATTTCTGCACCTACTGCGGCAGCACCATGGATGAGCAAACCGGGCTGTGCCCCAACCCCGCCTGCGTGAGCAACGTCCCGGCGGCCGTTTCCACACCGGCTCCCCAGGAGATTACGGAGAAAAAGGGCAAAAAGAACACTGTCAAAACGATCATTGCGGTAGTCCTGTCGATCTGTTTGTTCTATACCATGCTCTTCGCCGTTGCCATTTGGGATGTACGAAGGGCGGTTACGGAGGATGGGGCGGAAAGCCTGCTGGAGGGCGTACAAGCCACTGCATTCCTGGATGACGCCGACGCAGCCGTTACCGACAACCTTATGGATCGCTTCTACGAGGTGATGGAGGAGGACTATGGGGCGGATATTTCAGACCGCCAGCTCAACAATTTTGTGAACGAATCCTCTGTCAAATCCTTTTTAGCCGAAAAGATATCCGACTTCAGCGAGAGCTTTTTTGACGGCGAAGGCGAATTGGTCATCAAGAAACGAGAGGTCATCAATCTGCTGCGCAAGGATCTGGACGTGATCGAGGATGAGTTTGATGTTGTCCTGAGCGACAGCGCAATCTACGAGATCGCCGACATGATATTCCTGGAGGATGAGCTGCTTATCCTCAGCACCGAGGACGTAAAGGATCATGCCCCGGCGCTGTACTACGCCGCCAGCATTGGTCTATCCTACGTGACGCTGGCCGTGTTCCTCGTTCTGAGCGCACTTCTTATCCTGGCCCTCATCAAGAATGATTTCTATCAAGCCCTCTGCGGCATAGGCGTTGTCTTTACCACCTTAGGCGTGTTGACCGGATTGGTCGCCATGCTTGCCGGCTGGATCCCCCCGCTTTGGGAGGCTCTGTGCGGCGGGTCATTCATCGGCGTGATCATCGGCCGTTTCATAGCCATCAATTCCTGGAGCAGCATCGTCCTGCTGGTGTTGGGAGTTGGTCTGCTGGTAGCGCTCAACTTACTGCTGAAGCGTCGTGCCGGTAAGCCGACCACAGCTGCTTGATAAGTGCTACATAAGGCCTCGCCTGTAGGCGAGGCCGCCGGTTATAAGCTAAGGAGACTTCCCTATGAAAAACTATGAGCTGAACAACTACCGGGCCGCCCCGGTGTGCGACAACCATGTACACGTGCATGTGGAGCGCCCTATTGCAGATACCCTGGAGACCTACCGGGAAGTAATAGAGCACATGAACTACGAGCGCATCGCGCTGCAGGCACTCCCCACCCACGATATCACCGACAACTTTAAGGCGCTGTACTGCAAATCTAAAATCAACGGCATCTATGCCGACATGGGGCTGATGCACCACTACGATGAGCGGGACACCCAGGCCTACTACCGGGAGCAGGTAAAGGCTTGGTACGACATGGGCTGTGACGGCTTTAAGATGCTGGAGGGTAAGCCGGACGAGCGCAAGAGGTTCGGCCGCCCCCTGGATGACCGTTCCCTGTGGCCCTTCTACGAGTTTGCCGAGGAGCACGGGCTCCCCATCGTGATGCACCTGGGAGATCCCCGGGAGTTCTGGGACATTGAGCGCATCCCCAAGTGGGCGCTGGACCGGGGCTGGCTGTATGACGAGAGCTTTGTCCACTTTGACGCCGCTGTCAAGGAGGTAGAGGGGATCCTGGAGAAGTTCCCCAAGCTGAAGCTCACCCTGGCGCACTTCTTCTTCACCTCCGACGATCCGGACTACGCCGTCTCCTTTATGGAGCGGTTCGAAAACGCTTGCTTTGATCTGACCCCCGGCTGTGAGATGTACACAAACTTCAGCGCCAACAGCGACTTTTGGCGGGCGTTCTTCATCAAGTACGCCGACCGACTCCTCTACGGCACCGACATCTACAACTGGACGGCCGATGGCCGCACCACCGAAAACCGCTACGCCCACGCCGTCAACCTGCAGCGGCAGTTCCTGGAGAGACGTGAGCCCTTCACCGCCTACTGGCCCCGAGAGACCTTTGAGCATCCCTTCGGCCTGCCGGACGAGGTGCTGGACAAGATCTATCACGATAACTTTGTGCGGCTGTATGGGGAGACCCGCCGCCCGCTGGACAAGGAACGCATCGCCCACGCCTGTAAAGCCTTCCGGTCTGCGTGCACGCTGGATGAGCTGCAGACCGCCAATATGCAGGTTATCGAAGAGCATTTCTCCAAATAAATGCTAAACCCCGCTCACGGCCATTGCCGCGAGCGGGGTCTTTTTCGTTTAGAAATCCCAGGGGGTACCGAAGAAGTGAGCCACATAGAACACCGGGACTCCCAAAGCCGGCTCCGGCTTTGACAGCACGCCAATGCCGGTCTGCTCAAAATCACCGTTGATCATGTTGGCGTAGTGGCCGGGACTTTCCTTAAACTGACGGAAAGCGTTGGCGGCAACCTGCTTGAGCTGTTGCTCACTGCCGGTAAATACGTCAGCACTGCTGATGTAGCCATGCTCCGCAAAGCCGGTGTAGGCAATGTTCTCCCCCATCGTCCAGAAGTGCTCCTCGTGACCGATGGCACTATAGCAATCGCTACCGTCCGGGCGGGTGTGGGAAAAATGCGTGGTGATCTCCTGTGCCCGGATCTGTGCCCCGGCATCCAGAGCGGTGTTCACCGTCAGCGGCTTTTTACCCACCGCTACCCGCTCCTGGTTGACCAGGCGCAGGAATTCCGTCTCTACTATCGACAGCATCTGTGCCGTCACCTGGCCGTTGCCCTGCTGGGGTGTCGTGACGCCGGTGGTGGGCTTCTTGGTGGTAGGTTTCTTGGTGGTGGGCTTCTTGGTGGTGGGGGTTTTTGCGGTGGTTTTGGTGGTCGGCGTTTTGGTGGTGGGCTTGGTCGTCGCCGGGGCTACTGTGGTGGTAGTTGTCTCGCCGCTTTCAAGTGTGGTCGTGGTCGTTGCCGCCACGGTTGTGGTAGTGGGGGCAACGGTCGTCTCCTTATCATCGTCCACCGGTGCGCTGACCTCATCGATGATGGATTCCGGAGCGGATGATACCGGCTCGTAAAGGCGGCTACCACATGCCGTTAATGCCGCACAAAGCAGGGCGATGGCCGCTATAAGCATCCATTGGTTTCGTCGGTTCAAGATCCTCAACTCCTTGATCGTCTCTGCATTTTTAGCCGCGGTATACCCATTATACCAGATTTGTCGTCAAAAGACAACCGCTGGCATGAGATTGGCAGAATATGCTGTTGCACCGTGGTATTAGGCGTCGGCTATAGCCGACGGGCATCAGCCGCCAGCTTCTTACAGGCGGTGGTATAGTCCCCATCATCCAGCTCCCGGGAGGGGGTGGTCTCCAGACTAAGCACGCCGTTATAGCCCACCTCCCGCAAGGCGGCGGAAAAATCCGCCCAATCGACCACGCCGGTAAAAGGTGCCCTGTGGAGGTCTCGCTCCCCGTCGTTGTCGTGCACATGTAGCACCTTTACATAGCTCCCCATCAGCCGCATGGCATCCCCGGGCTGGATGCCGAACACCATACTGTGCCCCGTATCCAGACAGATGGCAAAGTGAGGGTCATCCATCGCCTGCACAAACTGGAGAATCTGCGCCGGAGTGGACAGGGACAGACACTTAAAGGGCATATTCTCAAGGCAGATGATCACATCGTTTTCCCAAGCAACAGGTAGCAGCTCCCGGAAAAATTCCCGATTCATCTCAAACAAGCGCTCCGGCTCAGGATCCTGCGTCGTTCCGAAGGGCATGATGGGGTGAATGACAAAATACCGGCTGCCAAGCAGTCGGGTAGCACGGATACAGCGGCGCATCTTTTCCTGCCGCTCCGCTCTGTCCTCGGGGGTGTAGTCTTGAGGAGGGTGCCGCCAGGGGCCGTGCACCTGCGATATGGTCACGCCCGCCTCGTCGGCCAGCCGTTTTTCTTCCGATGCCCAGGCGTCGAAATCTTCATCCGACAGGGTATAGGGTTTCCCATCCGTGTTGGACAGGCCAAAGTCACAAGCGGTATACCCATCTGCCCGCATCCGCTGATAACGTTCCGCTCCGTAGCGGGCATAGGCACCGCTGACAATACCGATCTGCATGCATATCACCTCATGAATAGAATATAGCGGCTGTTAAAAATAGTCAAGGGGAATTCTTCTTTTTTCTTGCCAACAGGGGAAGGGCTGTGCTACAATGATGTTATATTAACAAAGTGAGGGATTCTTATGAAGCCTGCTGAGGTATTTTTCACCGATTTCCGTGCCACCGGCGGCATTAACATGCCGGAGAAGCTCAAAAAACTGATGCGCACCGCCGGCATTGATAAGCTGGACCTGGAGGGCAAGTTCGTCGCCATCAAGATCCACTTCGGAGAGCCGGGTAATCTAGCCTTCCTGCGCCCCAACTACGCCAAGGCGGTGGCCGATCTGGTGACAGCCCTGGGAGGCAAGCCCTTCCTGACCGACTGCAACACCCTCTACCCCGGACGGCGCAAAAACGCCCTGGAGCATCTGTATGCCGCGTGGGAGAACGGCTTCTCCCCCTTGGCCGCCGGCTGTCCCATCATCATTGCCGACGGTCTCAAGGGCACCGACGAGGTGTACGTGCCGGTGGCGGGCGGCGAGTACGTGAAGGAAGCTAAGATCGGGCGGGCAGTGATGGACGCGGGTGTGTTCATCAGCCTCAACCACTTTAAGGGACACGAGTGCGCCGGCTTTGGCGGCGCCATCAAGAACACCGGTATGGGCTGTGGTAGCCGCGCCGGCAAGATGGAACAGCACAACAGCGGCAAACCCGCCGTCAACGAAAAAAAGTGCCGGGGTTGTATGCTGTGCCGACGAGAATGTGCCCAGGATGCCATCTCCTATGACGAACAGCGCATCGCACACATCGACCCGGACAAGTGTGTCGGCTGTGGACGGTGTATCGGCGGCTGTAATTTTGACGCCATCGCCAACCGCCATTCCTCCGCCAATGCCGACCTAAACCGCAAGATTGCGGAATATGCCAAGGCGGTGGTAGATGGACGTCCCCAGTTCCATATCAATCTGGTGCAGGATATCTCCCCCAACTGTGATTGTCACAGCGAGAACGATGCCCCCATCCTGCCGGATATCGGCATGTTTATCTCCACCGACATGGTGGCTCTGGACCAGGCCTGTGCGGACGCGTGCCTGAGACAATCCCCCATGCCCAACTCCCAGCTGTTTGACAACCTGCTCAAGACCAAGGTGGATCTGGGGGATCCCTTCCGCAACTCCAATCCCAACGCCGAGTGGCGCAGCTGCCTGGAACACGCGGAAAAGATCGGCCTGGGCACCCGGGAATACACGCTGAAGACGATGAAATAATAAAACAGCCGCCTTAAGGCGGGTGTGCGTAGGGACTGAGCAAAAAAGGCTTCCCCTCGGGGGGAAGGCTTTCGCTTCCCATCAATCTGTACAAAACACAAGGCACTATGTATCGTTCAAGATACATAGTGCCTATTTTCATCCCTACCAACACCCACCCTTAAGGGCGGTCTTTTGCGTTTATTTCAATCCCATAGCGGTGAGGAAGTCGTAGCTCTTCTTAAGGCAGGCAAAGGGATCCTCTCCGTAGCACATATCCTGCTCCACCAGCGCATATTCGGCACCGGCCAGCTCAAAGGCGGGCAAAATGGCCTCCCAGTTCAGATTGCCGCTGCCAACGGGAGCCATATGCTGCTCGTACCAAGCGCCATCCTTATCGGGAGCGATAGCCATATCCTTGAGATGCACGCAAGGAATACGCCCGGCAAACTTACCGATGGTCTGCACCACGTCGGCACCGCCCGCCTGCACCCAATAGGTGTCCAGAGTGAAGCCCATCTCCTCGGGGGCTGTCTGCTCCATCAGGTACTCCAGCATGGTGATAGGCGTACCGTCTGCAGCGGTATAGTTTCTCTGAAACTCCCCGTGGTGATTGTGGTACATCAGCCGCTTACCGGCCTTGGCCATCTGAGCACCGGCGGTATGTGCCAGATCCAGCACCGCCTGCACATCCTCCGGGGACTTCATCTGATTGGGACCCATCCCGATGCCGATATGGTCACAGCCAAACACCGTATGCTCCGCGATCACATCCACCGTGTTATCCCGCATACGATCAAAGGGGCTGTGGGTGATGACGCACTTAAGGCCGTTCTCCTTTAACTGCTCCGCCAGCCACCGGGGCTCGTAAGCACAGGTACCGGAGATCTGCACCACCGTGTAGCCGATGTCTGCTACCTTCTTGAGAGATTCTGCAAAATCCTCCAGGGTCTTGCAATGGTCACGCAGGGTGTAAAACTGAGCACCGATGATCATACTGTCCACTCCTTATTGATTTTTCCACGCACATCCTACCATAAACCGGCAAAAAATGCTATTGTAAATCCACGCAACACATTGCAAATATGTGCAAATACCGGATAATCCGTTGCCGAATGACATATAGTATCGTGGGGGTGTTTAATGATGAAAATACAATGGAAAAAGCTGCTCCTATGTTTGGCCATTCCGCTGGCGGTTGGCGGCCTGTCTGCACTGGTTACATCCGGTGCCATGGAGGATTTTGCCGCACTCAACCAGCCACCGCTGTCTCCACCCGGATGGTTGTTCCCGGTGGTATGGACGGTACTGTTCCTGCTCATGGGGCTGGCCTCCTATCTTGTAGTCACCAGTGATGGCCACCACCGTGAGATCAACAGCGCGTTGACCGTGTATGGAATACAGCTGGCAGTAAACTTCTTTTGGTCGATCCTGTTCTTCAATATGAAGGTGTATCTGCTCGCTTTCCTGTGGCTTATCCTGCTGTGGGCCCTGATCGCCATCACGCTAATGCGTTTCGCGCGGTTGCGTCCGTTGGCAGGATGGCTACTGGTGCCCTACCTGCTGTGGGTCACCTTCGCCGGGTATCTCAACCTGGGGATCTACCTGCTCAACTGACCCTCTTTTTGTACTGCAACGGTGTCTGCTTTTCAATCTGACGAAAATGCTTGTAGAAATTCGTCTTGTTCGTGTAGCCCACGCGTGTGTACAGATCGCCCAACCGACTGCCGGTGTCGATCAGCCGGCAGGCGGCGGCGATACGCACCCTCTTAAGGTACTCCGAAAAGGTCACCCCGGTGTACTTGCGGAACACCCGACTGAAATACGAGGGATTATAGTGACACATGGTCGCCAGGCCGGTAACGGTAACCGTTTCCGCATAATGAGCGGCAATATACTCCAGCACCCGCCCAAACTCACCGTTCACCGCCGTCTGCGCGGCACACATACGTCGAAGGATCATGGCCAGTAGAAAGTTCACCCCGGTATGGGTGGTCAAATCGTAGCCAAGCTCCCGGTTTTTCAGCTCCTTGTCTAACAGCAACAACATATACTCAAAGCAGTCCTTTTCCTCCGGAGAAAAGCGGATGCACCGGCGGCGGTCATCCACGAGATCACCGAACTCCCGGTATTGGGGAGTCTTCAGTAGCAGGAACAGATCCCGACATTCCCGCATACTCTCATCCAAAAAAGCAGGCTTAATGAGAATGTTATAGAAAAGAGCGGCGGGGTCCCCATCGAAGCAATGGGTCTCGCCGTAATTGATGATCAGCAGATCCCCACCGGTCAGTGGGTACTCTACACCATCTACCCGGTGCATGCTTTTGCCACGAAGCATATAGACAAACTCGATGAAATCGTGGGTATGGGGAGCGATGGGAGATACCGTGCTGCACTCCACACGCACATCGTTTTCTATAAAGTACATATTGTTCCGCAGGGTCTTTTCCATAAGATCACCTCACAGTTAGTATACAGCCAAAAAGGGGAAATGTAAAGAACTAATACTTTTTATGCTCAAAAAAGCGGCTTTCTTACTGTCGGTATTTCCACTATAATGGATATACCACCATACAGAAAAGAGGAGTACGCTGTGACTGTCACCAAATCAAACTACCAGACCACACTGGATGAGAAGGGCGCTATCACCTCACTCGTTGGCTACGGCAAGGAGCTTGTTGCACAAAGGCTGCCTTTGTTCCGTTTTCGCTTTGGGAGAGGCCCCGAGGCGACGCATTTTACCTCGGATGAAGCAGATAGCATTGTTCTTACCCAGGAGGATGATCGAGTCATCCTTCAATACCGCTACGCACAACCGGCTGTTCATATAAAAGGGCCCGAAACGCAACCCGCCGATCTTCTGTTCACCGTTACCATCCGGTTTCTCAAGCGGATGACCTTCCATATGACCTTGGAGAACGAAACCAACATCTGTGTGGAGTGGATCGATTTCCCGCAGATCGCCTTGCCCAATGACCTGGTGCAGACCGGTGGCAGTGGTCGGTTGCTTATGGACATGAACGAGGGGCTGCTCATTGAGGATCTGGGTGCCAAGGAAGCCTTTTATCCTTATGCCTGCAAGGATCCGGAATACCCCAGCATGGGGCTGAACTGCGTGTTTCCGGCGGTGGTGCAGAGCCAGTTCCTCGCCTACTATGATGATACGGCGGGGCTGTATATGGCAGCAGAGGACAAGGCTCGCCGCATCAAAGGCATCGACTTTGCCCCCATTGGGGATACGGCCATACAGCCGCGGTTCCGGCTGTATCCGGGAGTGAGCGGTGTGTGCCGTTTCTACGCTCTGCCCTATCCCATGGTGTTGGATGTATTCCAGGGAGATTGGTATACAGCGGCGGAGAAGTATCGGCAATGGTTTGAGACCCATCTGCCCAAAGGGCTGATGCGTGTAGAGGACAATCCCACCCTGCCCGCATGGTACACCGACTCGCCACTGGTGGTCACCTACCCGGTACAAGGCACTCACGACATGGATGAGGCGCGCCCCAACCGGTTGTTCCCCTACAACAACGCCCTGCCGCATTTGGATGCCATAGCGGAAAAGACCGGCAGTCGCCTGATGGCACTACTGATGCATTGGGAAGGCACCGCACCCTGGGCACCGCCCTATGTGTGGCCGCCCCTCGGCGGGGAAGCGATGCTTCGGGAATTCAGCGATGAGCTTCATCGGCGGCATTTCCTGCTGGGAGTATACTGTAGCGGCATCAGTTACACCGTGCACAGCAACATCAACGACTACAATATGGAAGATACCATCGACCAGCAGAGACTGCAACGACATATGTGCGCCCCTCCCGATGGCGGCGAGGTGGTATCCCGTATCTGCCAGGCACAGCGCAAAAGCTACGATATGTGCATTGCCCGCCCCTTTACCAAGCAGGAGCTCTGCCGGGAAGCGGAAAAGATGGTCACCAGCGGGCTGGATTATATACAGATCCTGGATCAAAATCACGGCGGGACCCCCTACTTCTGCTACAGTGACCGACATGGGCATCCTCCTGTCCCCGGCGGGTGGATGGTCAACCACATGACCGCTTTCCTAAAACGGCTCAAGGCGGTGGTAGGGAACGACGTTCTGCTGGGCTGTGAATCCGCCGCCGCGGAGGCTTATCTACCCTACCTATCCTTAAGCGACAACCGTTTCAACCTCAACTATGGAGTCGGACGCCCGGTGCCGCTGTACGGCTACCTCTACCATGAGTACCTGTGCAACTTCTCCGGTAACAGCGTCTCCTCCAACGACGTGCTGGATCGCCACCGCTCACCCCACGTCTATCTCCATCGGCTGGCCCACTCCTGCCTGGCAGGTGACCTGCTGACCCTGGTCATCGACCAGGATGGCCATATTATGTGGAGCTGGGGTGACCGGGATCACGAGGATCTGCCGGACGAGAAGGCTATCCTGGATTTTGTCCGAGTGGTCACCGCCTATCGACGGGGTTGCGGCAAGCCTTATCTAGTGTACGGCCGGATGGTGCGTCCTTGCCCGGTGGAAAGTGAGGAGGTACCCCTCCACCGCCCCTGGGGCACCAACGGAGTACCCTACCCGGCGGTGATGTCCACCGCCTTCCGGGCCTCCGACGGCACCACCGCCCAGTTCCTCGCTACCTACCGCACCGTAGAGGAGACCTGCACGGTGGACCTGACCTCCACCGGCGGTGCTGACTTAATAGACGAGCAGGGTATCGTTCTGGCCACCCTGCCCGCCGACAAGGTAACCTTGGCCCTGCCGCCCCACTGCATACGCATGCTAAAGTGGCGATAATGAGGTTAGCGTTTATTTAATTCCAATTTGTTGGACATATACGAAAGAAAAAACGGAGGGTAAACTATGCGCGACTTGCAAGAAAACATCGTTCCGGCAGAAAACCAAAACAAAGAGACTCTTTTTTGTTACGACAACAGCGGTTTGCGGATCATGTTCGTGGGCAATTCCATCACCAAGCACGAGCCCAAACCGGATATCGGTTGGAATAGGGATTGCGGTATGGCCGCGTCCGACGCGGATCACGATTACGTCCATCTGGTCATAAACAAGGTGCGGCAGTTCGATGCCAACGCCGCCTTCAGCATCTGTCAGGTAGCCGACTTAGAGCGTTGCTACGATGATCCTGCCGTGACGGAAAACTACCGCCTCGCGGTGAACTTCCATCCGGATATCGTTATCCTGTTTTTTGGTGCCAACGTACCGGCAGATAAGTGTGACAAGGATCCGGCACAGGTGGCTCTGTTTAAGGAGACCTACCGCCGTACCCGCGATATGCTGCAGGACGGCCGCGCCGCCGTGTTCCACAGCGAGGGCTTTTACATCCGCCCGGCATTAGACGAGGCCAAAAGGCAAGTTGCCGAGGAGTGCGGCGATACGTGGATCACCTTGGGAGACACCCGTACTCGCGAGGAAACGCACGGCGAATTCACCCATCCCAGCGACCTGGGTATGGCGGAGATCGCCGACGCCTTCTGGCGCGCCATCGAGCCCACCGTCCGGAAACTGGCAAATAAATAAAAAGAGAAGGGAAGCCGATCAGTTTTGATCGGCTTCCCTTCTCTTTTGGTATTGGTATTACAGAATAAACCCGGTCAGCAGGGCTGCTGCCGCGGCGGCCAGCGCTACCACGATGAGGGGTAACCCGCGGTAAGCCAGCACCAAGGCCGCCACGGTGCCCGCAGCGGCGGTACGCACGTCCCCGGTGGCGTAGAAAATGGCCGGTAAGGTCATGGCACTGAGCACCGCGTAAGGCAGATAGTACAGCAGACTGCGGATGAAGCGGGAGCGGATCTGCCGACGGAACAGGGTGAAGGGTAACATTCGGATGAGATAGGTAACCACCGCCATCACCCCGATATACAGAACAAGGCTCATGGCTTCCCCTCCTCTGCTACCGGGAATAGCAGTGCTACCGCCAGGGAAGCCGCCAAAGCGCTGATAATGATCGCAAAGCCATCCGACACTGCGGGGACACAATAGGTAAACAAGCAGCTGAACGCCGCCGCCAGCACCACCGCAAACAGCACATGCTTATCCTTGCGTGCCGGAGGTAGGATAATAGCCAAGAACATCCCATACAGCACCAATCCCATGGCGTTAGTCACCGCCGGGGGCAGCAGCTGTCCTGCCAGGGCCCCCAACGCCGTACCGGTGACCCAGCCGATGACCGGGGTGAAGATAAGCCCCATCATATAGGTGGCGGTTATGGTCCCCGGCTGGGAAATAGCCACCCCATACACCTCGTCGGTGATACCGAAGGAGGTAAGGAGACGGCGGGAGGTAGTGAAGGTGCCGTCCAGTTTCTGGGACAGGGAAAAGCCCATGAGGGCATACCGCAGATTGATGACCAGCTGGGTCAGGGCCATCTCCAGCAGGGTGCCTCCCGCCTCGATGATGCCCACACCCGCCGCCTGTCCGGCGGAGGTCAGATTGGTCAGGGAAATGAGAACGGTGGCCAAAGTAGGGATCCCTGCCCGCACCGCCATGATACCGAAGCCGAAGGATACCGACAGGTAGCCCAAGGCGATGGGCAAACCATGGGTCATACCACGGACAAAGGGTGTCTTCACCGCGTCATCTCCTTTCCAAAAACGTGCTATTACCATACCATAAAACGGGAAAAAACACAAGTTTTACCGGAAAATCCGTAAAAAATGCTTATACTGTGTAGTAAAATAAGAAAATTATGAAAAACACTTGCAATTTGGGGCGGTGCGTGGTATACTACACATTGTGGAATACAAAGTAGGCAAAGGAGTGGGGTGACCCGCTCCTTTCTCGTTGTGAAAGGAGGCTATGGAATGGCCAATCAACACGCCGTGTCCCCCAACAAGGTGGTGGCTACCGTCACCGAGCTTGTCTCCCCCATCACGGCAGAGCAGGAGCTGATGCTATGGGACGTGCGTTTTGTCAAGGAGGGAGCCACCTGGGTATTGCGGGTGGTCATCGACCGAGAAGACGAGCCGGTATCCATCAACGACTGCGTGGCGGTCTCCCGCAAGCTCAGCAGCCTTTTGGATGAGGTGGATCCCATCCCTCAGTCCTACTGCCTGGAGGTCACCTCCCCCGGTGCTGATCGAGAGCTGACCCGCCCGGATCACTTCACCTACTACGAGGGCTATCCGGTAGAGGTCAAGCTATACAAGGCCATGGACAATGGGCAAAAGGAAGTGGCCGGCATTCTGGAAGGGTATGCGGATAACGTGCTGACCCTGCGGCTGGAGGACGACACCCTGTGCACCTTTGAAAAGAAGGCCATCGCCGCTGTCCACGCCATCGACGAGTTCGACCTGGACGAAAACGACTAAGTTAGAAATCAGCCCTGCGGGGCTGTGTGGAGGTTATAACAATGACGAACAAGGATATCGTAGAATTCTATGAAGCGCTCAAGCTCCTGGCTAAGGAGAAGGGCATCGATGTGGACTACCTGCTGGAGAAGATTCAAAACGCTATCATCGTTGCGGTGAAGAAGGACTTTGGCGGCAAGGACAACATCCTGGTCAACATGAACGCCGAGACAGGTGAGTTCTCCGTGGTCATTCGCAAGAACGTGGTAGAGGAAGTGGAGGACCCCGAGGTAGAGCTGACTCTGGAGCAGGCACAGCAGGTCACCAAGCGAGCGAAGCTGGGCGGCTTCGTGGACATCAAGCTGGAGACCAAGCAGTTCGGCCGCATCGCCGCCCAGTCTGCCAAGCACATCATCCGGCAGGGCATCCGCGAGGCGGAGAAGAACCAGCAAGTGCTGGAGTTCCAGCGCCGCCATCAGGAGCTGGTCAGCGCCCTGGTCACCCGGGTGGATCCCCGCTCCGGTGCCGCCACCATCCAGGTGGGTAAGGGCGAAACGGTTCTGCCCCGCAATGAGCAGATGGAAAGTGACGTGTTCACCGAGGGTGATCACATCAAGGTCTACGTGGTGGACATCAAGGAGACCGAAAAGGGCATGCGGGCACTGGTATCCCGCACCCACCCCGGTCTAGTGACCCGCCTGTTCGAGAACGAGGTGCCGGAGATCTTCAACGGCATCGTGGAAATCAAGGCCATCTCCCGTGAAGCCGGCTCCCGCACCAAGATGGCGGTGCTATCCCACGACGAAAATGTGGATGCGGTGGGCGCCTGCATCGGTCAGCGCGGTGCTCGCGTGGCGAACATCGTAGAGGAGCTGGGTGGCGAGAAGATCGACATTGTGGAATACAGCGAGGATCCCGCCACCTTCATTTCCGCCGCCCTGGCCCCTGCCAAGGTGCTGAAGGTGGATATGGATGAGAGCGGCGCCAAGGCCTGCCGCGTAACCGTACCGGATGCGCAGCTGTCCCTGGCCATCGGCAATAAGGGCCAAAACGCCCGCCTGGCGGTGAAGCTCACCGGCTGGAAGATCGACATCCGTCCCGAGAGCGGCTTCTACGGTGAGGACACCGAGGATGAGGCCGAAGCTACCGAAGAATAATCTTCCCACAGGAGGGATAGCATGGCACAAGTGAAAAAGATCCCGCTGCGCAAGTGCAGCGGTTGCGGCGAGATGAAGCCCAAAAAAGAGCTCATCCGCGTGGTACGCAGTCCGGAAGGCGAGATCTCCCTGGATCTCACCGGTCGCAAGGCCGGACGCGGGGCGTATGTTTGCCCGGCGGTGGAATGCCTGCGAATCGCCCGCAAAGCGAAGCGTTTGGAGCGCTCCTTTGCCTGCGCCATCCCTCCCGAGGTCTATGACCAGATGGAACAGGAGTTGACGGCGAATGGAGAGTAAGCTGTTAGGACTGCTGGGGATCGCCCGACGGGCAGGACACACCGTCATCGGCTTCGACGCAGTGAAGGCCGCCCTATTGGCCCGCAAAGCCCGACTGGTGCTACTAGCCGCCGATTGTTCTCCCAAGACGGAGAAGGAGCTACGATTCGCCGCCGGCGAGCACCCCTGCCCCATCCTGACTCTGACAGCCAACAAGACGGCTGTTGCCGCCGCTCTGGGTCTGCAAAAACCCGTAGCCGCCGTGGCCACCGATGACCCCGGCTTTGCCGCCGCGATGCAAAAGCACCACGGCACCGATACGAAGGAGGATGTTGCCTTATGATGATCAAATACCGTGTCAGCGATGTTGCCAAGGATTTCGGCGTCCCCGCCAAGGAGATCGTGGAGCTGCTGGCAAACTATATCCAGCCCGCCAAGAAGAGTGCTACCGCCCTGGAGGAGCATGAGCTGGATATTATCTTTGAGCACTACACCCAAAAGCATAACACCGATAATCTGGATGCCTATTTTGCGGCGGTGAACAACCGCAAGCCCAAGGAGGAGACACCCGCCCCGGTTGCTGAGAAACCCAAGGCGGCGGATAAGCCGGCGGCTGGCAAGCCAGCACCCGGCAAGGGTCCTGCTCCCGCCCCCAAGGCGGAGAAGCCCAAGGCGGCTCCCCAGCCCAAGGTGCCCCAGGAGCGACGCACAGTGGATACCCGCAAGCCCCAGATGGTGGCTAATAACAAGTATGACGAGAAGTTCGACGTCATGGCGCAAACCTCCAACCGGGTGCGCGGTGACGGCGGCGCTGTCAAAAAGCAGAAGATCAACCAAAAATCCAAGCAGCAGTATCGCAAACCCCGCCGCAAGGAGACCGAGCAGGAGCGTCTCAAGCGTATCGAGATGGAGCGTAAACAGAAGCACGCCACCATCAAGGTGGGTGAGACCATCACCGTTGGCGAGCTGGCTGCTCGTCTGAAGGCCACCTCCGGCGAGGTCATCAAGAAGCTGATGCTGCTGGGGATGATGGTCTCTGTCAACGAAGAGATCGATTTCGACACCGCGTTCTTGGTGGCGGAGGAGTTCCACACCAAGGTGGAGCGCGAGGTAGTCGTCACCATCGAGGAGCAGATCATCGATGACAGCGAGGATACCGATGAGAACCTGCAGCCCCGTGATCCCGTTGTGGTGGTCATGGGTCATGTTGACCACGGTAAGACCTCCATCCTGGATGCCATCCGCAAGACCAGCGTCACCGCCGGCGAGGCGGGCGGTATCACCCAGCACATCGGTGCCTACCGCACCCAGGTCAATGGGCAGAACATCACCTTCCTGGATACCCCCGGTCACGCGGCGTTCACCTCCATGCGTGCCCGCGGTGCCCAGGTGACGGATATCGCCATTCTAGTGGTAGCCGCCGACGACGGCATCATGCCCCAAACTATTGAAGCCATCAACCATGCCAAGGCCGCGGATGTGTCCATCATCGTGGCTATCAACAAGATGGATAAGCCGGAGGCCAACCCCGACCGGGTACTCCAGCAGCTCACCGAGCACGAGCTGGTGCCCGAGGAGTGGGGCGGCGACGTAATCTGCGTGCCGGTATCGGCTCACACCGGTATGGGCATGGATGCCCTGCTGGAAAGCATCCTGCTGGTAGCCGAGGTCAAGGAGCTCAAGGCCAATCCTGATCGTGCCGCCAAGGGTACGGTCATCGAAGCGCGGCTGGATAAGGGCCGCGGTCCCATCGCCACCGTGCTGGTGCAGAACGGCACCCTGCGCACCGGCGATATCCTGGTTGCCGGTACCGCTGTGGGGCGTGTGCGCGCCATGACGGACGAAAACGGCAACAAGCTGGAGATCGCCGGCCCCTCTGTGCCGGTGGAGATCATGGGCCTTGCCGAGGTGCCTGCCTCCGGCGATATCTTCAACGCCGTTACCGACGAGCGTTTGGCTCGCGAGCTGGTGGAGCAGCGTAAGACTGCCGCTAAGGAGGAAATGTTCAGCCAGTACAAGAAGGTGACTCTGGATAACCTCTTCGACCAGATGCACGAGGGCGAGATGAAGGAGCTGGGCATCATCGTCAAGGCGGATGTGCAGGGCTCTGTGGAGGCGGTGACCCAGTCTCTGGAGAAGCTTTCCAACGAGGAAGTACGGGTACGTGTCATCCACGGCGCTGTGGGTGCGGTATCCGAGAGCGACGTCATGCTGGCGGAGGCTTCCAATGCCATCATTGTCGGCTTTAACGTCCGTCCCGATCCGCTGGCGCAGGTAGCCGCAGAGAATGCCGGAGTGGATATGCGTATGTACCGCGTCATCTACGACGCGCTGGAGGAAGTGGAGACCGCCATGAAGGGCATGCTGGCTCCCAAGACCCGGGAGGTACTGCATGGCCGTGCCGAGGTACGGCAGGTATACCGCATCACCGGCGTTGGTCTGGTGGCGGGCTGTTACGTCACCGACGGCAAGGTCTACCGCAACGACCTGCTGCGCATCGTACGTGACGGTATCATCATCGGCGACGATAAGATGATCTCCCTCAAGCGTTTCAAGGATGACCAAAAGGAGGTCGCCCAGGGCTTTGAGTGCGGTATCGGTCTGGAGAAGTTTACCGACATCCAGGAAGGCGATATCTACGAGACCTACGTTATCGAAGAATACAGAGATTAAAACGGCTTTGCCGTTTTAATCTCCCGCAATATGCCCTTGGCGGTCTAAACAACCGCCATTTCGGTTCCACCGAAAACGGCCATATTTGCACCATGACGGCTTTGCCGTTTTAATCTTCCCAACACACAAAAAGGAGGGGTGAAGGATGCCCAACTACCGTATGGATCGCACAAGTGAAGACATTATGCGGGAACTGACCGCCATCCTGCGCACCGTGAAGGACCCCCGCGTCACCGGCAGCATGCTGAGCATCGTGCGGGTGGACGTGACCCGGGATATGTCCTACGCCACCGTCTTTATCAGCTCCATGAACGGCATTGAGGCCGCCAAGGAAGCGGTGAAGGGGTTAAAATCCGCCGCCGGCTATATGCGCCGCCAGTTAGGGCAGGCGCTCAAGCTGCGGCACACCCCGGAGCTGCGGTTTGTAGCGGACGATTCCATCGCCTACAGCGCCGGCATTGCCGCCACGCTCAACCGAATCAAAAAAGAGGAGCCCAGCCATGACGAAGAGGATCAGTGAACAAGAAGCCGTTGCCATGCTGCAGCGTGCCGATCATATCCTGCTGTTAGCGCACCAGTATCCCGATGGGGATACCTTGGGGTCTAACTTTGCCTTGTGTCTGGCATTACAATCCCTGGGCAAGACCGTGCGGGTGCTGTGCGGGGATCCCATTCCGGAACGGTACGAATACCTGTATGAGGGCATGCCCCAGCCGGATTTTGCCCCCCAGTTCATCTGCGCGGTGGACGTGGCGGATGCCAAGCTCCTGGGTCCCCAGGTACAGGCGGTATATGGCGAGCGGGTAGACCTATGCATCGACCATCACAGCACCAACACCGGCTATGCCGCCTACACCTGCGTGGATGCGGAGTGTGCCGCGGCGGCCATGGTGGTGTTCCGTATCATTAGGCTGTTGGGGGTGGAGCTCACCCCCGCCATCGCCCAGTGCCTGTTTACCGGCATTGCCACCGATACCGGCTGCTTCAAGTATTCCAACGCCGGAGCGTTGGCTCACCGCATGGCGGCGGATTGTATCGACCAGGGAATCCCCTATGAGATGATCAACCGGGTGAACTTCGATATCAAGTCCCGGGCACGCATTGAGCTGGAACGCATGGCGCTGGAGCGGATGCGATTTTCCCACGGCGGGCGTGTAGCCGTTATGGTCATCACCAACGAGATGGTGGAGAAAAGCGGTGCCAATGACAACGATATGGAGGGCTTGCCTCCCATCCCCCGACAGATCGAAGGGGTATGGGTGGGTATCACCCTGCGTCAGAAGGCGGATAGCAACTACAAGATCAGTGTGCGCACCGGCACCCATGCCGATGCGGCAAAGATCTGCGCGCTACTGGGTGGCGGCGGGCATAATCGCGCCGCCGGCTGTGCCGTAGACGGCACCCTGGAGGAGGCAAAGGCCGCCATCATCCGGGCAGTAGAACAGGCTGTTCCCCGCATCACCACTGGCTAAACGCAAGAAAACGCAGACAGGGTCGCCCCTGTCTGCGTTGTTGTGGTTTTATTAGGAGATACATGATGAGTGAATTGAACGGCATTCTATGCCTGGATAAGCCGGCGGAGACCACCTCCTTCCTGTGCTGTGCCATCCTCCGGCGCCTGCTGGGGGTCAAAAAGGTGGGGCACGCCGGCACCTTGGATCCCAACGCCACCGGGGTGCTACCCCTGCTGGTAGGCAACGCCACCAAGGCACTGGACAGGTTGCCGGTGCATGATAAACGCTATACCGCCACTCTGCGTTTCGGTGCGGTTAGCGATACCCTGGATATATGGGGACAGGTGAAAGAGACCGGCGTCCCCGCCCCTACCCTCGCCGCTATTGAGGCGGCACTCCCCGCCTTCCGCGGGGATATCCAACAGATCCCGCCCATGACCTCCGCTCTCAAGAAGGATGGGGTGCGGCTGTACGAGCTGGCGCGGCAGGGGATCGAAATTGAGCGAGAAGCACGGAATGTAAGCGTTTACACGCTGGATATACTGGACTATAATGCCGATACCGGGGAGTTGGCCATCGACTGCCATTGCTCCAAGGGCACCTACATCCGCACCATCTGTGACGATCTGGGACGGCTGTTGGGATGCGGAGCAGTCATGACCGCCCTGCGCCGAACTATGGCAGTGGGCTATACGCTTGACCACTGCCTCACCCTGGAGGAGGCGCGAGAACTGGCGGCAAGCGGTACCCTGTCTACCCGCCTGCTGTCCACCGACACCGCCCTTTCCGCCTACCCATCTCTCACCGTCACCGGCCCCCAGGCCACCCGCTTTACAAACGGCGGTGCCCTGGCACTGGAACGACTGCGACAGCCGGTGGAGGGGCTCACCCGGGTATACGACCCGGAGGGGGTCTTTCTGGGGCTGGGTGCCCCCGCCGATGGGGAACTGAAGATGGACAAGCTGTTGAAAGGAGCCACGTAATGGAACAGTACATCCTGCCCAAACAACAGAATCGCATCCCCGCTGTTTCCCGCACAGTGGCCTTGGGGTTGTTCGACGGCCTGCATACTGGACACCGGGCGGTGATCGCCACCGCGCTGCAAGGAGACGGCGTGTGTGCGGTATATACCTTCGATCCCATCACCGTCACCACCAAACCCGGCGCCAAGCAGTTGATGGAGCGGGAGGAACTGCATACCCGGTTGGAAAAGCTGGGGGTGCAGGAGGTGTTTACCGCGGATTTCACTGCTGTGAAAGACATGAGTCCCGCCGCCTTTGTGGAGGAGATCCTGGCAGGGCTCCTGCAGGCGAAACAGGTGGTGTGCGGCTTCAACTACCGCTTTGGCGCACAGGGCGCCGGGGATACCGATGCCCTCAAGGCCCTATGCGCCGCTCACGGCATCACCGTAACGGTGGTGCCTCCTACCGCCATTAACGGCGAAACGGTCAGCTCCACCGCCATCCGGACGGCGCTGGCTGATGGTGATATGGCAAAGGCCCGCCGGATGCTCTCAAACGCCTACGCTTTGCGGCTACCGGTGACCGAGGGACAGCATTTGGGACGGCGGCTGGGGATGCCCACCATCAACCAGCTCCTGCCCACCCAGCGGATGGCTCCCCGCTTTGGGGTGTATGCCTCCGCGGTGGAAATCGGCGACCAGGTGTACCACGGCGTGACCAACATTGGTCTGCGCCCTACGGTAGGCGCCGATACCCCGCTGGCGGAGACCTGGATCGATGGCTTTGAGGGAGATGTTTACGGACAGACCGTGAACGTATACCCGGTCAAATTTCTGCGACCGGAACAGACCTTCTCCACCCTGGAGGCGTTGCGGGAGCAGGTGATAGCAGATGCCAAGGCCGCAAAGGCACTGTTCGCCCCCACCGGACGAGTGCGAGCGGTGCTGTGCGACTTTGACGACACCCTCCATCGGCGGGATGACGCCTTCCGCCGGACACTGAATATCTTCGCCTGTCGGTATTACCCCGCCTACAGCCCGGAGCAACACCAACAGCTGGTGGAGGATATGTTTGTAGAAAACCGCCACGGCTATGGGATGGGCTGTACCTTCCGTGAGTTTCTCACCCGCTTTTTGCCGGAAGAGGCGGATGTGGAGCAAGCTGTCCGTCGTTTCCTTATCGACTACGCCGCCTGCTGCGTGATGGAGCCGGACGTGCGCCCCACGCTGGACGCCTTGCGTGCGCAGGGGGTTCTGCTGGGTATCATCACCAACGGCGGTTCCTTGGTACAAAACCGGAAGATGGATGCTACCGGTCTGCGCCCCCTAACGGATATAGTAACCGTCAGCGGGGATGAAATGGTCCACAAGCCAGATCCCCAACTGTTCCGCCGGGTCGCCGCGCGGCTGGGCGTGGCCTGCGAGGATTGCATTTACGTAGGCGATCATCCCCTTAACGACATTGCCGGTGCTATGAGTGCCGGTATGCGGGTGGTATACATTGAGTACGGCCGTCCAGCAGATCACCCATGTTACACGTATCCTTTACCCGAGGACGTGCCGGTGATCCACACCTTAGGTGAACTGCCCGGGGTGTTGGAAACGCTCGCCACTTGACCTTTTATAAGAAATACAGTAAAATAACAGTAGATATTACTACCGGAGGGTGAACAAAAATGGAAGTGTCTCCGTCCATATTGACTTGTGATTTTGCGCACGCGGCCGACGAGTTGCGTTTTGTAGAGCAGTCCGGCGCCGACATGGTGCACCTGGACGTGATGGATGGGGTGTTTGTCCCCAACCTGAGCTTCGGGCCACCGGTGATCGCCGCCCTGCGCCCCCATACAAGCCTGTTCTTCGACGTGCATTTGATGATGCAGCATCCCGATCGGTTGCTGGAAGCCTTTTCCAAGGCCGGGGCGGATATGCTCAACATTCATCTGGAATGTGCCGATCCCATTCGGGAGACGCTGGAGCATATTCACGCTCTCGGCAAAAAAGCCGCCATCACCCTCAAGCCCGCCACCCCGGCAGAGAAGGCTTTCCCCTACCTCGATATGGTAGACATGGTGCTGGTGATGACGGTGGAGCCCGGCTTCGGCGGGCAGAGCTTTATGGCGGATATGATGCCTAAGGTGACCGCCCTGCGGCAAGAAATTAACCGCCGTGGGCTGACTGTCCATCTGCAGGTAGACGGCGGCATCAACGCAAACACCGCCCCCATTGCCTGTGCCGCCGGCGCGGATAATGCTGTGATCGGCAGTGCGCTGTTCAATGCGAAGGATCCGGCGAAGCTGGTTGCGGATGTTCACGCACTGTAAGCTGTTCCAGCGCATCTGCTGACACCAGCAACGTACCGTATTCGGCGGCGGCGGCTACCGCCGCCTCACCGCCCTCCACAAGATAGCCGTATTCCGCCAATAGACGGCGGTGCAGCGGCATAACCTGTTCACAAGCGTGGATTACCAGTATGTAGCCTGCGGGTAGCTCATACAGCGAACTACGGGGCAGAGGACCCACCGCTTCAAAACGGGCGGCAAGGGAGAGTAGGGTACTCGCATCATCGATGCGACACACCAGAGGGTCGTATGGGCGTAGCTGCATACGTGTAAGAGTCAGCAACAGCACACACCCCCCTTCCACCGGAAAGGCTTCCACGGCACAACCACCAGCGGGGTGGCCTGTCTGCTGCCGTGCGGCACGCAACACCTGACGGATGAAACGATCCGTCTGCGGGGTGCCTGCTTCCAATGAGGCGTAGTTTAGCCCCCATTTTGTCAGATCGGCGTCGGATAAATAGACGCGCAGACGATCGTTCTTTATCCTCTCGATGTTCAAGCCATTCCCTCCTGCTCTGTTTTTTTCATGATATACCGAAATTCTTACGTAAGGCAATAGGAGACTGTTTACGGGAATCTTTCCCGAGAAAGGTGTGACCCCTATGCAACCTTTTATGCGCGGTGTAGCCCTGCCCTTTCAAAAAGGTGCGGCGGCAAACAGCCCCATAGCCGAGCTGTCCCCCTCCCAAGCAGTGCGTATCCCGCTTTGCCGGGAAGTGGATGACGAGCACCCCTACCCCGCGATCTTTTCCCGGGAGGATACCGTTCTTACCGCCGGTGAGCTTCTTTATCGCGAACATGACGAGGACACCCCGGTACTGTCCTCTGTCAGCGGCACCTTAAGCGGTGCGGTAGCACTCAGCCACCCCCTACACGGCGATATGCTGTGCGCCGAGATCCTGCCGGAGGACGGCAAGAAAACCCGGCTGACGATCAACACGGAGGATGAGCCCGAGGCGAATGACATCATCGCCATCGCCCGGCAGGCCGCCATCTACGATGAACTGGACGGCACACCCCTGTGGGAAAAGCTGGTCGCCTGGCAATTACCCCCGGACGATGCCGCGGCGGTAGGCTCTGTGCTGGTGGCCGATGCTACGGAAAACGATGTGTTCGGTAGTGCCTCCTGGGCGGTGCTGCAGGAGGAGCCGAAAATGGCTTTAGCCGGCCTGCAATACGCTGCCAAGGCGTTGCGTTTTACTCGCTATCATATTGCGACCCTGTTGCCCAAGGCGAAACGCCGGGCACTCAAGCGCGCCATCGGGCGGATCAATGTGTTCACCGTGGAGGACGAATACCCCGTCACCGAGTATGCGGATGGAGCGGCAGAGGTGTTTCGCATTGGCATCCAAGCCTGTTTAGCGCTGGCGAAGGCGGTGCAGGAGGGCGCCCCTTCCAGCCACGTCGTGGTCACCATTGCCGGCGACGGCGTACCCGCTTCCCGAAACATCCGGGTGCCCTACGGCACGGATATCAGCGAGATCCTTGCCTACTGCAACGCCTTTGAGGATGTCACATTGGTTTTAGGAGATGCCATGACCGGTGCTGTGTGCCCCACCACTCATCTGCCGCTGTTACCGGGAGTGACCACCTTGCTGGCGCTACGTCCTCGCAAGGCGATCATCGCCCAGCCCTGCATTGGCTGTGGACGTTGTGCCGCCGCTTGTCATGCCCAGCTACTCCCCTACGAGATCGTGCGCAGGCTTGAAAATATGCACTATGAAAGACTACAGCATTTGGCACCGTGGGAGTGTGACGGCTGTGGTGTATGCTCGTATGTATGTCCCTCGGCTCGCCCGGTGGCGGCAGAGGTGTTGCGTGCCAGCGAAACCGACGGCACTATGTTCTTAAGTTGGGGGGATGAAGAAAGTGAGTAATCTATCTGCACCGTTTATACGCACCGAGACCACCTCCCGTCGTATGACTGCGGATGTTCTGCTGGCGGCTGTACCGCTGTGCATTTTTTCTGTATTTAACTACGGTGTCCGTCCCCTCTGGGTGGTACTGCTGAGCATGGCTTCGGCCATCGTCTGCGAAGGTCTGTGCTGTTTGATCCGCCGCAAGTCTCTGTCTACCCTGTTGGATGGCAGTGCGGCGGTGACCGGTGTGATCATCGGTCTGGCCATGTCCCCCATGGTACCCATGTGGATGCCGATGCTGGGCTCAGCCTTTGCCATCATTGTGGTCAAGGCGCCTTTTGGCGGATATGGACGCAATGTCTTTAACCCCGCCGCCGCCGGTATTGCCATCCTGTCTTACTGCTTCCCCAAATCCATGTTCCTGTATCCCGCCATTGACAAGTCGGTCATTCTAGCACCGGATTTTGTTGTGGATCCCACCACCGTAATCACCGAGGGCTCCATCGCTGAGCATCTGCGCGCCGGGGCTAACCCCGGCTTGACCGGCATGCAGCTTCTAACCGGCGATTTTGCGGGCCCCATCGGCGGCACTGCCACCCTGATCTTGCTGGCTTGTGCAGCCTTCCTGGCATTCCGCCGCACCTCCTCTACCTGCATGACGGTCACCTACCTGGGCACCTGCTTCATCATCGCCTATCTGGTACCCTTCAGCGGTGTCGGTGGTACATACAGCGCCGCTTATCAGATGTGTTCCGGGTATGTGCTGTTTACCGGTGTGTTCCTGCTTAACGACCCGGTTACCAGCCCCCGCTATATAATCGGGCGCGCCTTCTACGGTGTGATCGCCGGTATCCTTGTGATGCTTCTGCAACACATTGGCCGTCTGGAGGCCGGTAGTTGCTTTGCTATCCTGATCATGAACACCCTTTCTCCCATCATTGACCGTTGGAGTTGGCACGGACGTCGTCAGCTCATGCGGCTATTCCGTATGCGACGGGAGGTGGCCTCCAATGAGTAAACGTAAACAGGCCCAGCGTGTATTCTGGGTCACCGCCGGTGACCTGGTGGAAAATGCCGTTACCCACAACATTGTACTGTCCCAGGCACTGGGATTGTGCCCCATTATCGCCGCCGGCGTCAACCTGAAAAGCGGCGTGGTACTGACGGTGTGCACCGCTCTGGTGATGCTGCCGCTGAGCCTGGTGATCTCCTACATCGGCCAGCATCTTGCCAAGTGGATCCGCCCGGCGCTATACGTGCTGCTGGCCTCTCTACTGCTGGTAGCCGCCTCTTATGTGCTGGATACCTTCGTTTCTCCAGTGCTGTATGCCAGACTCTATCTGTTCATCCCGCTCATTGCAGTAAATCTGCTGTACTCCCGCAGCATCGGCTTTGCCTCTACAGTGCGTCCCTTGGAAACAATCATCGATGCTATCGGTAGTACATTGGGCTTCGGCATCGTGATCTGCCTCATCTCCGCCCTGCGGGAGTTTGCTATCAACGGTACTATTTGGGATGTGCCGCTCAATTCCGAGCTGGTGCTGCCGGAAGCCGCGGCACCCTTTACCGCGTTTGTTGTGCTGGGCTTTATGGCGGCATTGCTACAATGGACAAGACAGCGCATCACCGCCTATTTCCATCGGAAGGAGGCGGAGCATACATGAGTGAATTTTTCCGTGACCTTGCCGCCGACTTCTCCGATCTTATCTCGTTCTTTGTCACCATCGCCCTGTTGCAGAATATCGTACTAACCACCGGCTTCGGCTCCTCCATGATGATGCACACTGTGCGAAAGCCGAAGAACATCTGGCTGTTCACCGCCGTGTTGACGGTGTTCTCCATGCTGACGGTGCTGATCGCCTATCCCTTAGACCGCCTGCTGGGCACCGCAATCACCAACTATTGGCGCCCGCTGATGATGGTCATCATTGACATCGTGCTGTATGTCATCGCTACGCTGGTCACACGCAAGTTGACACCCACCTTCTACGCGCGCATCAGTGCCATGCTACCGATAGCTGCCTTCAACAACTTGGTACTGGGCATTGCGATGGTCGCCAATGTGCAATTTACTTCTGGTTTGGGAGGTATCATCGGTCTGGCGGTAGGCTCTTGTCTTGCCTTTGGGCTGTTGACCTGGCTGACCGCCGAGGGCATTGAACGGTTGGATAATCCGGATATGCCGGATGCGTTCCGCGGCATGCCTGCCACCCTGGTGTATGTCGGGCTGGTCGCCCTGGCACTCATGGGCTTTACGTCCGACTTCAGCTTGATCTAACGAAGGAGGCTCTTTATGGGTCAGAAACTTCATCGCGGACGTCGCTCCGTATTCAAACGTCGCAACCCGGTGCTACGGATCGCGGCCACCGGCCTGCTTGCTGTGGTAATCATAGCCGCCGGCTTCTTCGGCGCTAAATACCTATTTGAACATCCTCTCTCCACCGGTCAGCCGGACACCACAGCCGGCACCACCTCTACCATGGCAACCACCACCACGACCACCACGGCGATGCAATCCCCGGCAGCCACCGGCCTGGCCGGCGGCGTGAAGGCCTTTTGGCTCCCCCACGGTATGCTACATGACCACGTCTCCCTTGCCGCTACCCTCAAGGCAGCGGCAGACGCCGGCTTCGACAGCGTTGTCATAGATATGAAGGATGCAGAGGGTGTGCTGTACTACCGCTCAGCCACCGATCGGGCAGTGCAGGTCAACAGCTTTGCGCCCGACGCACTGACGACCGAGGAGCTACAAGCGCTGTTCAACACCGTTAAGGATGCCGGGTTACGTCCCATCGTTCGTCTTTACGCCTTCAAGGACAATGCCGCCGCCCGGGTGCTGGCGGATGCCCGCGTCACCCCAACCGGCAACAACGGCTGGGTGTGGTATGACAACAAACCTGTCAATGGCGGCAAGGCTTGGCTCAACCCTTATGCGGATGCGGCGCACACCTATATCATTGACATGGCGCGGGAGCTACGCGATGCCGGTGCCAACGCGATTATGCTGGATGGGGTACAGTTCCCCAGTCAGGTCAGCGGTGCCAGCTTCGGCTCCTCTACCAACGCCAACAAAACGCGCAATGAGATCCTCACCGCTTTTGTTGAGGAAACAGAGGAGTTGCTGGGAGACCTTTGCCCAGTGATCCTCTCCTGCACCGCCGACAGTGCCCGAGGCGAAAAGACTCAGGTCTACGGCGGTAACCCCCTCACCTTCGGTGCCACCGCAGCCGCGCCGGTGCTGAACGCCCAGGGCGATACCGCCGGGCTCATCCGGCAGATGGCCACTCGTATCAAGGTCATTGCCAAAGAGGATCAACCACTCCTAGTACCCATGCTACAGGCGGAAAATCTATCTGCCGCTACACTGAAAGGGCTTATCAATGCCTGTGCCGAGGGCGGCACCGACAGCTATATCCTGTACGCGCCCTCCGGTGTCTACGACTTTGCCGGACTGCAATAATCATAGTACGCCAACCGGATTTGTCCGGTGACAGGAAAACCCCCTCGAGTCCACAAATTGCTCATGTGGTCTCGAGGGGGTCATTTTTATATATTATGCTTCATTTTTGCCAAATTCCGATAACTCCAGGCCTTCGTTATGCTCGGTGGCCCAGGTGATGTTCCAGCTATTGGTGAACAGCAAAAGCTTACGCTCATGGAGATCCTGGATGCGCCGGGTGTCAGAGGTCAGGTTGAGGCTCTTGACGTTGATATCCTCGTTCTCGATCCAGCGGATGTACTGATAGGGCAAGTTGCTCATGCGGATGTCCACGTTGTACTCATTCTTGAGCCGGTAGGTGAGCACCTCAAACTGCAAGACACCAACCACGCCCACGATGACCTCTTCCATACCGCCGCCCAGCTCCTGGAAGATCTGGATGGCACCCTCCTGGGCGATCTGGGTGATGCCCTTGACGAACTGCTTACGCTTCATGGTATCCACCTGCTGTACCAGCGCAAAATGCTCGGGGGCAAAGGTGGGAATGCCTTCAAAGCGGAAGTTATCACTGCCGGAGCAGAGGGTGTCGCCGATGGAGAAGATACCCGGGTCAAACACGCCGATGATATCCCCTGCGTAGGCCTCATCCACGATCTCGCGGGATTCCGCCATCAGCTGCTGGGGCTGGCTCAAGCGCATCTTCTTGCCCCCCTGTACATGAAGCACTTCCATATTCTTCTCAAACTTACCGGAGCAAATGCGCATGAAGGCCACACGATCCCGGTGCGCCTTGTTCATGTTGGCCTGAATCTTAAACACAAAGGCAGAGAAGCTTTTCCCAAAGGGGTCGATGCGCCCCGCATCAGAATTGCGGGACAGAGGGGCGGTGGTCATCTTGAGAAATTCCTCCAGGAAGGGCTCTACGCCGAAGTTGGTGAGCGCCGAGCCAAAGAACACCGGGGTCAGCCGTCCACCACGAACCTCCTCCATATCAAATTCGTAGCCCGCACCATCCAACAGATCCACATCGTCGGAGAGGGTACTGTACAGGCCGTCCCCCAGCATCTCCTTAAGACCCTCGTCCTGCAGATCCACCACCGTGGCCTGCACCTCATGCTGGGCATTGGACTGGTCGTCGTTAGCTGTAAAGGCGATGATGCGGCTGCCGCCACGGTCATACACACCCTTAAACTCCTTACCGGAGCCAATGGGCCAGTTCATGGGGTAGGTGCGAATACCCAGCACCGATTCGATTTCCTCCATCAGGTCGAAAGGATTGCGGGCTTCCCGGTCCATCTTGTTAATGAAGGTAAAGATGGGGATGTTGCACAACAGGCAGACCATAAACAGCTTGATGGTCTGCTTTTCCACACCCTTGGAGGCATCGATGACCATCACCGCCGAGTCGGCGGCCATCAGAGTGCGGTAGGTATCCTCCGAGAAATCCTGGTGACCGGGGGTATCCAGAATGTTGATGCAGTAGTCCTTGTAGTTGAACTGCATCACCGAGGAGGTGACGGAGATACCGCGCTGCTTTTCGATCTCCATCCAGTCGGAGACCGCGTGCTTATTATTCTTTTTCCCCTTGACCATGCCCGCCTGCTGAATAGCCCCGCCGTACAGCAGGAACTTTTCCGTCAGGGTAGTCTTACCGGCGTCCGGGTGGGAGATGATGGCAAAGGTGCGCCGCCGTAGGATCTCCCCTTCGGTGGTGCCGGCCTTGCCGGCGATCTCGTTCATATCCAAGAAAATTCCTCCAAGTAGTGTAATCACCCTATTGTAACGCATTTTCCCGGATTACGCAATAGTTAATTTTGCGCGGCGAACAGCAGAGCGTGAGCTATGCCGGGAATGCTTTCCCCCTGTTGAGAGGAGGTGGGGGACATCAGCGCCCCGGTAGGAACGAACAGGAGATTTTTCAACTCTCCTCGCTCCAGCTTGGGAAGAAAATGAGCGCACAGCACCGAAGCGGAGCAGCCGCAACCGGAGCCGCCGGCGTGGACGTCCTGGGTCTCTCGATCAAACAGTAACAACCCGCAGTCGGTGTACCGCTCATCCAGCGTGTAGCCCTTGCGGGAAAGCAGATCCCGGACAAGGGCACTGCCCACTTGTCCCAGATCCCCGGTGGCGATGCAATCGTAATCCTCCGGTCCGGTACCGGTATCCATAAAGAAATGGGCCAAGGTATCCGCCGCCGCGGGAGCCATGGCGGCACCCATGTTGTTCATGTCTGTCACACCCAGATCCTGCACCCGGCCGATACACACCTCTCGGATGCGCACCCCATTGCCCCGGCCGATGACCACCGCACCGGAGGCGGTAGCTGTCCATTGGCTGGTAGGAGCCCGCTGCCCGCCGTATTCCAGCGGGTAGCGGAACTGCCGCTCGGCGGTGCAGAAATGGGAGGAGGTCAGCGCCCCGCACAGATCGGCCGCCCCGCTGTCCACGAAGATGGCGGCCATCGCCATGGTCTGCCCCATAGTGGAACAGGCACCGAACTGCCCGATAAGCGGCACATTCATCTCCCGCAAGCCGAAGGTGGAGGCGATATTCTGGTTGAGAAGATCCCCGGCAAAAAGGTAGTGCAGTTGGCTGGGAGACAGCCCTGCCTTGTCCAGCGCCCGCGTTATCGCCTCCCGTTGGAGGGCGCTTTCCGCCTGCTCCCAAGTCTTCTGTCCCAGGCGGGTGTCCTCAAACACCGCATCGAACTGCTTGCCTAATGGGCCCTGCCCCTCCTTCTTCCCCGCCACGGCGGCATAGCTGAGAATGGTGGGTTCGTTCGACAGAGTGACCGTGTATTTTCCGCATCTTTCCGGCATAAAAATAACCTCCTGCGTAAGATAGCCTTATTTTGGCTCTCACGCAGGAGGTTTATGCGTATTTACGATCAGCCTAAGTCTACCACGCCGTCATCAATGCCGTCCAATGTAAACCACGTGGGTGCCACTTTGCCTTGCGCCAGCAAATTGTTTGCCATATTATCATAGATGCCCTGCGGGCTGAACGAAGGGCTGGTGTCGCTGTAGACGATCTGTACCGTGCCGTTCACCCGGACCTTCACGTAGGAACGTGCAATAAAGCGTACATCCTTGTTTTCACGCGTGATATTTTTGACCAGCGCCGTGTAGGTCACCGTCTTGGTTGATGCATCGTATTCCCAATACGTACTGTTAAAGTTGCTGTTGACGGAGACCTTGTTAGGGCTGTCCACCGTCAGCGTTTGCCCTTCCTTTCCCAAGATAATGCCGCGCTCTTCTATCGGATACGTAACGCCGTCCAGAACAACCGTGGAGAAATCCGCGCTGGCAGTAACGTATCGGCCGGGAATACGCAGGGCCGTATATACTTTGCCATTGGCCGCATATATGGCCGAATTTTCCGCCGCGCCCAGTTGGGTAGTATCCTGTGCGCCGCCCACGTACTGGTATACGGAACGGATGGGGAGCATACCCACGATGCCGTCACCGGCGCTGCGGCTACCGCCGCAGGTATCGCAGACGCTATCCAATAAGTCGGCATACGTGTGACCCGTTGCCGGCTTTTTCGTTACGGTTGCCCGGCCGCAGGTGTCGCACGTTTTGGTCGTATGACCGTCTTCGGTACAGGTAGGTTCTACCGTGACCACAGCCCCGTCCTTTTCATACGCGTGAAAATGCGGCTCAGAGGCGGGGATGTCCAGCGCGAACTGGTTATACGGCATATAGTGCAGGCCGTTGGCGGTGGATACGGTTTCCACCTGCACCCGCTTGCCCTGGTCGGAAAAATGCAGCAAAGTCACCATGCCGGTGCCGCCGATGTTTTTATCCAGGCCCTGCGGGTCTACCAGCAGCTCGGTCACCACGTTGCCGTGATCGCCTTCACGTTGCGTGGCCACCACCACGTTGCTGGAAATATGGCCGGAGATCACCAGCACGATATTCTCGTGCTTGCTGATAAACTTATCCCATATTTCCTCCGCTTCATTCGGGTTATCGTGTACGCTGTATTTGGAAGCACGATCGTTGTGGGTAGACGGCACGGGATGCCCGTCGGAATTCAGATATACGTGGGTCGTGACGATCACGTTGTGATAAGGATGCTCCTCGATCACATCGCTTGCCCAGGCAAGCACCTCGTCGGAGGCGCCGATATCCAGCGCAAATATGAGGTACTGCATACCGTTAACGGTAACCTCTCGCCAGGTATCCGCCACCCCTTCTCCATACTTGCCGTCAAAGCTCTCGTTGTAGGGGGCCGTGTCAAAGGTCGCGTTAAACTTCTCAAAGCTGTCGTGATTGCCGCGCACCAGCGAATAGGGGATCACCCCGTCCAGCTTGGCATGTTCGCGGGCGGCGTCCGTCCATTCGCGAGCGGCATCGGCATCGGTAATATCGCCAAGGCCCATCACGTATTGGATGTTCTTAGACTCCTTATTGTCCAGAATCCAATCGTAGATTAAGGGTAATCTGTCAGCGTAATAGCGGTTAACGATCTGCGTATCGCCCACCAGGGCAAAGGAATAGTCGCTCTCGATCTCAGTCCCGGCGTCCGTCATCCAAACGGTGCCTTTTTGGATCGCGTAGCCGTTGCCGCTCTCATCAACGATCACGTCGTCCGTCGTCTGCTTGGTCAGATCCCAGGCGGCCAACGGTGAGCCATTGGCAAACTGCTGCGCGTCTATGGCAATTTCCGCTGCATCCCTTGCCTGGGTATACAGCACGACCGTGCCCAATTCGCCGGTAAAATAGTTGCTGTTGCCGTTGCGCACGTCGCCGCCCAACACGCCGGCCTGCTCACTGATAAACGATGGGATGCAGCCCTCAATGGTCTGCGCCGCCACCCCGTTAACGTAGCAGGTCATCGTCCGGGCCTCGGAATCGTTCACCACAGCGACGTGCATCCATTCTCCTGTGTATACGTTCACCTGGTCAAAGGTCATCGTGTACGCCGTTCCATCATGGCGGGCATAGATCTGCGGATGACCGTTAGCCGCGATCTGGAAGTTAAGATTCTCCCGCTCGTACCCATTGTTACCAAGGATCACACCGCCTCGGAAGGAGGGATGATAATCGGCAGGGAAACGCATGGTCGCCTGAAAGGTGTTGGGCATCTGCTCAAAGGCGCCGCGGATAACGTGCATATCGGAAGCGGAAAACGTCATTCCCTTTTCTGCCACCGCCTTGTCGGCATACGTCTGCAGGAACTGCGCCTCATCATCCACCAGCGCCACGTCGCCCAACCACAGGATCTTATCGTGCCAGTCGCTGGCAGTATCCTTGCCGTGCGAGGCAGTGGTGCACAGCTCGGAATGGAAATAGCACTGAATGGTGCCGCCGGTGGACTGAATAAACTCTCTCTGGCTAAGGGAAAGGCTATTCCAAGGAATCATTAGCCAACCATCAAACTCGCCGGTAATTCCAAGAAGGTTTCCCGACAAATGCGAGTTCGACACAGCGCCGGTGGTCTTATCGATCAGGTACGCGTTAGTCAGCGCGATAAAGCCGGCATCGCCCAAACGGAAGCTCACGCTGGAATACTGCTCCGCCGTGCCACCCGAGATCTTAAAGCGTACGGCCATATAGGTGGCATCTTCGGCGGTGATCCCCTCCGGCACGCCCAACTTCGCTTCGCCGTCCTCCGTAAGACCGCGACCACTCAGCGTGTTATACATAACGCCGCCGTTGGCCTCTTTTAACTTGCCGTTGCTATTGTACTCTTCGGCAGGATTAAAGATGACAAAATACTCGTCGCCGGACTTACGCGTGAATAAACCGGACGGGTCACCGGATGTATACGTCGCCTCCTGTGACAGAGGGTCCGTAGACTTGCTCATACCCAGTCTTGTGAGCCAACCCACGTTCTTTTTGGCGTAGTTGTAGAAGCTCTCCGTCTCCGGAACATCCAGCAACTTCCAGAAAACACCGTCATCGCTCTCTCCGGATACCTCGTTAGCGCTGATGTGCGGTGAAAGAGGCAACACCCCCAACAGCATCACAAGTGCCAACAATACCGACAGACACTTTTTCATAGCTTTTTCTCCTTTTCCCATTGACTTGCCACGTGTGCGTGTTTATAATTATAGACGAATATCATTATTTTTCAATATTGATTCTATATATTGAATATTTCTCATTTTTTCTCACACAAGCAGGGAGGGGAAACCTATGAAAAGTCGAGCAGAACTCATTATGGATATCATCGCGGAAAACGGTTTTGTCACCGTCCGCTATCTATGCGAAAAACTGCATTACAGTACGGCCACCATCAACCGTGATCTGAATAAGCTGCAGCAGCAAAAAAGGATCGTGCGCAGCAACGGCGGTGCCGAGTTGACCCAGCGGCAGTACGTGCCTTTCATCTTTCGTACCGAAAAGAACAAGGCGATCAAAAAACGGCTGTCCGAAGAGGCCTCCCATCTGGTGCAGGACGGGCAAACCATCTACATAAACAGTTCCACCACCCTGCAGTATCTGGCGCCTTATCTCGTGCCTCTGAAAAACCTCCGAGTAGTTACCAACAACCTCAACTTAGCATCCTATCTGAGCAACGAAAATCTGTCGGTTTTTTGCCTGGGAGGAGAAATCGTGGAGAAACCTTATGTCACAGGCGGCTCCCACGCTGCATGGGATGCGGCTAACTATCTGTACGACACTATGTTTTTCTGCACGAATGCGGCTACCAGTAACGGCATTATCCTGGGGCCGAAAGACCCTGCTCTGTACAGAGCCGTTCTCAAAAATGCCCGAAAAGTCGTCTTCGTTATAGACAGCAGTAAGATCGATCTGAACCGCACACACGTGGTTTGCGATTTTTCGCAGGTGGACGTGGTCATTTCGGATTACGTCTTTCGGGACGAGGTAAAAGCGCAGTATCCCCATACGGAGTTTGTCCACGTCACTCTTTGAAATAAAGGAACGCCTGCTGACATACCAAAGTGCCGGCAGGCGTTCCTTTGCATATATTTATAAGTCTATACACAGACCCACCGGGCAATGGTCGCTGCCCATCACCTCGGGGAGAATAAAACTATCGGTCACGAGAGGCATCAGCCGCTGTGACACTATCACGTAATCGATGCGCCATCCCACGTTTTTGGCCCGGGCGCCGTACATATAGCTCCACCAGGAGTAGGCCACCCTATCCGGATACAAAGTGCGAAAGGTATCCGCAAAGCCGGCATCCAGCAAGGTGGAGAAGGCACCCCGTTCTTCATCGGAAAAGCCGGCGCTCTGGTGATTGGTCTTGGGGTTCTTCAGGTCGATCTCCTGGTGGGCCACGTTGAGATCGCCGCAGTAGATCACCGGCTTTTTCGCATCCAGCCCGCGCATATAGTCGAGCAGCGCCGCCTCCCAACACAGGCGGTGAGAAAGCCGGGCAAGCTCCCGCTGGGCGTTGGGGGTGTACACGCACAGCAGATAGAATCCGTCGTATTCCAGGGTAATGGCCCGTCCCTCGGTGTCCAGCTCGGGAACACCAATGCCGTATGTCACCGACAGGGGCTCCGCCTTGGTGAACACCGCCGTGCCGGAGTAGCCTTTTTTCTCCGCGCTGTACCAATATTGATGGTAGCCGGGCGGGTCAAATTCCGCCTGTCCGGGCTGCATCTTGGTCTCCTGTATGCAGAAAATATCTGCGTCCGCCGCAGCGAAAAAGTCTCCGAAGCCCTTGCTAAGACAGGCGCGAAAACCGTTCACGTTCCAGGATATCAGTTTCATTTGTATCACGCTCCACAAAGCATCATATCACAAACGGCGAAAAAGTGCAATGTTGACATGGCGCTCACCGGGTGGTACAATGACGGCAATGACGGAAAAGGCGGCGATACGTATGCAAATGGAAGAAAAAACGCTGGGAAACGTGCGGTATCTCATCCGTTACCCGGAGGGCTTTGACCACAACAAAACCTATCCCGCGATCCTGTTCCTCCACGGAGCCGGCACCCGGGGGGACAATATGGCAGTGCTGCAGAACAACTCTTTCTTCGCACTGACGGCACCGCAGGAGGGGTTCCCCTTTATCGCGGTGGCACCCCTGTGCACCGAGAACACCTGGTTTGACCTGTTTATGGGGCTAAAGGACCTGGTGCGGTATATCGTCGCTCTACCCTATGTGGACGAAACCCGCCTATACGGTACCGGCAACAGCATGGGCGGCTACGGCATCTGGCAGTTGGCCATGAGCCTGCCGGAGTACTTTGCCGCTATCGTACCCATCTGCGGCGGCGGTATGTACTGGAACGCCGGGCGGCTGAAAAACGTACCGGTGTGGGCCTTCCACGGTGCCCTCGACCGGGTGGTGTTCCCGGAGGAAAGCGAAAAGATGGTGAACGCGGTCAATCGCTGCGGCGGCAACGCCCGACTGACGGTGTATCCGAACAATGAGCACAACGCCTGGAGCGACACCTACAGTAATCCTCAGGTGTTCGCCTGGTTGCTGGAGCATGAAAACGAAAACGCCGCCACCCTCAAGGACGCGTATACCGATCAAAGCGTGTACGGATAAAACCGCCACCTTACGGCGGGTGCGGGTAGGGACGAAAATAGGCACTATGTATCTTGAAGGGTACATAGTGCCTTGTGTTTTGTACAAATTGATGGGGAGAAAAGGCTCCCCTTAATGTATAAGGGGAGGCTCTTTAAATCCCTACGCACACCCGCCTTAAAGTGGGGCTTTTTTCCTTATCGAAACCTCTCCACGTCCTCCAGGGTGGGGATGGAGCTGGAGGCGCCGGGGAACACGTGGCGGTCTGTGGAGGACAGGGTCTCTCCCGGCGCCACAAAGTGGGGCACGTCGTATACATAGTCGATATTGAGTGAACCTAAGTTATAGATCTTCATCTGTCATCACACCCCTGCTTTCCATTATAGCGTTGACAAGGGACAAGTGTAAGGGCAGGCTTGCATTTTTCGCACAATGTGGTACAATGTACACAAGAGAGACCTTATTCTGTTTGTGAGGTGTTGGCTATGACCCTGCAAGAACAATCGGCGGCTTGGTATGCGAACTTCGTAAAGGTTATGGAGATAGAGAACGAGGAAGGCGACGGCAGCTACAAGACCTTTTCCCGCCCCCAAAAGCCCTATATTCGCCCTCAGAAAATGCAATGCATCACCATCGGCGAGGACAAAGTCCTTCTGGGCGAAACGGTGGACAACGCCCGCAGGCTGTCGGAGGCCATCAAAAACGGCCGGGATATCGCCCTGAAAAGAATCCGCGACGAGATCAAAGAGGATAGCCAGTACCAAATGAACGAGCGGGTCATGACGGTGATGTGTCAGTACGTGATGAAGCACTGCGGCGATTATTTCACCGACACCATGCGGCATATCTGTCAAGATGTGGGCATTGAAGCGGACGGCTTCAACAAGCTGGCCGACCTGGTAGCGGATTACCTGGATGCGGCGGGGGATCTCACCGGCGGCACCATCTTCCAGTATAACGACGGCTCCGCCCGCATCCACGAGGAGGCGCAGGAGGACCGGGCCCGTCGGGATCGGCAGACCGCCATCGATATTGCCAATGCTCCCCGCAACGTCCATATTGAGGGGCGCATCAAGGACGGACTGTTCGGCCCCCGCTTTGAAGGCACCGCCTATACCACCTCCACCATGAGCCAGGCGGATATTTTCCACGCCTACGATGAAAACCGCTCCATGGCGTGGTACACCGCTCATGTAGAATCCAAGACGATGGCCCAGAACCTTATCAAGGTGCTGCTGGCCAAGACCTCCTTCTTTGTGGAGAACTTCTACATTGACGTGATGAAGCTGTTGGCGGCGCACGCCCCCCGGTCGATCAACGTCCCCACCATGACGCAGGATACCTGCTTTACCCGCCCCTACACCTTCCCCCATCTGCTAGAGCTCATCGACCGTATCGAGCCGCAGCGGGTGCCCCTGCTGTGCCATGTAGCGGTGTACTACGACATCAACGTGGAGCGGTATATGCCGGAGCATTTGGGGAAGAAATTTATCGCCCATTATCAACAGACCGGTAATTGCCATTATGACGGCAAGGATCTGCGCTTCTATTTGGCCTACAGCGGCACCGAAGCGGATGATCTGCTGGATAAGCGGTGGCTGCATGATCGGTTTGCCTACCACTTTGTCCACAAGCTGGAGGCCCGCTATCAGGAGCTGGCGGGGGAGAAAAAGCTGGAAAAGGGCATCCGTAAGGACACCCCTATCGAAGAGTATTTCGGCGAGCTTCTGGAAGAAGCCGAGCACTGCTACTGCGTTAGCCCCCGAGGGATGACCATCATCCGGGATAAGGCCACCCAGCTCATCGCCCAGCTCTACGAGAGCCGCCCCAAGGGGCTGTTCGGCGGCACCCGGCATTGAGGTGACACCTATGAACAAAAGATGGGTATTGAAGAAGGAGGACGGCACGGTGGTCTATGCTGTCCTGCAGGGAGAAGCCCCCGAAAAGGACGAGCTGGAGAAGCTCTTTGGCATCGAAAAGGGCTATGGCCTCACCGCCGAGCGGTGGGGTGACGAAATACGGATCGTCAACTACTACCGGGCGGATACCGTGGCTACCCTGCCGGTACTGTCCGTCACCGAAACTGAGGAGGAGCCGCTGTACACGCTGACACCTGTGGAACAATGAACACTCTATAGGAGGAGCCACATGAAAGAACTGGTAGCCTTTTGTGACCAACTGGGAAGACGCGTGACGGTGCACGATATAAACGACCTCATCCACCCTGTGTGGGAATGGCGTGGGGAGGATCCCTTGTTCCGCAACGTGGCAGGGCTCAAGCTGCGCCGCCACAAGGACCACGGCCCGGTGGTGCTCACCTGCGCCTCCGACGGGTACGTAGCCATGGTCAGCTATCCCGGCGGGGAGCTGCTGTGGGAGATCCACGCGGGGGGAAACCTCCACTCCGTGGAGCTGCTGCCCGATGGGCGTATCGCTCTGTGCGCCAGCACCGGCAACTACCTGCGGCTATACACCGCCCCCGAGACCTACGTGGAGCAAACGGTATCCGATGCTCATGGGGTGCTGTACGACCCCGGGCGGGGTACTCTGTGGGTGCTGGGACTGCACACCTTGGAGGAATACGATCCGAACACCTTAAAGCCGGCAGGCAACCGGCTGGATTTCGGCGGCACGGACATCGCCGGGCACGATCTTGCCCCCTACTATGGGGATACAAACCGGCTGTGGGTCACCGTGGCTGGCGGTATCCGGGTGTATGATAAGACACAAAACGCTTTTGTTACCGATCACCCGGCAGCAGATATCCCCACCCCACATGTCAAAGGCGTGGGCAACACCCCGGTCAGCAACACCCTGTTTTACCTATATCCCAATGGGGTGCATCTTCCCTGGTGCACCGACCGGGTGCAGGTAAGGGATGCACAAGGGGACCGCGAGATCGCCGTGCCCGACTGTGCCTATTACAAGCTGCGGGTGTTCTGCGAGGACTATCAATAACGGCATTACAAAAGCCGACACCGTGATTTCTCACGGTGTCGGCTTTTATTACAGATTATAGCGAATGTACAGGATAGAAGCGGGCGGGAGTGTGCCGTCGTACACGGTATCCTCCCACAGGACGCCCTCAGCCACCAGCTTGCAGGCCGTCACCGCGCCGGCGCCGGAAGCCTCTATGGAAAGAGACACCGGCTCATCCCCCGTGTTGGCCAATACCAGGCAACCGTCCTCCTCCTTGGCAGCCACACCGTACACGCCGGCCGGCAGGTCGCTCACCGCCACCTGGGTGCCCCGAACATACAGGTCGCCAAAGGCCACGAAGGCATAGTAGGCGGGCAAGGGCTTGGCAGTCATAGAGTTAAACAGCCCGGCGTAGGCGCCCATCCCATAGCGGGCATCGTAGAACATAGCGCTGTCCAAGCTGGTATTCTGTAAGCTGAGCAGCATGCCAGCGGTGAGTGCTGCGTGCTTATACGTGCCCTTTAGGGTGGGGCAACTGTTCCACTCATTGAGGGTGTGCTCCGTGTGGGTGTAGCCAGCCTCGTCCAGCTTCCGGCGGGCGTAAGCCGCCTGGGAGACCACATCCTCGATCGTGGAATAACTGTGCCAGGAAAAGAAGTCCAGCGGGCAATCGTGGGCGCGGATATACGCGAGAAAATCCGCAAAGAATTCTATGTAGTACCGGTCATCCTCGGTGACGTTCTCCTTATTGTGTGCATAAAATCCGCAGGAGGCGTAGCCGCCGATTTTGAGATGCGGAAAAGTGGTCTTCAGATGCTTGGAGGCCGCCTCGTACAGAGCGAAATACTGCTCCTTGGTGCCCCGCCACATCTGGTTTTGCATAGGACACTTGTAGTTGTCCGGCTCGTTCCAGATCTCCCAGTAGCGGATATCGTAGGTGAAGCCGTCCGCCCAACCCTCGGTGTAGTGGCGGATGACCCCCTCACAGATGCGCGCCCACTGGAGATTATCCTTAGGCGGGTAGATACGGTAGGCCTTGATGTACCGGTAATTTTCGATAGTGACACCCAGGCGGAAGAAGGGCTCGATACCCCGCTCTACCAGAGCGGTGATGAGCCGATCAGTGAAGGCAAAATCGTAGTTTTCCGGGTCGGTGGGGTCCGCGTCAAACACCCGGAACAGGTTAGGGATATCCACAAACACCCCACGCCCATAGTACCCGCCTACGTCGTGAAGGCGGGAAAAGGGAACGTGCGCCTCCTTGAGGTAGTCGCACATAGAGAAATCCATCTCAGAAAAGGGGGGCTGCCCTACCCCGTTGACCGGCTTGATGGTGCCGATCGACTTGCTGAAATTCACCGTTACCTTGCTCATATACTCGTCTCCTTTATCTTATTGATGAGTGCACAACGCACGTAAACGATTGCCATCACCGTGCACACCAGCCCCAGCCCCGTTACCGCCTGCTGGGCGTACAGCGGAATGCCGAGCAGACGGTTACCGTTCTTCTGGATCAAGGTCACCAGCGGGCTGACGCACAGGGCGGTGAGGAAACCCGCCACCCCGGTGACCGCCTGGCACACCGCCAAGGAGTCCGCGCGCTTTTCGTGGGGGACGTAGTCGAACACCAGGTTGGTAAGCGCGCTGTTGATGCCCCCCATAGCCACCCCGTAGAACACGTAGTAGAGCAGGAACATCACAAGGCCGTTGGCGGGCACCGCCAGCAGTGCACACAGATAGGCCCCCAGCAGCACCAGCAGGCATTTCTCAAAGGCGGCAGCGAAGGAACGGGCATCCGCATACCGCCCCCAGGCCTTGGATACCAGAATACGGGCCACGCTGCTGAGCATAACCAGCAAGGACACCGTCTGCAGGCTAAGCCCCAGCTCCCCGATAAGATAGGTGCCGTAGAAGGGGATGCAGGCATAGCTGCCCATCTGATACAGTAACAGCAGTAGGGTCACGCGCATCAGGTTCTTGTTGCCCAGCACGTCCCGGATATGCTGCCGCAGAGGGATCGCCGCTTCCCGCTTCTCCTCCCGCTCCGGGGTGAGGAGCATACACACCGTATGTAGCACCATCATCACCGTCATCACCACGGCGGCAAGAACAAAGGCGGTGCGGATCTCCCCCGCCTCGGCAAAACGATCGATCACGGTACCCATCAGGAAGGAAAAGGCCATCCCCGCCAGCAGGGACACGATCTCCTTGTTGGCGGTGAAGATACCGCGATGTCCGTCCTCCACCAACGACATGAGCCAGTTGGTCTTTTTGGGATGCGCAAAGTTATACACAAGATAAGCAGCCACAATAAAGACCACCGCCAGCACCGTCTTCACCGGCTTGGCAATGCCGACCAACGGTACCACGTACAGCGCAGTAAACAGCAGCTGGTTTACGATGCTGAGCACCACCACCACGCCCTTGACCCGCCGGCGCTGCATGCCGATGGAAAGCAGCTGAAACAGACAGCCCAGAGATATGACGGAGGATAAAATGCCCGTCAGACTGTCGGAAAAGCCCAGCGCCTTGGTGACGGTCGCCAGGAACGACCCGGTTACCAAAATGGAAATAAGATATTCCAGCGACGCCTGGACGATATACAGGCGACGCCCTCTCGTATTCTGCATGGGTATCCCTCACCTTTCCTGGCTATGATAGCATAACCGTTCGGGAAAATCTACGAAAAACCTATCGAAACTTTTTCGAAATCTCTTGACCGAAGGGGGCTGCGGGAGTATAGTGATCATGGAGGTGAGGCTCATGACCATGCAGGAGCTGGCGAAGCTTGCCAACGTATCCATTTCCACCGTATCCAAGGCCTTCAGCGATGCCGGGGACGTGAGCGAGGAGACCAGAGAGCACATTTTTGCCATCGCTCGGCAGCAGGGATGCTTCGGCAAGTTCTACAAGGAAAAATACAACAAAAAAATCATTGCCGTTATCTGCCACGAGTTGGACAGCGGCTATTACACCGTTTACCTGAAACACCTGCAGCAGCTCATTGAGGCGGGCGGCGGCATCTGCCTGATCTCCACCGACAACTTCGATCACAGAAAGCAGGCGGAGTTAGTGGAATACTACGCCTCCTATCTGAAGGTAGACGGACTCATCGTGTTCAGCCTCGCCCAGCCCCTCAAGAAGGGGTACGACGTGCCTATCGTGTCGCTCTTTTCCAGCAACGATCCCCGGGTGGATTCCGTCAACACGGATATGGACCTGGCCATCGGCGAGGCGGTGGACACCCTCCTTGCCTATGGGCACCGGCGCATGGCCTTTTTGGGAGAGCCTCTCACCCGCAGTAAGGCGGAAAGCTTCCGGCAGGCCGTGGAGCGGGCGGACGTACCGTACGTGATCGCGGAAAGTCCCCGGCGTTTTGAGGAGGCGGGGGTGGACGGCGTGACCCGGCTGATGGAGCTGGGGGCGGATTTCACCGCCCTCATCTGCGCCTACGACTACATCGCTTTTGGGGCGATCAAAAAGCTGCAGGAGTGCGGCTATCGCATCCCGGAGGATATCTCGGTCATCGGCATCGACAACATCTCTGCCGGACGCTTTGTCCAGACCACCCTGACCACCATCGACACCCTCCCGGAGGAGATGTGTGCCATCGCCTGGGAGCTGTTGCAAAAGAAGCTGGAAAATAAGTATTTCAAGGCAAAGCAAAGCATCGTTATCAAGCCCCGGCTCATCCTGCGGGAAAGTGTGGCAAAAAAGGAGGCGGACGTATGCAACTGAACAAGGCAGACGAAGAGTGGATCCACCGGTTTATAAAGGAAAATCTGCATTTCACGCCGGACTGCGCAAAAGAACAGTTCTTTTTGCCCTTCGCCATCCAGCGTCCCTTTGCCGTATACGGCATCGCCGGTATGTCCGATGAGCAGATCGACCTTCTGTACGAGCTGGCGCCAAAAGCCATCCAAAACTGTCTGAAGCCCGGCTATAAGATCTACGCCGTGGATTGGAATCATAACACCGTCCTATACGATCCGCTGGATCCTTCCAACGCCCAAAGCCTACAGCCGACCTCCCCATATTTTACGGAGGATGGGCTGGCCTATTACTTAGGGTTCTACCCGGACGGCGATTATTATTTTCACATTGACCGTTACGGTGCCTTCGGTTACCTCTCTCATCCTTGGCGGGAAGAGGTTTGGATCTTCGGCATAGCCCTTATGGATGAGTTTGAAAAAGTCGCCCTCCGGTTGGGCTGGAGCCCCAAAGCAATTGTGAGGTAAAGCCATTCGGTAATGGAGAATTTTCGCCCCTATTACTAAAATAGGGGCGCCGGTCCGCTTGCCCACCCCCCGTTTGTTATATAGCTGTCGTTATCCAGCAGATAGCCCCATATACCACACTGGCAAGAATGCTGTAGACGATGACAGGCCCTGCAACGGTGAACATTTTGGCCCCCAGGCCTAAAACGTAGCCTTCTGCTTGTGTCAATGTAGGACGCCGTGATTATGTAAAAACCAGTAAGGGCTTTTAGTGAAAAACGAATAAACGAACAGAAAGGGGCTGCCTCAAAATGGTTTGATGCAATCGCAAGCGACAGCACCTTAAAACGATTAAAATTCTTCCACCACCGGCTGTCCGTTCAACCATGCTTGCATATTTACAGACAGGAGATTCCAGTTCTGGAAACCCGGGTTCATTACCGGCTCACCGGTTTCCGGATCATAATATTCGTGCAGTTCGCCGCAGGCAACAATATCTCTTTCAAACAGCTTTTGGGTCTTCTGTGCCAGTTCTCTTGCCTCGGCATGAAAACCGTACTTCACAAGACCGCGAAACACCATGTAATTGCTGATGCCCCAAACCGGCCCCAACCAGCAGGAGGGGTTGCCGGACTTTTTGATAACGTACATTTTCTCATATTTGGAAAGGGTACGCACCCCATAGGGCGCCCAAAAGGCTTTTTCATCCAGCAGGTTTTCCCGGACCATTCTTTCCGCCTGCTCCGGTGTAGCGATCCCGGCCCACATGGCCAAAAAGCCGGACCAGCTGCCAATTCGCTGAATCAGGCAGTCCCAATGCCGGGGCGCTCCCTTGTGAAGCTCTGCATCGGGATCTATCGGCAGAAGGTTTAAGTCCACGCTGTAATACATACCGTCTTTTTCATCATAACAATGCTCCCGAACAGCCGCTTTCAGATTCTCCTTTTCCCGGGCATACTTATCCACATCGACATCCAGAAGCTTTCCAAGGTATACCACAGCCTCCAGTTCTTTGTACATAAGGCAGTTGAGATAAATGGATCCCGAGCTCTTTTGGGGGCGATAAAACGTGCAAGGGTCGTTGTCAACGCCAATGGCGCAGTCATCGATCCAGAAATACAGGCCATTCTCGTGACGGTTGTGCTCCATATAACCATCCACAAAGCGTAGAAGCTTTCCAAACTCAGGGCGTAACCACTCGATGTCCCCGCTTTGCTTGACAACGAATGCAGCATGCTGGGCAAGGCAAGGCTTGTGCCCATTCATTTCCGCTTTTGGCGTCTGCAGCAGTTGGTTGGCAGGCGTAATCATTATTGGGATCCAGCCACCGGGGGTCATGTGCGTCAGAAAATTCAGAATACAGCCCTTTGCATATTCGGAAAAATCCTCTTCAACGATCTGGTGCAGGGCGACATCCGTCAGCCAACTGTCCCAGTCCCACAAGGAATCGCTATACACACTTCCCGGTACGATGAATTTATGGGAGAGGTATCCATCCGGCTCCCGAAACATTTTCGTATAATTCTTTTGCGCATAGGCTTTTACCAAATTCTCCATCTCGTTTCTCCTTTTCACCTGTGTCATGTTGTTGCCTCAATCTAAGTTTATCCACATGTACTTCCTGGAAAATTATATACTAAAATCCGCAGAAGTGCAATATCTTCTGCGGATTTTAAACATTGTTAAGATGAAGATGAAGCGCAAGTCCTATAAACAGAGTCGTTATCCAATAGATAATCCCGAGCCCAACACAACCCCCTCGGCTTGTGTCAAGTGAGGACGCAGTAGTTGACAAGACTACTATCGGTAAAGTGCCATGGATTCCATAGCACCCAGCGTAAAGCTGACTTTGACTTGATCCTTGATCCGCTCGATCAAACAGCCGGCTTTTTCTTCAACGAAGGCATACTCGCCATCCGGGAGAACCAGCGTATCGGTGATCGTATCGTAGCCGGTGTTCGTCACGGTAACCAGCGTGAGACCGCCGTTATCATCCTGCATGGATGACGTCACCAAAGCGGATTGGGGCAGACGATCCTCCTGTTCCAGCGCCAAGCACGGCAGGACGCCCGCCTTTTCCAACATATCAGCCAATACCGTCCGTTGCGGCGCATCCGGCTTGACCGCGTATTTAGAAAAGAACTGGGTTGCTATGTATACGGCTCTGCCACTCCCGAACCGATTTTCGGTAAGCAGTGGATAGCCCGGCATATAGTCTCCTCCGATAACCCGCGCATTCTTTGGGATAAGCTCTTCCACCATACTACCGGTTTCAATCCCCAGCGAGTTGCTTCTTTCCATAGTCGGATGAGAAATGTGCAGCACGTCTTCCCTTTCGATGCCGAAAACCTCGTCAAAGCCGGCTCCGGGGAGCGCCGTATAGCACAGTCCACCGGGACGCTTTTCGGCAAGAATATAATCGGCAATGACATGACCGCCAGCCTTAACAAATTCGGCTATCTTTTGAGCACACTCCTCTGAAATGATATACGTACAGGGCAAAACCAAAACCTTATATTGGGTAAGCAAGCCGTCCACTATGCCCTTTTCGCAGATGAAATCCATATTTATGTGCAGATCCGTCAGGATAAAATTCGCGCCGGTCAGTGCGTTAAGATAATTGTCTGTCATCTTGTCCCCGGCCATAATATGATTGATCTGCTGGGACATATACACCGCGACCTCTGATTTTCTCTTTGCCCCATTGTACACCGAGGAAAGTGCGGCCATTCTTTTGGCAAATTCCCCTACCTGTACAGCACGCTTAAGCGGCTTGCCATCCGGACGGCACATACCGAAATCGTTTCCTTCTGTATCGCTCAGCCGTGGCCTCCAGCACCAGAACATAAGCCCTTTTGTTCCGTAGCCAGCTCTCATTAACATAGCTGTTTTCAGCTCCTCCGCAGAGGGGGTAAAGCCGGCGCTGGCCAGCGGATTCGGATCGTCAAACTTGATGGATCCACCGCCTGCCTCGATGACGAAGGTGGAACGGTTGTGTGCCTTGGCCACACTGTCAGCGACCGTCATATACAACGCCGTCTGACGGGTCGGCTTTCCGAACAGACTGATACCGACTATGTCAGTCGTATCGGAAAGCTTCCACACGTCCACGCCGTTGTTGATGCCCGGAAGCATCTCCGTGATGGTGGGCTGCAGAGCGCCGTTTTCCTTGAATATCCGATCGGCCGCCTTGATATGGTCTGCCAGATTCTGCTCCATATATTCACGCCAATCCTCCCAGGAATGGAAGCCTCCCAGTTGTCTCCCATAGCCCGTGGGCGGATTAATCTGATCAAAATCAACGTAATCCGAAGGCCCTTCATTTCCCCAAAGAGCATTTAAGGCATCGATCGTCTTATACTTCTCCCGCAGCCACCGGCGAAATTTCGCTTTTGTGTGCCGGCAATAGCATATTTCCGTGCCACCGTTTCTGGGGCTGAAAAGCATGGGCTCCCCCCATAGAACAAAACCGCCAATTCGCTCATCCCCTGCAAAGTGACAGGCAAGCGCCTTTAGATATCTTGTTGCGTAGGCTTGGTAAAGCGGATCGTCCATACAAGGAATGACATATTCTTCCTGCATCAGCTTCTGCCCCAACGAATCCACCATGCCCTCGCCCACGCCGCGGTATTCCTCCATAAACCAGCGAGGAGAATAAAAGCCCACGCTATTCTGTGTGGCAACGTTCACAATGGGGACAAGCCCATTTTTCACAGCCGTTTCGATAAAATAATCGATTTTTGAAAAATCAAAATGCCCTTTCTCATATTCAATGTCGTGCCACTCGGCAAAGCCGTGCAGACACGTGTAGCCCAGTTGGGCCATTTTCTGCATATCGGCGTCCCATTCTTCTATGGGGGCGTGCTTTGTCCGGCAGAACGGTGCATACATGGCACCGGTCAAAAATGTATCACGTATGTTCGTCATTTTCCCACCTACTCAAGCTTCAAAATAGGATTTTAAGGCTTCCTTTACCGACCAATCATACCGAACGAGCAGTTCTTCCGCAGCAACTGCCTCCATATCGGTTATTTCCGTTATCATTTTGATCGCACGTGCACGGAGCTTACGGTTGGAAACCTTCATATTCACCATATAGTTTTTGTATACATAGCCCATCTTGATACAGACGGAGGTCGAAAACATATTCAGGATCATCTTCTGCGCTGTTCCGCCCTTCATTCTGGTAGACCCTTTTATCGCTTCGGCGCCGGTCTCCGCCAACACCACGATGTCGGCTACTTTAGTCATCGGTGCGCCGGCATTGTTAACAAGGGCGCCTACCGTACAGCCAAGCTTTTTCGCCTCCTCCATAAAAGCAACCACAAACGGAGCCTGTCCCGAAACCGAAATCCCGATAACCAAGTCGCCGCTACTGCACGCCATTCCGCGAAAGGCATCAATGCCGTGCTCCCGGCTATCCTCAAAGCCCTCGGCCGCACGGAAAACCGCGTCCCGTCCGCCTGCCATAACGGCGCTGAAACGGTCAGGCTCGATTCCGTAGGTGGGGGGACATTCCGCCGCATCGACGATACCGAGCCTTCCACTTGTACCGGCACCGCAGTAAATAATTCTGTGCCCGCTTTGGAGCGCTTCCACCGCTTTTTCAACCAATTGTGCTACGGACGGTATGCAGCTTTCTACAATATCCGCCACTTTTTTGTCTTCATTATTGATAAGCCGGAGCATTTCCTCCGTGCTTACCTCGGATATATTTTCTGTTGCTTTGTTAAAATCTTCTGTGCTCATTTGTTCATCCCTCTCTGTATTTCGGACACAAAGTATTTGGTGATCGCCATAGGGTTGGTAATGGCTTTACCGATCACCACGGCATCCGCCCCCAAAGAATACGCTTTCACAACGTCCTCGGGCTTCCAGAAGCGCCCTTCCGCCACCAGCGCCACCGGCAGTTTCTTTTGCGCTATTTCCTCAATGATGGCGTAATTGGGGGTGTACAGCTCATCGGCACGGTGTAACGCACCCGGCACGTACCCTGCCAGGGTGGTGGATACGGCATCCGCCCCCGCAGCAGCCCCCGCCTCGGCCTCCTCGGCCGTGCTGATATCCGCCATTACCATGGCGCCCGTTTCCCGGTGAATGCGGGCGATGAGGGTTTTGAGATCCTCTTTGAGCGAACTGGGATAAAACGTGGCATCGAGCGCGACGATGTCGGCACCGGCGTCAATGACCTCTTTCGCCAAAGCAAAGGTGGGGGTGATCACCGTGCGCCCGGTTTCATCCTTCACCTTGTTGATACCAATGATGGGGATCTCCACCCGCTTTCGCAGCGCAGCCACCACCTCGACGCCGTTGACGCGCAATGCCGCCGCGCCACCAAGAGCCGCCGCCTCGGCCATGGATACCAACTTTTCGGTGTCGAGCATGGGGTTACCCGCCAATGCCTGGCTAGATACAATAAGTCCTTTCGGAAACATAACACATTTCTCCTTTGCAGTTTAATGGCGTGTTTGGTTGTTCAATACGCGATGAACAACCGTCGGGGTAATGGGGATCGCGTGATTTTTCAGCACCGTTAGCTGCACACCGACGATGGGGCTGAAGGTGGGATCATAGCGCATATTTGCCTGGTTTTTTTGGGCGAACTCCTCGCGGCAGGCCTCTACGAACGCCGGCTTTTCGGCAAAAAATCCGCCGCAAAGCAACACGTTTGCGTTTGTGTCGTTATCGCTGACGCTGTATGCCATTTCCGCCACTTGAATCGCCGCCTGCCTGTACAGCATTTGCGCCGTTGTATCCCCCTGTACACTAAGGGCATATAGGGAGGGAGCCAGGGCCGCCAGCTCTCTTCGCGTCATCTGCAGGGCGCGGCGCTTCAATTCCATACGGTCCTCAAATTTCCTCACGTCCAAGCCGTGGGTCTGCGCCGCAAATAGGGAAGCGACCGCACCAACATCGGCAAGGCCGTCTACCGACCGCAGAAACAGCCGCAAGGCGTCACTACCCAGACCACCGCCCGAGCCACCGTCGCCGTAAACCGGGCCCCAGCCGCCCGCATAACGCCGGCCTTTTCCCGTATTTCCGACAGCGGTGCTGCCGGTGCCGCACATAACCACAGCCGAGCAATCGAGAAATCCGGCCGCGTACAAAATAGAATCGCCACACGCTTCCCGCTCCACCTGTATTGGTATGTCCTTCCATACCCGCGCCAAGGCCGAAAAGACCTCTCCCGTATTGGGCCCTCCAAGGGAAAGGTGTATTCCCTGCGGGCTGCCGTATGTTTTGACAGCTTCTGCCGCCTTTTCCACCGTTTCCTGCACGGGCAAAAGCCCCTCCCGAATGGCGCCAAGCCCTTCGGTACGGCACTCAAAGACCTGCTCTCCCTCTGCCGTGACAAGCGTCCACAGCGTCTTGCTGCCGCCGGAATCGGCGGCTAAAAATACGGCGGATTTCTTCATTTTACCCCCTCCATTCCAAGTATATAATACTATCCGCGCCAATACCAAGCAAGCAACAAAATACACGAAAAATATAAATATATACGCTTTTGTTGACAAAATCGAAAAAATATCGTATTATAAATACGAAAATATAATCCGAGGGGCGCCTATATGAACAGCTTCACCGTGCCTAAAGTATTACAATGCAATCTTTTTGTCGCTGACAGTGCTTCCCGGGACAGACGATACGTGAAGGACTATGAGTTCGATTTCTATCTTGGTGGCGAACGGGATATCACCATCGACTCGCACCGTTATAGAATTTCAAAAGGGTGCATGGTGTTCCGAGTGCCCGGTCAGCTTGTCAGTGGCACCGGCAACTACAATATGTATATGCTTACCCTGGATTTCAGCCATAAATCCAGCATCCCGCCCAACCGGTATATCCGTGGCAGCAACACACCACAGCAAGAATGCTGTGATATGGAATTGCTAAACGACATTCCCAGTGTTTTCATCCCCTCCCATCAAGACGATATTCTCTCACTTTATAAAGCCCTGTGCGCGTGCTCCTATCCCCATATCATTGATGAGGCGCTGCAGGAAAAACTCGTGTCTGAGTTTCTTTTTTTAGTCCTTGCGGACGCCTATAAGCATTGTCGAGAAGCCGCCGAACAAAAACCGGCCAATAAATCCTATGTGGAGCAGGCGTGCCAGTACATTATCCGTCATTATTCCAAAGAGCTTTCGGTAAGCAGCATAGCAGACTCTCTATCGCTTAACAAAAATTATCTCATAAAGCTATTTAAAAAAGAAATTGCAACGACACCCAACCAGTACATTAAAAAGACCCGCCTTTTTTATGCCAAGCTTATGCTCATCCAAACGGAGCTTCCCGTGAGCAGCATCGCTCTCGACTGCGGATTTAATACGACCTCATATTTTATAAAATGCTTCAAGGAGGCATTCGGCGTAAGCCCGCTTGTTTATCGAAGCAAGTATTTGAGCAAAAAGACGTGACCACCCGCAACAGCAATGCGGTACAATTCAGAAAAGGATTGGATACAATGGAAAAATATGCATGGAAAGCAACCATCAAGGACGGCTGTCTGGAGGAATACAAGCGCCGGCATGATGCACTCCCGGAGGACATGAAAGTCCTTCTCCGGGAAGCAGGCATCTGCAATTACACCATATGGAATGTGGGGAACGAGCTGTTTGGCTATTACGAGTGCAAAAAAGGCGTTGCCTTTGCCGCCGAGACGCAGAATAGCAGTCCCGTTGTGGCGCGGTGGGATGCGTATATGGCGGATATTCTGATTATGGAAAAGGATCCGCAGACCGGCGCACAGCCACTACTCACCCAGGTTTTTTCTTTTGACTAAATCACAAAAGGCTTGACCGTTTGGTCAAGCCTTTTCTTACTTGCGGGTCGATGTGGGCATCGCCCCCTACAACTTCTATCCGACCTTGAATAACATCGTAGGGCGGGGGTTTACTCCCGCCGTTGCTCTATCCGCGGCGGGAGCAAGCCCCCGCCCTACACACCCTATCCAATTCCACATCGTGACCGTAGGAGCGGGTGTCCCCGACCGCCCATTAAAATAAAGTCGCAATCCAATACACAACCCCATAAATTACACTGGCTAACGTGCCGTAGACGATCACAGGCCGGCGATGGTGTACTTTTTCGCGCCGAGACCGAGCACGTATCCTTCTGCTTGTGTCAACTTAGGACCCATTCATAAAAAGTCTTGATTTCCCGGTACTTTTGTGTTATAACATCTTAACAAAGGATAAAGGAGAATTCATTTATGCTTGGAGATATGAAGCCATTTCGGTTGGCGGGAAATATTTATTTTGTCGGCACATACAAAGCTTCTTCTCATTTAATCGATACCGGTGACGGACTCATTCTGATCGATACCGGGTATGAGGAAACCGCAGATGTCATTGTGGAATCTGTTGCTGAATTGGGCTTTGACATTCGGGATGTCAAATATATCTTACACTCGCACGGACACTATGATCACACAGACGGTACACCAAAAATTCTTGAGTTGACCAATGCTAAAACGTTTCTCGGTGAGGGTGATGTAAAATATATCACCGGTTGGTATCCGGACCATTTTTATCAGGACGGACAGGTGATTGCGCTTGGAAACACGCAGATTCTGTGCATGGCCACCCCTGGTCATACTGAAGGAACGTTTTCCTTCTTTTTTGATGTGGCTATCAACGAAAAAACCTATCGTGCCGGTATGTTCGGCGGAGCGGGCACCAATCAGTTAAAAAAGGATTATCTGAACAAACATAAGTGCTCGTGGCTGAACCGCGGGTTATACTTTAAGTCTGTAGAACGGCTGAAGCAAGAGCATGTTGACATTTTCTTGGGAAACCACACCTGGAATAACCATACTAAAGAAAACTACGAACGCATGCTGGTCTCCGATAGGAATCCGTTTATTGATGAAACCAAATGGATGCCCTTCCTGATGGAGTGCGAGAAGAAAGCCAAGGCAGTAATGCTCCAAGAAAGCCGGGAATCCTTTGTTAACTACGCACACAGGGGTGCCAGTACTTATACCCCCGAAAACACTTTCCTGGCATTTTATACCGGAATTTATATGGGCGCTAACGGCATTGAAACAGATCTTCAAATGACTAAGGACGGGGTATTGGTACTTTTCCATGACGATACGATTACTCGGCTTACCGGCGACCAAGGCAGTGTTTCTGATTACACCCTGGAAGAATTAAGAAACTACACGTTCGAAAAAGACGGCAAAACTGACAAGATCGTGGTGTTTGAGGATTTCCTGAAGCAGTTTTCCTTCCGGGATATCACCTTTGCCATTGAAATCAAGCAACCAGGAATTGAAGCCCAAATCGCAGATATGATACGTAAGTATCATTTAGAACACAAGGCTGTGGTAACTTCTTTTATGCCGGATTGTATTCGGGCAATCAAGGAATATGCGCCTGAATTGCATATTGGGTTACTCTGCAAGGATGTGACAGACGATACAATTAATTTCCTTAAGCAGATCGGCGCCGAGGAAATTTGTCCCCCTGCTACAAAAGTAACCCCCGAAAGTGTGGAGCTGTGGCATAGAGAAGGCTTTAACGTGCGAGCCTGGGGCGTAAAGAATGAGGAATTGATGCGCCAAGTATACGATTCCATGGCAGACGGTATGACAGTGAATTTCCCGGACAAGCTTTTCGCATATATGAAAGAACAAACCGAAAAACTGCATGAAAGCAAAGCATAAAGGTTATATATTTCTATTAAAAGGCTTGACCGAATCGGTCAAGCCTTTTGTTGCGGGTCGATGTGGGCATCGACCCCTACATTCGTATGCGATATAGATTGTAGGGGCGGATTGAGGCACATCCGCTCGTTAAAACAATGTGGTTATCCAATAAATGAGTCCATATACTACACTTGCGCTGACACCATACACAATTACCGGTCCTGCTATTGTGAACATCTTTGCACCAACCCCTAACACAAATCCCTCTGCTGCTGTCAATATAGGACACACCCTTTTGCAAAAGTATTTACAACAAAACGGCGGTGTGGTATAATGAAATAAAGCGAGGTGTTTTTATGAGCAAAAAAGGAATAGAAGCTGAGGCAAAAAAGCTTGAAGAATATTATGCGCAGTTCCCAGATTGGTACTGGAAATATGGACTTCACGACGCTGTTATTCTCTCTGTTTCTGAATTACAATTAGCACCTGACTATAAAGAAAAACCGTTAAAGTACAATTGTTTAGAAATTGAATTAGATTGCAAAAACGCATTGTACGAACAAAATATTAAAACAATTCGGTTATACAACTATAAAATCAAAACACCTGATATTGATATAAATAGTATTGATAAACCATGGTGGATAGGCGATACTATTAAAGAACTGGAAAACAAACACTATTTGTTAGAAGTAGAAATTGAATCCGCAAGAGGAAGCCGAAAAAATTTTATTGTTGAATTCGAGATTCCCGAAATAGAAAGAAAATAAAAAGATGAACAGGCGGTCGTTGACCGCCTGTTTTTATAGTATAGTCGTTATCCAATAAATAATTCCATACACCACACTCGCAACTGTACCATATACAATAACCGGGCCCGCGATGGTGAACATTTTTGCTCCAACGCCCAACACAAAGCCTTCGGCCTTAAACTCAATGGCGGGGGCCACTACGGCATTGGCAAAGCCGGTGATGGGCACCAGGGTGCCCGCTCCCGCGTGCTTGGCAATGTTATCGAACACCTGCAGGCCAGTGAGCACCACCGCCGCCAGGATGAGGGACATAGACACCACGGTGCGGGCCTCCTTTTCTCCCAGGCCGCCCATGGTAACCAGCTGAAAGATCACCTCACCGATGGCACAGATCAGCCCGCCGATGAGGAATGCCTTGAGACAATCCTTCACCACCGGAGAGCCGGGAGAGGCTTTTTTGCTGAGCTGCTGATATTCCTTTGAGGACACGTCCATGTCCGTCCCGCCTTTCCATTCATTTTCGTTAGTTTTACCTGTCAGCGGTGGAAGAATACCTGTGTGGTAGAAAAATTTGCGAAAGCCGGTAAATTTTCTTTACTTTTCATATAGATAATAGTAAAATAAGTTATATATCTTACTTTCCCTAAAAAGGAGGGAAACGCGTATGGAAAAATGGGATCTGCTGGACGACAACGGCCACCCCACCGGGGTGACGATCACCCGCGGGGAGCCGCTGCGCCCGGGGCAGTACCATCTGGTGGAGCACATCTGGATCGTGGACGCCAAGGGGCGTATTCTCATCCAGCAACGCTCCCCTCACCTGCGGCTGATGCCGGGGGTGTGGGCGGCCAACTCCGGCAGCGCCATCTCCGGCGAGGACAGCGAAAGTGCCGCCCGCCGGGAGCTGTTTGAGGAATTGAGCATCCGCACCATGCCGGGCGAGCTGGTGTACGGTGGACGGATGCGACGGCGCAACTCCTTTACCGACATCTGGCTGCTGTACCGAGACATTGACCCCGACAGCCTGCGTCTGCAAAAGGAAGAGGTGGCTCAGGTGCGCTGGGTCACCCCGGAGGAGCTGTGTGGCATGATTGCCGACCGCTCCTTCCACCACTACGGCACCGCCTATTTCCAGTTTGTGTTCCGCGCCATCGAAAAGGGACGGCGCACCCTGTATGTGACCGACCTGGACGGCACCCTACTACAAAACGACAGCTCCCTGTCCGACTATACGGTGGAGACCCTTAACCGCCTCATCAGCCGGGGAATGCTCGTATCCGTTGCCACCGCCCGGGGTACCATCGGAGTGCAGCTGGTAGACCTGGAACGCATCCATTTCCGGGTGCCGCTGGTGATGCTGGGGGGTGTCCTGCTGTACGACCTTGCCCGCCGGCGCATCGTCCATTCCTGCGAGATGTCTGCCGACACGGTGGACGCCATTCTTAAGGTGTTCCGTGCCGCGGGACGATATCCTCAGCTCTACCGCCGCCGGGGCAACGAGGTGCACATCTACTACACACACCTTTTGCCCAGGGAGGAAGGGTTTATCCACCGCGCCACCGCCGATGGGCGGAAATTCGACCAGTTCTACCACCGGGTGAGCCATCTCAAGAGCAGCCCCGCCATTTTCTTTAGCTGCCAATCCCCCTACAAAGAACAGCTGGCTCTCAAGGAGCAGCTGGATCGCATCCCCGGCATCCGTACGGTGCTGTACCAGGACACCTACACCGAGGACAACTGGTTCCTGGAGATCTGCCGGGAGGATGCTGGCAAGGACCGGGGCGTGGAGCGCCTGCAGCAGCGGCTGCATGCCGACCGGGTGGTCGCCTTCGGCGATAATGTGAACGACGTCCCCCTGTTCAGTGTGGCGGATCTGGCCCTATGTGTGGCCAACGCCACTCCCGCTGCCCGCGCGGCGGCTGACCGGGAGATCGGTGCTAACACCGCAGATGGTGTAGCCGCCTATCTCCACGCTATTTACAACCGAAAGTTGTGATACTGTTATGCTGACAAAGACGCTTGTGCGCCTGTTTATCAAAGACCCGGAGAACACCGGCACGCCGGCGGTGCGGGGTGCCTACGGCAAGCTGGCCGGTCTCACCGGTCTCGCCTGCAACCTACTGCTGTTTATCATTAAGCTGCTGGCGGGCTTGCTCTCCGGCAGTGTGGCCATCATCGCCGATGCCTTCAACAACCTATCGGACGCCGGCTCCTCCGTGGTAACGCTGGTGAGCTTCCGCTTTGCGGGGCGACCTGCAGACGCGGAGCACCCCTTCGGTCATGGGCGGGTGGAATACCTATCTGCCATGGCGGTGGCGGTGCTTATCGTGCTGGCGGGGTTCGAGCTGGCCTCCTCCGCTTTTGAGAAGATTCTGCACCCGGCGTCCACCCAAACCGACACATTGACCCTTCTCATTTTAGGGGTCGCCATCCTCCTCAAGCTGTGGATGGCGCTGTTCAACCGCACCATCGGTCGGCGCATCCGCTCCGACACCCTGCTGGCCGCCGGTATCGACAGCCGCAACGACGTGATCTGCACCTCTCTGGTGCTGATCAGCGCAGTGGTGGAGATGGTCGCCGGGGTGAACATCGACGGCTACATTGGCCTGGCGGTGGCACTGTTTGTCATGTGGTCCGGCTTTTCCATCATCCGGGACACCATCTCCCCCCTGCTGGGACAGAAGCCTGACCCCCAACTGGTGCAGGCCATCGAGGACACCGTGCTGGCACACAAGGAGATCGTAGGGATCCACGATATGATCCTGCACGATTACGGCCCCGGGCGGGTCATCGCCTCCCTGCATGCGGAGGTGCTCGCCAGCCAGAACGTGCTGGTAAGCCACGACATCATCGACTGCGTTGAAAACGAGCTGATGGAGAAATTCAACATCCTCAGCTGCATCCACATGGATCCGGTGGACACCGACAACCCCCGCACTCTACAACTTAAGAGGATGACCGTGGATATACTGAACGCCATCGATAGCCGGCTGAGCCTGCACGATTTTCGGGTGGTGGCGGGGGAAAGCCATACAAACCTCCTGTTTGACGTGCTGGTTCCCTACGACTACCCGGAACGGGACAGCCTGCCCGCTCGCATCCAGCAAGCGGTGGGACAGCAGGACAATACCCTGTTCGTTATTGCCAAAATTGAAAGCGATTACGTAACAAAATGATGTTTCCCCCCTATTCACGGAAATAAATATATGCTACAATGGTAACCACAGGTTGACAATAAACACAGGAGGTAATGGGATTGATCAAACAAACATACACTGTATCGCTGGCAGATGTCATGAACGAGACTCTACTCACAGCGGTCCATATGCCCACCCCGCCGGAGGAGCGCATGGTCGCTTCCAGTGATGTCAATCGCCCCGGCCTGGCGCTGAGTGGGTACTTTGACTATTTTGACAACGAACGTATTCAGATTCTAGGAAAGAATGAGTACGGTTTCCTGGAAAACCTGCCACAGGATCTGCTGTCTACCCACATAGACGAGCTGGTGGCCACCAACCCGCCCGCCATCATCGTCACCCGGGATCAGCCCATCCTGCCAGAGCTGTTGGAGGCCTGTAAAAAATATGGGGTGCCCCTCCTGTCCAGTAAGGAGTCTACCTCCGGGCTGATGGCGGCACTCATCGCCTATCTCAACGTGCAGTTGGCTCCCCGCATCACCCGGCACGGCGTGCTGGTAGAGGTGTATGGCGAGGGTGTGCTGTTGCTGGGCGACAGCGGCATCGGTAAAAGCGAGACCGCTGTGGAGCTACTCAAGCGCGGGCATCGGCTCATTGCCGACGACGCAGTGGAGATCCGCCGAGTGTCTGCCAAGACACTGGTGGGCTCCGCCCCCAAGAACATCCGTCATTTCATCGAGCTACGGGGCATCGGCATCGTCAATGTGCGCCGCATCTTCGGTATCGGCTCCATCAAGAGCACCGAAAAGATCGACATGACCATCCAGATGGAGCCCTGGGACAACACCAAGGTGTACGATCGTATGGGCGCTGACGGGGAGACCATGGAGATCTTGGGCATCGACGTGCCCACCATGACCATTCCGGTCAAGCCCGGTCGCAACCTGGCGGTCATCATTGAGGTCGCCGCCATGTCCAACCGCCAGAAAAAGATGGGCTACAACGCCGCCCACGAGCTGATGCACAAGCTGGGCATGAGCGAGGAGACCGGCCTGCCCACCGACAGCGGCAGTGATTTCTGATAAATAAAAAACTAACTATAAACCCGAAAAAACAGGAGGACTCAACTATGTACAAGATCGGTATTGACCTGGGCGGCACCAACATTGTCGCCGGTGTGGTAAGCGAGGATTTCAAGATCGTGGCCACCGCTAAATGTAAGACCAACCTGCCCCGTCCCGCCGACGAGATCATGGCGGATATGGTCAAGGTGACCCACGAAGCCGTTAAGGCCGCCGGGCTGACCATGGACGACATCGACGCGGTGGGCGTGGGTAGCCCCGGTGCCTGCAACGCGGAGACCGGCGTGGTGGAATACGCCAACAACCTGGGCTTTGTCAACGTGCCCATGCGGGCCACCCTGGAAAAGGCGCTGGGCAAGCCAGTCAGTGTGGAGAACGATGCCAACGCCGCCGCCTACGGCGAGTTCGTCGCCGGCGCGGGCCGCGGCAAGAAAAACCTGGTGTGCATCACCCTGGGCACCGGTGTGGGTGGCGGTGTTATCATCGACGGTAAGATCTTCGCCGGCCACAACTACTTCGGTGCGGAGCTGGGTCACGCGGTCATCATGGTGGGCGGCGAGCCCTGCTCCTGCGGTCGCCGCGGCTGCTGGGAGGCCTATGCCTCCGCCACCGCTCTCATCCGACAGACCCGTAAGGCTATGGAAGAAAACAAGGACAGCAAGATGTGGCAGATTGCCGGTAGCCTGGAGAACGTGAACGGCCGCACCGCTTTTGACGCCATGCGTGCAGGGGATGCCGCCGGTCAGCAGGTGGTGGACAACTACATCTACTACATCGGTGTGGGCCTGGGCAACATGATCAACATCTTCCAGCCGGAGGTGGTATGCATCGGCGGCGGCATCTGCCACGAGGGCGAGACCTTGATGGCTCCCTTGCGTAAGATCGTGGCCGGTGAGCAGTACCAGTTTGAGTCCGACAAGAAGGCCGTGCTCTGCACCGCCCAGCTTGGTAACGATGCCGGTATCATCGGTGCGGCATTCCTCAAGCAGAATTAAGCCAATACCAATACAAAAGAAAGGCGGCAACCATGGAACTGAAAACGCTTATTGACTGTGCAGCCGGGCTCGACTGCCGCATAACGGAACAGGCGCCAATGGCTGCCGCCACCTCTTTTCATATCGGCGGGCCGGCGGATGTGCTCATCGACATTCCCACCACCGAGGCGGCCTGCCGGGTGCTGGCCTGTTGCCGGCAGGAGGGGATCCCCACCCTGTTTATCGGCAACGGCTCCAATCTGCTGGTGGGTGACAAGGGCTTCCGCGGAGCGGTGCTTCGTCTGCGGGGCGGGGATAGCGCACCCCATCTGCAGGCCGACGGCACCATCCGGTGCGGGGCTGGCGTGAGCCTGACTCAGCTATGCCTGTTTGCTCGGGACAATGGGCTGATGGGGTTGGAGTTTGCCTACGGCATCCCCGGCACGGTAGGAGGCGCGGTGTATATGAACGCCGGCGCCTACGGTGGGGAGATGGCTCACGTGCTGGTAAGCGCCACGGTCATTCCCGCTGATGGCGGTGAGCCGGTCACCCTGACGACAGATGACCTGAGGCTTGGATATCGGCACTCGGTGCTGATGGAGGAAACGCCCGGCATCGTCACCGAGGCGGTATTCCGCCTACAGCCGGGAGACAAGAACACCATCACCGCCCGCATGAAAGAGCTTATGCAAAAACGACAGAATAAACAACCCCTGGAGTATCCCAGTGCCGGCAGCTTCTTTAAGCGCCCGGAGGGGTATTTTGCCGGGGCACTCATCGAGCAGGCGGGGCTCAAGGGCTTCGCTGTAGGCGGCGCGCAGATCAGCGACAAGCACGCCGGCTTTGTGGTCAACCGGGGCGGGGCCACCGCCGCGGATGTGCTGGAGCTTTGCCGGCAGGTGCAACAACGCATTATGGACAAGGATGGCGTAGCATTGGAGCCGGAGGTACGCTTCGTCGGCGAATTCTGAGAGGTTGTGAAGCATGGAGCTACTTATTGTGACCGGCATGTCCGGTGCCGGCAAATCACTGGCGGTGCGGGCACTGGAGGATATCGGCTTCTACTGCGTGGATAACATGCCCCCGGTGCTAATGGGTAAATTTGCCGAACTATGCAACCACAGCGCCCAGACCATCCGTCGGGTGGCGCTGGTAACGGATGTGCGCTCCGGCGCCATGTTTGAGACCCTGGAGGATACCCTGCAAGCCATGACCGCCCAAGGACAGGACTATCGTATACTGTTCCTTGATTGTGCCGACGACACCCTGTGCCGTCGCTATAAGGAGACCCGGCGCCGGCACCCCTTAGCCGGGGAAGAGGAGCCGGTGGAAACCGCTCTTATCAATGAACGTCGTTTGCTGCAGCCGCTTTTTGATCGGGCAGACTATCGACTGGACACCACCCAGCTTAGCACCGCCCAGCTAAAGCAACAGATCACCGCTATGTTCCTGGACAAACCGGACGAGGCGATGTCCATCCAATGTATGTCCTTCGGCTTCAAGTATGGCTTCCCTGCTGAGGCGGATGTGATGCTGGACGTGCGATGCTTCCCCAACCCCTTTTACGTGCCTCAGCTCAAAGAGCAGACCGGGCTTGACCGGCCGGTGCGGGAGTTTGTGCTGGCATCCGCGGATACCCAGAAGTTCCTTGCGCGGTTATATGCCATGCTGGATCACCTCATCCCGCTGTACATCAAGGAGGGCAAAAGCCAGCTGGTCCTCGCCATCGGCTGTACCGGCGGTAAGCATCGCTCAGTGACCATTGCGGAGGAAGTAGCCGCTCATATTCGGCTGACAAACCACCGGGTACTGGTAAACCACCGGGATATTGATAAAAAGTAGGGTGAATGGCATGTCCTTTTCTGCGGATGTGAAAATAGAATTAACCGACGCGCTGCCGGACAAGCCCTGTTGCCGGGCGGCGCAGGCCTATGGCATGCTGGAGTTCGGCCACGCCTTCGGCGGGCGAGAGATCTCGTTGCAGACTGAACAAACGGCGGTAGCCGATCTGTATGCCCGGCTGACCGCCCAGGTGTGCGGGGTACAAGCTCCCGAGGCCGATACGGTACGGCGGCGCACCACCCTACAGGTGCGGCGATACACGGATGCAGACGCTCGCCGACGAGTGCTGGAGCGTTTTGGGCACTCCCCCAGGGAGGTATCCGTGCGGCTCAACCGCGCCAATGTAGACTGCGAGCAATGCGCCCGAGCCCTGCTACGTGGCGCTTTTTTGGTGTGTGGGGCGGTGACTGACCCCAACCACGACTACCATTTGGAATTCAGTGTCCCCCACTATAATCTGAGCCGGGATCTGCTTTCCCTGCTGGGAGAGGTGGGCTTCCCCGCCAAGGCGGTGACCCGCAACGGCTCCTACGTGGTATACATCAAGGAAAGCGAGCGCATTGAGGAATGTCTGACCTACCTGGGGGCACCCCGCGCAACCCTGGAGCTAATGAACGTCAAAATGGTCAAAAGCATCCGTAACAACACCAATCGGCGCCTGAACTTCGAGAATGCCAACATTGACAAGACGGTAGCCGCCGCCGGGGTGCACATGGACGCTGTGCGGCGCATCGAGGAGACCTGCGGTCTGGCGGCGCTCCCGGAGGAGCTGCAGGCTTTAGCGCGGCTACGGCTGGAAAACCCGGATATGTCCCTACGGGACCTAGGGGCGGCTATGGATCCGCCCCTGAGCCGCAGCGGTGTCAACCACCGGCTTCAGCGTATCCTGGCATTTGCGGATAAGTTAGAAAAATAAAAAAAGGAGGTGCCGTCTGTGCAACCCTTTGTCCACCTGCATGTGCATACAGAATACAGTCTGCTGGACGGCGCCTGCCGGATCCCGGCATTGGTGGCACGCGCCAAGGCGATGGGACAGGAGGCATTAGCCATCACTGACCACGGCGCCATGTACGCCGCCATCGACTTCTATAAGGAATGTAAGAAACAAGGCATAAAACCCATCATCGGGTGTGAGGTCTATGTGGCCCCCCGCTCCTTGCAGGATAAGGTGCATGGACAGGATAACAACTACCACCACCTGGTGTTGCTATGCGAAAACGAGGTAGGCTACCAAAACCTGTTAAAGCTGGTGTCCACCGCCTGGGTGGATGGCTTCTATATGCGGCCCCGGGTGGATCACGCTTTGCTGGAGAAACACCATGAGGGGCTGATTGCGCTCTCTGCCTGCCTGGCGGGAGAAATTCCTCAATCCCTGCTACAAAGTGACTATGAGGCCGCCCGGCGCACCGCCCTGTGGTATGCGGCGGTGTTCGGGGAAGATCACTTTTATCTGGAGCTTCAGGACCACGGTATGGCGGAGGAACGGCAGATCCTCCCCGCCATGCTACGACTCTCCCGGGAAACCGGGCTGCCGCTGGTGTGCACCAACGACGTGCACTATGTAGAAAAAGAGGATGCCGCCGTCCAGCGGGTGCTGGTGTGCATCCAAACCGCCACCACCCTGCAGGAGCCCAGCCCCCTGTGCTTTGAGACGGAGGAGTTTTATCTCAAATCCGGGGAAGACATGCAGACGCTGTTCGATGCCTATCCCGGTGCGGTGGAAAACACCCTGGAGATCGCCCGCCGCTGTCAGGTAGAGATCACCTTTGGACAGCTTAAGCTCCCCGCCTTCGATGCCCCCGGCGGAGACAGCAACGCCTATCTAGAGACTTTATGCCGGGCGGGGATGCACCGGCTGTATGGGGACACCCCCGACAGCATCGTCACCGAACGGCTGGAATACGAGCTGGACGTCATCCGGCGTATGGGGTATGCGGACTACTACCTCATCGTGGCGGATTACGTCAACTATGCCCGCGCCCACGATATCCCGGTAGGGCCGGGGCGTGGCTCCGGAGCGGGTAGCCTGTGTGCCTACTGCATGGGCATCACCCTCATTGACCCCCTGCAATACGACCTGCTGTTTGAGCGGTTTCTCAACCCAGAGCGGGTAAGCATGCCGGACTTTGACGTGGATTTTTGCACCGAGAAGCGCCAGCAGGTCATTGACTACGTTATCAGCAAATACGGTGCTGACCGGGTGGCGCAGATCATCACCTTTGGCACCATGGCGGCGCGAGCTGCCGTGCGGGATGTGGCGCGAGCCATGGGGCTTCCCTACGGCACCGCGGATCGGGTAGCCAAGTTAGTGCCCCATGCCTTGGATATGACCCTGGAAAAGGCATTGGCCGCCACCCCCAAGCTACGGGAGGCGGTGGACAGCGATCCTCAGGTCAAGAACCTCATCCAAATGGCGCAAAAGGTGGAGGGGATGCCCCGCAACGCCTCCACCCACGCCGCCGGGGTGGTCATTGCTCCCCGCCCGGTCAGCGACTACGTGCCCCTATGTCTCAACAAGGACGCCACCGCCACCCAGTATGCCATGCATAACTTGGAGGAGCTGGGCGTGCTCAAGATGGATTTCCTGGGGCTGCGGAACTTAACGGTCATCGCCGATGCGGAAAGCATGATACAAACCCACACACCCGCCTTCCGGGTAGCTGACATCCCGCTGGACCAAAAGCGTGTGTATGCCATGCTGTCCCAAGGGCAGAGCGACGGTGTGTTTCAGATGGAATCCGGTGGGCTCAAGCGGGTGCTCATGCAGCTGCGCCCCACCCGGTTTGAGGATCTGATCGCAGTCATCTCTCTATACCGTCCCGGGCCGATGGATTCCATCCCCCGGTATATTGAGAACAGCCGCCATCCCGAGCGGGTAAAATACGCCCATCCTCTACTGGAGCCCATCCTGCGGGTCACCTACGGTTGCATTGTATACCAGGAGCAGGTAATGCAGGTATTCCGGGCATTGGCTGGCTATTCCTTTGGCCGTGCCGATGTGGTGCGCCGGGCCATGGCGAAGAAAAAACACGATGTCATGGAGCAGGAGCGAGCGATCTTCATCAACGGCCTTACCGCCGATGACGGTACTGTTGTGGTGGAGGGCTGTGTGCGCCGGGGGGTCCCCGCCGCCACCGCCAACGCCATCTTTGATAAGATGTCTTCCTTTGCCTCCTACGCCTTTAATAAGTCCCACGCCGCCGCCTACGCGCTGGTGGCATACCAGACCGCCTACCTCAAATGCCTGTATCCTAAAGAGTACATGGCGGCCCTGCTGACCAGCGTGTTCGGTAGCAGTAAGGTGGTCACCTACATCCGGGAATGTGAGCGCATGGGTATCCGGGTGCTTCCTCCCGACGTGAACGAGAGCGGCGCGGATTTTCTGGTGGTGGACGACCACATCCGCTTCGGTATGCTGGCGGTGAAGAACATCGGGCGGGGCTTTATCGATCTGCTTACCCGGGAACGGGAGCAAAACGGCCCCTTCACCAGCTTTTACAGCTTTTGCAAGCGACTCACCGGTCAGCGGGATTTCAACCGTCCCGGTGTGGACAGCCTCATCCGTTGCGGCGCACTGGATGGGCTGGGGCTCAACCGGCGGCAGATGCTACAAATGGCTCCCCAGCTACTGGATCAGCTGGACAACCAAAACCGAAACACCGTGGACGGACAGGTGGGCTTCTTCGACACCGCTGAGGAGGAGGGAGACGCCCCCATCCCGGTACCGGACGTAGAGGAATTGCCCTTCAGCGAGCTGCTGCAAATGGAAAAGGATGCCACCGGCATGTACCTAACCGGACATCCTCTCACTCCTTATAAAGAGCACATGAAGCAACTGCGCGTGGATCGGCTGGATCGCATCCTAACCGCTGTAGAAGAGGACACCGGTAACTACCGGGACGGCGCCAATGTACGGCTACTGTGCCTGGTAAGCCGTGTACGCACCCAAAACACCAAATCCGGCGCTCCCATGGCCTATGTGGGGCTGGAGGATCTGTATGGCTCGGTGGAGTTGGTTGTATTCCCCAAGCTGCTGGCACAACGAGAGGGGCTACTACAGCCCGGGCAGGTGGTGCTGGTCACCGGTCGCTTAGATGTGCAGGAGGAAAAGGAACTAAAGCTCTTAGCCGAGCGAGTGGAGCCGGTACCCAAGGAGCTGCCGCCCAACACGGATCCCGCCCGGGAGAGGTTACAGAGGCCCTCTCCGGAAACGAAAAAAGCCCCTTCTGCCAATGCCGGGCTGTACCTGCGTCTTCCCACCAATACAGGAGACACTTATCGTCACGCTCAGCGGCTGCTGTCGGTATTCGAAGGTTCCCTGCCGGTATACATCCGCTTTGCCGACAGCGGCAAGCTGGTGCGCACGCCCCAAAGCTGGTGGGTGGATCCCCAGCCGGTGCTGCTGGAGGAGCTTACAAGCCTGCTTGGCAGGGAGAATGTGGCAAAAATTGAATAAAGACGGCAGTTTTTCACTTGCGCAAGCCCCTAAAATATGGTACTATTACAAAAATGGCCTTTGAGAGGTGTAACCGTATGAGAATCTATGAGCGATTGGATAAGTTGAGCGAAAATCGGCTGCCCCAGCGCGCCTATTACATCCCCTACGAAAGTGAGGGAAAGGCGCTGGCCGGCGACCGTCATCAGAGCGCTTATTACAAGTTACTTAACGGCACGTGGGATTTCAAGTTCTACGAGCGGGACTTTGACCTACCGGAGGATCTTGCCGCCATTAAGGACTGGGATCGTCTGCCGGTGCCGTCCTGCTGGCAGATGCACGGCTACGAGCTACCCCAGTATACCAATCTGAACTATCCCCACCCGGTGGATCCCCCCTACGTACCGGATGAGAATCCCTGCGGCGTCTACCGCACCACCTTCACCCTAAGCGGTGACTGGGCAAAGCGGAACACCCACATCGTGTTTGAGGGCGTGGCCTCCTGCCTGTTTCTGTATGTCAACGGCCAGTACGTGGGCTTCACCCAGGTCAGCCACATGCAGGCGGAATTTGATCTGACCCCCTATGTGCATGAGGGAGAAAACCTGCTGGTCGCCAAGGTCCTGCGCTGGTGCGTGGGTAGCTACCTGGAGTGCCAGGATTTCTTCCGTTTGGCGGGTATCTTCCGCGATGTGTACCTGCTCAGCCGCGAGGCAGACTGTATTGAGGACGTGGAGATCAAGGCAGATTGCAAGCAGATCACCGTCAGTGCCGAGGATTACATCATCTACGACGCCGAGGGCAGGGTGGCGGATCTGACCCACCCCATCCTGTGGAATGCGGAGAAGCCATACCTCTACACTGTCATCGTGCGGGGCAAGACCGAGTATATCCCCTTTAAGGTGGGTATGCGGGAGGTGTCCATTGAGAACGGCGTGTTCAAAATCAACGGTACCCGAGTCATCCTCAAGGGCGTCAACCACCACGACACCCATCCCACCGATGGTTACGTGGAGAGTGACGAGTTCCTCCGTGCGGAGCTGCTCAAGATGAAGGAGCTCAACATCAATGCCATCCGCACCTCGCATTATCCTCCTACGCCCGAGTTCCTGTGCATGTGCGATGAGCTGGGCTTCTACGTAATGGATGAGGCCGACAACGAAGCCCACGGCTTCGCCACCCGCCATGGCAACCAGCCCGGCGTGGGTGGCTACGATGGGGATAATCCCCAGTGGGTCACCGCTAAAGAGGAGTGGATCCCCGCCCACGTGGAGCGCGTAGAGCGCATGATCGAGCGGGATAAAAACCACGCCTGTGTCTTTAGCTGGAGTATGGGTAACGAGTCTGCCTACGCCCTGTGCATCACCGAGATGCTTAACTGGGCCCGTCAGCGGGATCCCTCCCGGCCTCTGCACTTCGAGCGTTGCACCGACCTCCCTTATGAGGATGGCCCTGTAGATATCCGCAGCACCATGTATCCAGCTATGGATCAATTCCAGGCCTGGCTGGAGGCGGATGACCCCCGCCCGGTATATCTGTGCGAGTATTCCCACGCCATGGGCAACGGACCCGGCGACGTACACCTGTACATGGATATGTTCCACAAGTACGATAAGGCCATGGGTGGCTGTATTTGGGAGTGGACGGATCACACCGTCATCGTGGACGGCGTACAGAAGTACGGCGGTGATTTCCAGGAAAACACCCACGACAACAACTTCTGCTGTGACGGTCTGGTATTCTCCGACCGCAGCTTCAAGGCGGGCTCTCTGCACGCCAAGCACGCCTACCAGCCCATGCGCGTCACCTGGGAGGGTGATAGGATCGCCATCACCAACGACTACGATTTTACCGATCTTTCCGAGCGACGCTTTGTTATCAAGCAGACGGTGGACGGCAAGGAAACAGGCTGCGTGGAGCTGACGGTGGACGCCGCGCCCCACGCTACCGTGACCGTGGACTGCCCCTTCACCGCGCCCGCTACCTGCCAGCACGGCTGCTACGTGACGGTACATATGCTGTCGGCCGACGGCTATGAGATCGGTATGACCCAGCTTGAGCAGGAGAGCCGCAAGGCCGCTGTGACGGTGGGGGCTCCCTTCACCGCCTTTAAGGAGACCAAGACTCACATCATCGCCGAGGGTGACGGTTTCCGCTACGCCTTCAACAAGCTCTACGGCCAGCTTGACAGCATCGTGAAGAACGGTGTGGAGCAGATCGCCGAGCCGGTGCGGCTGGGCGTCTACCGTGCCCCCATCGATAACGAGCGCACCCTGCGCTTCAACTGGAGCCAAATCTACAACCCCAACAACTGGTGCCGCGGTAACTTCCACGCTATGTTCAACAAGATCTACGAGCTGAAGATCGAGGGCAACCGCATCATCACCGTGGCCAGCCTGGCCGGTGTCAGCCGTATGCCCATCCTTCGTTATACCCAGGAGCTCAGCTTCTATGACGACGGCACGGTGAAGTTCACCCTGGACGCCGAGAAGAAGCCGGAATTCACCGATATGCTCCCCCGCCTGGGCTACGAGTTTGTCTCCCCGGTGGAGAATGACAGCTTCACCTATTTCGGCATGGGGCCCGGTGAGAGCTACTGCGATATGAACCTGCACGCCCCCATGGGTCTGTATACCAGCACCCCCGAAAAGGAGTACGTGCCCTATGTCCGTCCCCAGGAGCATGGCAACCACTATAACACCACCTACCTGAAGATGAACAACGGTCTTACCTTCCTCACCGATACGCAGTTTGAGTGCAACGTATCCAGCTATGACATCATCTCCCTGGATCTTGCCCAGCATACCGATGAGCTCAAGAAGAACGGCAAGACCAACATCCGCGTGGATTACAAGTGTTCCGGTCTGGGCTCCCACAGCTGTGGCCCCGCCCTGCCCGAGCAGTACCGCCTGGATGAGACCACCATGCACTTTGAGGTGTACATGCGGTAAGCAAACCGATTAACTAATGAGTTTTCAATAGATATGAAAAAATCCCTCTGCCGGTTTCTCGACAGAGGGATTTTGCTTTGCGTTTTAGCGGCAGGAGCAAGCCCCTGCCCTACAAAATCGAATTACTTAGATTAGCCCTTGATAGCAGCCTGTGGTGCGGCGCATCGGGCAATGAAAACAAATCTTAAAACCATTCTCAATGGTATAGCCCTATCTTATTTATGCCGTTTCGCACACCGCCTTGCCGCAGCGGATCTCTCCATCCTGCACACAAACGGTAATGGTATCCCCTTTCTCATACCGCCCCTCCAGTAGCTGCTCTGCCAGTACGTCCTCCACCCGGCTCTGCAACGCCCGACGCAGAGGGCGGGCGCCGTACACCGGGTCATATCCTGCCTGTGCCAGCACACTCGCCACCGCTTCCTCTATACGGCACCGATAGCCAAGCGACTCCAATCGGGAAGCTAAGGTGTTCAGCATCTGTCGGGCAATGGATTCCACCTCGGCAGGCGTTAGGGAGCGGAACACGATGATCTCATCCACCCGGTTAAGCAATTCCGGACGAAACAGCTTTTTCAGCTCACTGAGTGCGGCGGCGCGCTGTTGTTGAGCATTCGCTATTCGGTCACCAAAGCCGAGCTGACCATCCCCCGCAATCTGCCGGGCACCCACATTGGAGGTCATGATCACCAGGGCGTGGCGGAAATCCGTCCGTCGCCCTTGGGCATCCGTTAGCTGACCGTCCTCCAATATCTGCAGCAGGAGATTAAACACATCCGGATGCGCCTTCTCGATCTCATCCAACAGCACAACGGCATAGGGGCGACGGCGTAGCTGTTCGGTAAGCTGACCGCCCTCCTCGTGCCCTACATACCCCGGGGGCGAGCCGATCAGACGAGAGACCGTATGCTTTTCCATATACTCCGACATATCCAGGCGGATCAGTGACTTCTCATCCCCAAACAACACCGCCGCTAATGCCTTGCAAAGCTGGGTCTTGCCCACCCCTGTCGGGCCAAGGAAGATAAAGGAGCCTCCGGGACGATCCGGATCCTGTAGCCCCACCCGGCTGCGTCGCACCGCCCGCGCTACCGCCCGCACCGCTTCCTCCTGCCCAACCATCCGCTCATGCAACAGACTCTCCAGCTGTTGTAACCGGGTCTGCTCTTCCCGGGAGACCTGCTCCGCCGGTAGCCCGGTCCACAGCGCCACCACCGCCGCCACATCCGTTGCCGAAACAGCAAGCGGCGCCGTCGGCTCTTGGGGATACCAGGCGTTGTGCTGTTCTTGTAAGCGCTTACAAGAAGTCGTTTTGCCCGCTTGCAGTTCAGCCGCTCGCCGAAAATCCCGGGCATGTACCGCCTTTCGTATCTCCACGTCAAATGACGCAACGGTACTCTCCGGCAATACCGCCGAGGGCAGGGTGCTCTCCTCCTCTCGCAACCGCACACGAGCAGACGCTTCATCCATCAGGTCGATGGCCTTATCCGGCAGATAGCGGTCAGGAATATACCGTACCGACAGCGTCACCGCCGCCTCCAGAGCTTCATCCGTCACCTGTACGCCGTGATGGCTCTCGTACCGGCTCCGTAGCCCCTGTAGGATCTCCAGCGTTTGTGCCGGGCTGGGTTCCGCCACGGTCACCGGCTGAAAGCGCCGCTCCAACGCCGCATCCTTCTCAATGTGGCGGCGGTATTCCTCTACGGTGGTCGCTCCCACCAACTGCAACGCGCCACGCGCTAACAGAGGCTTGAGAATGTTCGCCGCATCCACCGCGCCCTCTGCCGCGCCGGTGCCGATGAGATTGTGTATCTCGTCGATAAACAGCAACACATCACCGGCCTTTCGCACCTCGGCTATGGTGCTCTTGACTCGTTCCTCAAAGTCACCTCGGTACTTGGTGCCGGCCACCATCCCTGTCAAGTCCAGGGTTACCAGCCGTTTATCCCGCAGGATATCCGGCACCTCTCCCGCTACGATACGCCGTGCCAGTCCCTCCGCTACAGCGGTCTTGCCAACCCCCGGCTCGCCAATGAGGCAGGGGTTGTTCTTGGTGCGGCGACACAGGATCTGGATGACCCGGTTGATCTCCTCCTCACGTCCCACCACCGGATCCAGCTCGCCGGCGGCGGCCAGGCGGGTAAGATCCTTTCCATATTGCTCCAACAGCGGTGTGCGGGCGTTTTTTGACGACGGCAACACATCCGCCTGTATCGAGTGAGCGCCCGCCGCCCGGGTCAGGTCGTTCAACACCTCGGCAGGACGCACATCCAACTGCTGCAACAGACGCACCGCTACACTGCTGTCATCCCGGAGAATAGCCGCCAATATATGCTCCGTGCCCGCATAGCGCTGTTGCGCCATCGCGGCTTCTGCCAAAGCTGTTTCCATGGCGGTTATGGCGCGGGGGGTAAAGTCATCCGGTGTCAGCATACTGGGGACGCCCCCGGATTCCACCTCCATGATCTTGCGCGCATATCGCAGCGCCGTAACACCCCGCGCACTGAGCACCACCGCCGCCACACCGCTACCTTCTCGCAAGAGCCCCAGCACCAGATGCTCGGTGCCCACGTAGGTGTGCCCCATCTCCCGCGCCGCGTTCACCGCCGCATTCAAGGCTATCCCCGCCTTTTCGGTAAATCTCTTAAATCGGTACATCCTTACCGCCTCCTATCTCTCCTATAGAAATATAGACGTTTTTTTGTCCCTTTATACATTCACCACTTATCTTGGAACGGCATAGTATGAGAGTGTAAGGAGGTGAAACAGTATGTGTCTGCGTAACCTGTTTGGCGGCAACGATTGCACCTGGATCCTGTTCATCATCATCGTTCTTCTGCTGATCGATGATTGCGGTGAGCGTGACAACGGCAACGGCTGCTGCTGCTAAACCTCAAAAAGGAGGGATGCCAATCGGCATCCCTCCTGCTTTTTTATGGGCTTATTCCGCCATGGCACGACGACACTCGGCACAAACGTTGCGCCCCTTAAAGGCACTCACATCCCGTGCATTGCCGCAAAAAATACACGCCGGCTGGTATTTCTTCAGCACAATGGTGTTATCCTCCACAAAAATCTCCAGAGAATCCTTTTCCTCGAGCTGTAGCGTGCGGCGTAGCTCGATGGGCAGCACCAGGCGACCCAAAGCATCGATCTGCCTAACAATACCGGTAGAGGTCATGGGACATCCTCCTTCCTGTTATATTCACTCTATATACGGTATTGTAGCAAAGATTGTCAAAGTTGTCAATATTTGGCATTGCTTGTCGAAAAACATAAAAACAGCAGATGCGCATACACGCATCTGCTGTCAAAGTCTATCTTAGCCCTTGGACTCGGTATTACGGCGATCAAAAATACGGTTGATCTCCGCCAGGTCGTCGTCTTCGTCACCCACCGTGAAGGGGTCGAAGATACTGGAGCCGGATTCCGTAGCGGGCTTGCCACCCATCGCCGCACTCATACGACCACCGTTGCCGCCTTTATCATCCGCGGTGAGACCGGTGGCGATCACCGTCACACGGACGGTATCCCCCATATCCTCGCTCAGGCTGTAGCCCCAAATCACATTGGCATCCGGGTTGACCAGCGTGCTGACCGTACTGGTGGCCTTTTCCATCTCATCAAAGTCAAAATCCTCAGGAGCGGCGATGTTGATAAGCACGCCACGAGCGCCCTCGATGGAGGTCTCCAGCAGGGGGCTGTCCACAGCCGCCTTGGCGGCCAGCTCGGCGCGATCCTGTCCTTCGGCACTGCCAACGCCCATGTGGGCGAAGCCGGCATCCTTCATCACCGACAGCACATCGGCAAAGTCCAGGTTGATGTCGCCGGGGGTCTGAATAAGCTCGGAGATGCTCTGCACGCCCTGGCGCAGAACCTCATCCGCCAACTCGAAAGCGTTCTTCATGGTCAGCTTCTCGGCGGAGACCAGACGGATGCGGTCATTAGGGATGACCACCAAGCTGTCCACGTGCTCACGCAGGGCAGCAATGCCGTCCTCTGCCTGCTCCATGCGGCGCTTACCCTCAAAGG
>JAZSOW010000033.1:0-2923 GCA_045537135.1 Acutalibacteraceae bacterium
AAGGTGTTGAGCACACCCACCAGCAGGAATTTCCACATTTTGACGTCAAACAGCGCCAGTAGTTTTTTCATCGGCTCACCTCCAAAGACAACGTTTAACAGCACCAGTATAGCACAAACTCGGTGACAGTGCAAGGGGCGGCGGTGTGCCATTATGGTGGGATGGATGTTCCTACTGTTTCTATTGAGGTTTGTACGTATTGTAGGGGCGGATTCCATATCCGCCCGAAACGCGGGGGCATATAGAATGACCCCTACGAGTATGATTAGGGTCGGCGCGAGATTGTAGGGACGGGCATTGCCCGTCCGTTTTGCGCTCCGCGACCACCTCATCCGCCTCACTTCGTTCGGCACCTTCCCCTCGAGGGGAAGGCTTGCGAGGTGGGCACAATATGAAAAAAAGAGCCTACCCGAAATCGGGTAGGCTCTTTTGATGCATTGTCTAACCGCTGATTACAGCAGCTCGATGATGGCCATCTCGGCAGCGTCGCCGCGGCGAGCGCCGGTCTTGATGATGCGGGTGTAACCGCCGTTGCGCTCAGCATACTTGGGAGCAATCTCGTCAAACAGCTTCTTGCACACGGACTCCTTGGTCACGAAAGCAAACACCTGACGCTTGTTGTGCAGGGTGGGCTCCTTGGCGATGGTGATCATCTTCTCAGCCAGAGAACGCACTTCCTTCGCGCGGGTGACGGTGGTCTCGATCTTGCCGTTCTCCAGCAGGAAGGTAACCATCGCACGCAGCATAGCCATACGGGAGGCAGTAGGTCTGCCTAACTTTCTCGTACCGGGCATGGATATTCACTCCTTATCGTTCTACATCCGACTCGCGGTCGGAATGTGGGATTATTCTTCGTCGTCGCGCAGGGCCAGGCCCAGGGACGCCAGCTTGTTGATAACTTCCTCCAAGGACTTACGTCCCAGGTTACGGATCTTCATCATATCGTCCTCAGTGTGAGCGATCAGCTCCTCCACCGTGTTGATGCCGGCTCTCTTCAGGCAGTTCAGACTACGCACAGAGAACTCCAGCTCCTCGATGAGCATGTTCAGAACGGTGGTCTGGGCGGTGTCGTCGGAGGTCACCAGGATGGGGTTGCCACCCAAAGCGTCGCCGGACAGGTCCACGAACAGGTTCAGATGCTCAGTCAGCACACGGGCACCCAGAGAGACGGCCTCCTGAGCGTGCAGCACGCCGTTGGTCCAGACCTCCAGGGTCAGCTTATCATAGTCGGTGATCTGACCCACACGGGTGTTCTCCACGGTGTAGTTCACCTTCACCACGGGGGTGTAGATGGAGTCCACGGGGATGACACCGATGACGGGGTTCAGCAGCTGCTTATTGCGCTCCGCGGGAACGTAGCCGCGGCCCTTATCCAGGGTCAGCTCCATAAACAGACGACCACCCTCGCCCACAGTGGCGATGTGCATATCGGGATCCAGAATCTCCACCTCGCTGTCACACTTGATGGAGCCGGCGGTCACCACGCAGGGACCCTCAGCCTCGATATACGCTACCTTGGGACCCTCGCCGTTGATCTTGGCGAGCAGACCCTTGATGTTCAGGACGATCTCGGTAACATCTTCCTTGACGCCCTCAATGGTGGAGAACTCGTGGAGGATGCCGTCGATCTTGATAGAGGTCACAGCCACGCCGGGCAGAGAGGACAACAGAACACGACGCAGGCTATTGCCAATGGTGGTTCCGTAGCCGCGCTCCAAAGGCTCCACGACGAATTTGCCGTAAGTGCCATCGGTGGCCAGATCCAGGGCTTCGATCTGGGGCTTTTCGATTTCGATCATGCAAAAACCCTCCTTTATTGATGGCGGGTACCGCCGCCCTTAGGCGGCAATACACGCAGTAAATGTGTGGTTGCGGGGGATGGGCTGCTTACTTGGAGTACAACTCGACGATGAGGGTCTCCTCGATGGGCAGATCGATATCCTCGCGCTTAGCCAGAGCAACAACCTTAGCCTGGCTGTTGTTCTTGTCCATATCCAGCCAAGCGGGAACAGGACGAGAACCATTGGCCTCGATGATGGCCTTGAACTTCTCCAGGGAGCGGCTGCCCTCGCGCAGAGCGATGGTCATGCCGGGCTTCACCAGGAAAGAGGGGATGTTAACGGTACGGCCGTTAACGGAGAAGTGCTTGTGACCCACCAGCTGACGGGCCTCGGCACGGGAGGAAGCCAGACCCATACGATACACAACGTTATCCAGGCGGCTCTCCAACAGGGTGAGCAGATTCTCACCGGCGGCGCCGGGCATCTTCTCAGCCAGCTCGAAGTAGTGATAGAACTGACCCTCCAGCACACCGTAGTAACGCTTGGCGAGCTGCTTGGTACGCAGCTGCTTACCGTACTCGGAAGCCTTCTTCATACGGGCCTGGCCATGCTGGCCGGGAGCGTAAGAGCGGCGGTCCAGGGCGCACTTGCCGGTGTAGCAGCGCTCGCCCTTCAGGAACAGTTTCTGACCTTCACGGCGGCAGAGTTTGCACACCGCACCAGTATATCTTGCCATAACAATATACCTCCTATCAATCAGACGCGACGGCGCTTGGGAGGACGGCAACCATTGTGGGGAACGGGGGTAACGTCCTTAATCATGGTGACATCCAGACCGGCGGCCTGCAGAGCGCGGATGGCGGCTTCACGGCCGGCACCGGGGCCCTTAACGTAAACTTCAACGGTCTTCAGACCGTGCTCCATAGCGGCCTTGGCAGCGGTCTCAGCGGCAGTCTGAGCAGCAAAGGGAGTGGACTTACGAGAACCGCGGAAGCCCAGCCCACCGGCAGAAGCCCAGGACAGAGCGTTGCCCTGCAGGTCGGTGATGGTGACGATGGTGTTGTTGAACGTGGACTGGATATGGGCGGCGCCACGTTCGATATTCTTGCGTTCTTTGCGGCGACGGGTAGCACCCTTACGCG